>JBEKSN010000051.1:0-20117 GCA_049517055.1 Candidatus Acidiferrales bacterium | reverse complement strand
GGAGTAACTTCGCTCTACGCGCCGGGCGACGCCGCGGTGCGAGCGGTGGAAGCCGGCGCTGACGTGATTCTTCAGCCTCCTGTGCCGGATGCAGCCATGGCATCGCTCGAACAAGCAGTGAAGTCCGGCCGCATTTCCGTGTCACGCATTGATGACTCTGTCCGCCGCATTCTGCAGGCTAAATCGCGCCTCGGGCTGGACAAGGATCGGCTCGCCGATGTCGAGCATCTTAACGAAAAATTTGCCAAGCCGGAATATGCAGCGCAAGCTCAAGCCATTGCGGATCGCGGCGTGACGCTTCTGCGCGACACTTCGAAGCTTTTGCCATTGGACGCGAGCCATCCGCTTCGAGTTCTGCTCGTCTCGCTCTCCGCTGATGCCGATCCTTATCCCGGCGAAACGATCGAACCCGAAATTCGCTGGCGCGTGGATTCGCTGAAGGCTCTGCGTGCCGACACGCAGTTCTCATCCGCCAGCGCGCTGAAGCTTCCGCCACCCGAAAGCTACGATGTGGCCATCGCCGCTCTGTTCGTGCGCGTCGCGGATCGCAAGGGAAACGTGGGCCTGCCTGACGATCAACGCGCGCTGGTAAATCAAATCGTCGCCGCGGGAAAACCTCTTGTCGTGATGTCCTTCGGCAGCCCCTATCTTATCGAAAAGTTTCCGGAGGCGAAGACCTGGCTCGCGGAATTCTCCACGAATGATGTCTCGCAACGCGCTGCCGTTCGCGCGCTTTTTGGCCAAGTGGCAACCGAAGGGCAAATTCCAGTTACCGTTCCCGGAACTTTGAAACGCGGCGACGGCATTCGCGTCGCGGCGAATCCGATGACGCTTCAGCCCGCGCCTCCGGATATGGCCGCAAGGCTGAAGCCGGCGTTCGACCTGATGGACCGCGCGATAGCGGATGGAGCAATTCCAGGTGGCGTGTTGGCCGTTGGATTTCGCGATCAACTGATCGTGCGCCCGTTCGGCAAGCTCACGCGCGACGCAAAATCTCCCGCGGTAACCGCGAGCACGCTATATGACATGGCCTCTCTCACCAAGGTCATCGTCACCACCACTTCGGTGATGATGCTGATGCAGCAGAAGCGCCTCGATCTCGACACGGCTGTCTCTCGCTATCTGCCTGAATGGACCACCGCCGCGAAGTCGGACCCGGATCCCGCTTGGCGCGCTCGCGTCACCATTCGCAATCTTCTCCTGCACGATTCCGGGCTTCCGGCGCACCGCGATTTTTACAAGGACGCGAAAGGCCACGATGCCGTTCTCGCACGCGTTCTGGCGGAACCTCTCGTGCATCAGCCCGGAACGCAAGTGGAGTACTCCGATTTAGGATTTATCATGCTCGGCGAAATCGTTCAGAGGCTCACCGGAGTCACACTCGACGAATACGCGAAGCAGCACATTCTCGCGCCGCTGGGCATGGACGCTTCCTTGTTCAATCCACCGCGCAAGTTCTGGCCGACAATTGCGCCCACTGAAAACGATCTGGATTTTCGCAAGCGCCTGATGCAAGGCGAAGTCCACGACGAAAACGCCTGGGCCATGGGCGGCGTTTCCGGCCACGCGGGCCTTTTCTCAACGGCGGGCGACACTGCCATATTTGCGCAGATGATTCTGAACGGCGGCATCTACGCTCACCATCGCCTGCTGGCGCGCGCGACCCTTCAGGAGTTCACCGCTCGCCAAGCAATCGGAGACGCAGCCCGCACGCTTGGCTGGGACGTCGTTACGCAACCTTCTTCCTCCGGCCATTACTTTTCGCCGGGCAGTTTCGGCCACACCGGTTTCACTGGTACGTCGCTCTGGATCGACCCCGAGCGCGGCCTTTTTGTCGTTTTGCTGACGAATCGCGTGAATCCCACCCGGGCCAACGAGCAAATCCGCCAACTCCGTCCCGCCGTGCACGATGCCATCTTGCAATCCCTGGGACTGGCAAATCAGCCTGCCTCGGTTCGATAACTCCAATAACTCCAACGTCACAATCCTTTTTAGATTTCGTCGCAGTCTGCGAACGCGGCGCTGACCCCGGTATAATCATTTCAGCAGTTTCAGGGGCGCGCGTTTTGAAGCCGTCAAAAACCGAGCAGCGAAATCCGCGAACTCGTGGACTCGATAGGAAGTCCACGCTCGAAATTTTGCGCGTCTTGAATCGCGAAGATGCGCGCGTGGCTCTCGCAGTTCGCCGTGAGCTGCCCAAGATTGCGCGCGCCGTCGATGCGATTGTGAAAAGCTTTCGCAAGGGCGGACGCCTTTTCTACGTTGGCGCGGGAACGAGCGGACGGCTCGCAGTTCTCGATGCGGCGGAATGTCCGCCGACGTTTGGCACGCTGCCGAAAATGGTGCAGGCGGTCATCGCTGGCGGCTCGCGAGCCGTGCGCGGCGCGGTGGAAGGCGCCGAGGATTCAGCGAAAAGTGGAGCACGCGACATGGTGAACGCAGGGTTGCGACGTGGAGATGTGGTGGTTGGCTTGGCCGCCAGCGGAACCACACCGTACGTTCTGGGCGCGATGCGGTTCGCAAACAAACGCGGTGCGGCCACCATCGGCCTCACATCCAATCCAAGATCACCACTCGCGCGCGTAGTGGATATCGCAATCGCGCCAGACACCGGCCCCGAAGCCATCGCCGGCTCCACGCGCTTGAAAGCCGGCACGGCGCAAAAAATGGTCCTCAACCTGCTTTCTACAGCTTCGATGGTGCGGCTTGGCAGAGTTTATGAAAACTGGATGATCTACGTGGCGCTGACAAATCAGAAGTTGCGGCAAAGGGGAGCGCGGATTCTCGAAGAAGCTTCCGGCGCAAGCGTGTCAAACGCGCAACGAGCATTGCGTCAAGCGCAACACGTTTTGCCCGTGGCTCTCGTGATGCTAAAGACAGGCGCAAACGTGCGCGACGCGCGGCGGCGTCTGCAGCAATCCAGCGGCAACGTGCGGCAAGCGCTCGAATCGCAAAGAAACAAACAACCTCGCGCAACACGCAAGGGGAAATAACATGGACCGATTCAAAATCCAGGGCGGACGCCGGCTAGAAGGCACCGTCCGAATCAGCGGAGCGAAAAATGCTGCGTTGCCGGCGATGGCCGCGGCGCTGCTGACGAACGAGCCCGTAACCCTGCAAAATATTCCACACGTCCGCGACATCATCACCATGGCCAAGCTCCTCGCGCATATGCGTTGCCGCGTTGAAAGCCCGGACCTGCCGCCCAGCGAATTCACCATTCAAGCAGAAACTGTTTCATTGCAGGAAGCTCCCTACGAATTGGTGAAAACGATGCGCGCCTCAGTCCTGACTCTCGGGCCGCTGCTCGCGCGATTCGGATACGCACGCGTTTCGCTGCCCGGCGGTTGCGCCATCGGAGCCCGCCCAATTGACATCCACATTCAAGCGCTCGAAAAACTCGGCGCCCAGATTTCCGTGGAACATGGCTATGTGGAAGCCCGCTGCAAGCGCCTCCGTGGCGCCACTTTTCGCTTCCCGAAAATCACCGTCACCGGGACAGAAAATATTCTGACGGCTGCGGTTTTGGCCGAGGGTGAAACCATCCTGGAAAATTCCGCGCTTGAGCCGGAAGTCACCGACCTCGCCGAACTCCTGATAAAAATGGGCGCCAAGATCGAAGGTGTGGGCACCTCCACGCTTCGCGTTCGCGGCGTCTCGAGCTTGCATGGAGCTACGCACGCCATCATTCCTGACCGCATCGAGACCGGCACATTTCTCGTCGCCGGAGCGATCACCGGAGGAGATTTGCTCCTCACCGACTGCGAACCCCAACATTTAGTTGCAGTTTTGAACAAGCTCAAAGAATGCGGCGTGGAAATCAAGTGCGAAGGAAACGGAAAGCTGCGGGTGCGTGCCGCAAAAAAGCTTGTCGCAGCTGACGTCACCACTGAGGAATACCCCGGATTCGCTACCGACATGCAAGCTCAGTTCATGGCGCTGGCCACCCAAGCGACTGGCGTCTCGCACGTTCGCGAGACGATCTTCGAGAACCGTTACATGCACGCAAGTGAGATTATGCGCATGGGAGCGAACATCGCAGTGGACGGCAATCTCGCTGTCATCACCGGTCCCACGCCGCTCAGCGGAGCGCCAGTAACAGCGTCCGATCTGCGCGCGAGTGCTTCGCTCGTGCTAGCAGGACTGGTAGCCGACAATACAACGTGGATCGACCGCGTCTATCACATCGATCGCGGCTATGAACGCATCGAAGACAAACTGCGCGAGATCGGCGCCCGAATTGAACGGGTCTCCAGCCAGGACAAATAAAAAGGGGAAGCGATTTCTCGCCTCCCCCCATTCTTTCGTTCCGATTTAGCTTCTCTCTGTCTTAGAACAATCTACGAGTGCCCTTCCGCAGTTGCCGTCTCCGCCTTTGGCTTCTGATCTCGCAACACCGCCTTGCGGCTTAAGCGGATTTTGTTCCCCTCGATGGCCAGAACCTTCACGAGGATCTGGTCGCCTTCCTTCAGTTCATCGCGAACCGCGCGAATGCGCGCTTCCGCAATTTCGCTGATGTGCAGCAGTCCGTCCGTCCCGGGGAAAATTTCGACGAATGCGCCGAACTCCGCGATGCGTACAACCGTTCCGAGATAGGTCTTTCCCATCTCGGCCGTCGCTGTCACGTCGCGAATCATTTTCAGCGCTTCTTCCGCGGATTTTCCGCCTGACGCGAAAACGTGAACCTTGCCGTCGTCCATCACGTCGATCTTCACGCCGGTTGCTTCGATGATGCCTCGGATTTTCTTTCCGCCCGGTCCGATCAAATCGCGGATTTTGTCCGTGGGAATACTGAGCATGAAGAGATGCGGAGCGTAGGTGGAAATTTCCGCGCGGCCGGTGGAAATTGTACCGTCCATGTTGTCAAGGATCTGCAGGCGCGCCTTCCGTGCCTGCGCCAACGCCTCGCGCATCATGGCGATGCTGACGCCGCTCACCTTGATGTCCATCTGCAACGCGGTGATTCCCTGGCGCGTGCCGGCAACCTTGAAGTCCATGTCGCCGTAGTGATCTTCTGCGCCCGCGATGTCGGTCAAGATGGCGTATTTATCGCCTTCCACGACCAGTCCCATCGCAATTCCCGCGCAAGCGGCCTTCAGCGGAACGCCCGCATCCATCAATGCCAGAGAAGCGCCGCAGACAGTAGCCATCGACGACGAGCCGTTCGATTCCAAAATATCGGAAACGACGCGCACGGCGTAGGGGAAATCTGCTTCAGGCGGAAGGAGATTGGCAATTGCTCGCTCGGCCAAAGCTCCGTGACCGATTTCACGGCGTCCCGGCCCGCGAAGGAATTTCACTTCGCCTACCGAGAACGGCGGGAAATTGTAATGCAGCATGAAGCGCTTGAACGTTTCCTCTTCGAATAGCAGGTCCAGGCGCTGCCGATCTTCTTTGGTGCCAAGCGTGGCCGTGGCCAAAGCTTGCGTCTCTCCGCGAGTGAACAGCGCTGATCCGTGCGCGCGCGGCAGAACGCCGACCTCGCACGTAATCTGGCGAATCTGGTCAAACGCGCGAGCATCGGGACGCCGGTGGCGCCCAATCATGTCGTCGCGGAAGATTTTTTCGCGCAAGCGCTCGAACGCGCGGTACGCCAGCTTGCGCTTCTCCGCGTCGTCTTCCGGAATCGCCTTGATGATTTCCGCCTTGATGCCATCCACCAGGCTGTAGCTTTCCGATTTGGGGTGCTTCTGCGTATCCACCGCGTCGCGCAGTTTCTCGCCGTACTGCTGCTGCATCTGCTTATACATCGCTTCGTCAAACGCAGGCGCCACAACGGCGACCTTCTGGGGCTTTACGCGGCTGTGCAATTCGCGGATCGCGGCGACAATCTTGCGAATTTCCGCGTGTGCGAATTCCAGCGCATCCGCCACAACCTCTTCGGAAACTTCCAGCGCGCCCGATTCCACCATCACGATCGCTTCGTCCGAACCCGCCACAATCAGATTCATCTGGCTGGTTTTTTGCTCGGCTACAGTTGGATTCACTACCAGCTTGCCTTCAATCAATCCGATACGAACCGCCGCAATCGGCTTCTCAAACGGAATTTTCGAAATGAACAGGGCCGCCGAAGCCGCCGTCACCGCAATCACGTCAGGATCATTTTCGCTGTCCGCCGAAAGCACCATCGCGACAATCTGCGTTTCGTTGGACCATCCTTCGGGGAACAGCGGTCGCAGCGGCCGGTCAGTCAGCCGCGAAGTCAAAATTTCGCGCTCCGACGGGCGCCCTTCGCGCTTAAAAAATCCTCCGGGAATCTTTCCCGCCGAATAGGTGTACTCGCGATAATCCACGGTCAGGGGCAGAAAATCTTTCTCAGTCGCCTTATTGTCCATGCAGGCCGTGGCCAGCACCACTGAGTCTCCATAACGCGCCACTACGGCGCCATGTGCTTGGCGGGCAATCTTGCCCGTCTCAAACGTCAATGTGCGTCCGCCTACTTCCAAACTTACTTTTTCAAACATCAAACACGTCCTTTTTTCTCCGATTCGTCGGAGGCTGTTTCAGATACGAGAGACAACTCTCGGGAACTACATCGAGGAAGGATATTGCGAAGAAAAACGAGCGGGAATTCTATCGATCCAACATTCTCTCGCGTACGGCGCCTGCCGGCCAACAGGCCGCTCAGGAAACCGCGCTACTTACGCAAGCTCAGTCGTTCCACAATCTCGCGATACCGATTTGGGTCGCGCCGGTTCAGATAGTCCAGCAGCCGCCTGCGTTTGTTGACCATCATGATCAACCCGCGCCGTGAGGCGTGATCTTTCGCGTGGGACTTAAGGTGAGTGGTCAGGTAGCTAATGCGTTCGCTCAACAATGCGATTTGCACTTCCGGTGATCCTGTATCCTTCGAGTGTGTCCGGAACTGCTCGATCAACTCCGCTTTAGCTTCCATCAACTTGCCCCTCCCCCTGAAACGCCGTGCCCTGCTCTACGCTCTTATCTCTTCTTCGATCGTTAAAAATGCTAGCACATAGCCTCTCCAGCGCAAAGCTAATTTCCGTTCACCTCAGGGATCGCAGCGGCGGCCGAAGGGTGCCCTCCGGTCTCGAAGTCGGCGATTCAAGGCTTCTGCGAATTGATGAGAGCCAAGAACTCATCGCGTGTCTGTTTGTTTTCCCGAAACGCGCCCAGCATCGCGCTGGTAGTCGCCATCGAGTTTTGTTTTTCCACTCCGCGCATCACCATGCACAAATGCCGTGCCTCGATGATCACTCCCACTCCTTCCGGGCTCAGATGTTCTTGAATCGACTGCGCAATTTGGCTGGTCAACCGCTCCTGTATTTGCAAACGCCGCGCGAACATATTCACCAGCCGCGCGATCTTGCTCAATCCCACCACTTTCTTCGACGGGATGTAGGCCACGTGGCATCGCCCAAAAAACGGAAGCAGGTGGTGTTCGCACAGGCTGTAAACTTCGATGTCTTTCACCACCACCATTTCGTCGTAGCACACGCTGAACATTGCCCCATTCAGCAGCTTCTCCGGATCCTGGCGGTACCCGCTGGTCAGAAAGCGCAGCGCTTTCTCGAAGCGCTCCGGCGTCCGCCGCAGACCTTCGCGATTGGGATCTTCTCCCAGCAGCACGAGCATCTTGCGCACCAGATCCGCAATGCTCTCCGTACCTGCTGCCGGAGGAATTATAATTTCAGTTGTTTCACCCATGTTTTCCCGGCTCCTCTTCATGCTCGTACCTTTAACTCGTCCGTGATTTCAAAGCTGTTCTTGCTGGTTTCCTCAATGCGAACCCGCTCCAGCCGCGCCAATGGAAAACTCTTCAGCCTGCGGAAAATCTCGCGTACAACATTCTCCGTCGTGGCCACCTGCGTCCGAAACTCGGGAATTTCCTCATTCAAGAACTTCTGATCGAATGGCTCGATCACTTCCCGCTGCACGAATGGGTCCAGTTCTGCAAGATTCGCGATCATTCCCGTCGCCGAATCCACCGGACCGGTCATCGTTACTTCCAGCACGTAGTTGTGTCCGTGTCCGTAAGGATTGCTGCATTTCCCGTAAACGCGCTTGTTTTCTTCCTCACTCAGCTTCGCCGTGTGCAACCGGTGCGAAGCGGCAAAGCGATAGCGCCGAGTCAGCGAAATTTTCACGTGCGCGCCCCGTTTCCCTTGGACGCATCCGCGGTGCATTCCGCAAAAAGATCAGGAGACTCATACAGCCGCACGCGGTCCAGTTTGCCCGTCTTGATCTTCGGCTCCAGGAGCTTCCAAATCACCGCTGCAATGTTTTCACATGTAGGAATCTGGCCGGCCAGCTCCGGCACTTCGTAATTCAGGTGGCGATGATCCATACGCTCCATCACTTCGCGCTGCAAAATCTCTTTCAGCTCCTTCAAATCCAGCACCATTCCCGTCGCCGGGTCCGGCTCGCCCGCTATGGTCACTTCCAAAACGTAGTTGTGCCCATGCCCGTGAGGATTATTGCATTTGCCGAAAACGCGGCGGTTTTCTTCAGCTGAAAAATTCGGGTTGTGATAGAAATGCGCCGCTGAGAATTCGACTTTGCGTGTGATTCGTATCATGCGGTCTTCGCGGGGTACACCCGCCCTTTCCAGTGCACTGCCCCATGCGTGTTCTTCCACCAAGAGGTAACCAAGGCGGCGCAGTATAGGCACACACCCGCTACGTAGTATTTGATGTATGAGATCGGGTACAGATTCCGGTAAAGATCAATCCCGTAGCGAAACGCTCGTCCGGCGAGTAAAGATGCGGCAATAGCCGGCAGAAACCACATGGGCGCCGCGTGCTTCCGCGCCGATTCGATCCACAGTAATGAGAGAATCAAAAATTCAAGCCACGGAAACACATCCCCTATCTCGAGCCAGACCGCTGTCGGCTTTCCGCCCATCAGTGGATACAGATTTTTCGTCCATCCCTGCCACATCGCTCGAAAACTTCTATACATCCGCGTGCGTACAGTCCCTATCGGCGCGGTGAAGTAAATCCCATAGCCCGCGCTCTTTACTCGGCGCGCCAGCGCTACGTCCTCCAGAATCTGGCCTGCAATCGCGGTATGTCCTCCCAGCTTCTCGTAAACATCTCTTAGCAACAGCAGAAATTGCCCGTTAGCCGCCGCATCCGGTTGCGCGCGATCATTCACTCGTGCGAAAGAAAACTTGTTTGCAAGCCGGCAATAAACGAAGGGGATCAGCGCGCGTTCCCAGAACCCGCCCATCTCTTGCTCGGGCGAGTAGGAAACCAGAACCGCGTCGTGCTCTACGGCATCGCAAAGCGCGCGGCGCGTGGACCCGTGCAGATGATACGTGTCAGCGTCGGTAAACAGCAGCCAATCACTTTTTGCCGCCGCTGCGCCAATCGAAACAGCATAATTTTTGCCCGCCCAACCCGGCGGCAAAGCGTCACCCGTATTCAAGATTTTCAGTTTCGGTATGCGCGAAGCAAGTTCAGCCAGAATCGCCCCAGTGCGGTCGGTGGATTGATCGTCCACCACGATAATCTCGCCAACCTCCGCTTGCGTCGCGACGGATTCCACCGCGCGCGCGATGGACGCTTCCTCGTTTCGAGCCGGAATGATGGCGGAAACCATGTGTTTGTGCGAACCAGGCAAGGTCCTTGGGAGGGCGCCGTCGCAGCAGCCCAGCTCAAAATGCTCGCTTTCGATTCGCCGATACTCGTATTATAGGTCGCTTGGACAAAGGACTGAAACGGAAACTAAACACAGGCGTCGTTCTCGCCTTCATTGCGGGACTGCTCTTCCTGTTTGCGCGTCCCGACTATCGCCAGGGCGAGCCTAGCTTGCGGGGACGTCCCGCCAAAGACTTCGCCTTCACCCTGGACGGCAAACCCGCGCATCTCTCTGACCTTCGCGGCAAAGTAGTCTTGTTGAATTTTTGGGCCACCTGGTGCCCTCCCTGCGTTGATGAAACCCAGTCCCTGAATCAGTTGCAGCATCGCATCGCGCCGCTTGGCGGCACCGTTCTCGGCGTCAGCGTGGACGAAGACCCCCAGGCCTATAACGATTTCCTAAAGACTTACGGAATCAGCTTCCCCACCTACCGCGACGCCTCCAAGCAAATTCCGCTCTCCTACGGCACCACCATGTACCCGGACACCTACGTCATCACACGCAGCGGCCGCCTCGACCGCAAAATCGTCGGCGCACAGGATTGGACCGGCCCCGACATGACCGCCTACATTAATTCCCTTCTGAACGAAAAGTAGATAAGCTGCGACGTAAATCGAGCCACGGAATCTAACTTATTTACATGCACGATGACATGAACCAGCCCACAAGAACGGTCGAAAAGGATCCTGTCTGCGGAATGACCGTTGACCCGGACCGCGCCGCAGCGCAATCCGTTCACGACGGCAAGACCTTTTATTTCTGCTGCCAGAGCTGCGCCGCGAAATTCGCCGCAGAACCGGAAAAATACGCAGGCGCGTCGGCAGCTTCCCTCCATAGAAATGATTTCGTCGTTCCGCTGGCTGGAACCGAATCCTCAAAAACGGTTTCCACCGGGCAGGATTGCGGACCGAAACAAAGAACAGCCACTGACTACATCTGCCCCATGGATCCGGAAGTGCGCCAGGATCATCCAGGCGCGTGCCCGAAATGCGGTATGGCGCTCGAGCCTGCCGTACCCGTTCAACCAGCATCTCGCATCGAGTACACCTGTCCGATGCATCCGGAAATCGTTCGAGCGGTTCCCGGCTTCTGCCCGATTTGCGGCATGGCGCTCGAACTTCGTGACGCAGTCGCGGACCATGAGGAAAACGTCGAACTTGTTTCGATGACGCGCCGCTTCTGGACCAGCGTTGCGCTCACCGTCCCGATTCTCGCACTCGCGATGTCGGACCTTATCCCCGGCCAGCCCTTGCAGAACATTTTGTCGCCCCGAGCAATCGGATGGATTGAGTTCCTTCTGGCCACACTAGTCGTCCTCTGGGCCGGCTGGCCTTTCTTCGAACGCGGCTGGGCGTCTATCGTGAACCGCAGCCTCAATATGTTCACGCTGATCGCGTTGGGTACCGGCACCGCTTACTCCTACAGCACGATCGCCGTCCTATTGCCGGGGATTTTTCCAGAATCCTTTCGGGTGATGGGAGGAACCGTCCCGATTTACTTCGAAGCTGCAGCCGCTATTACAACGTTGGTGCTGCTCGGCCAGGTTCTGGAATTGCGCGCGCGTAGCCACACCTCCGCTGCGATACGCTCTCTCCTAAAACTTTCTCCCAAGACGGCCCGTCTCGTTCGTGCGGACGGAACCGAAATCGATGTCCCGGTCGAACATATCAACGCCGGCGACTCCCTGCGCGTGCGCCCCGGCGAGAAAGTTCCGGTGGACGGCGTCATCCTCGACGGCGAAAGTTCCGTGGACGAATCGCTGATGACCGGCGAACCAATTCCGGTCGAGAAATCAAGCGGCGCCAAAGTGATTGGCGGAACTGTGAATGGCACCGGAACTTTCGTGATGCGCGCCGAACGTGTTGGAAGCGAAACGCTCCTTTCGCAAATCGTGCGCATGGTCAGCGAAGCGCAACGCAGCCGCGCTCCGGTACAAAAACTCGCTGATCGCGTGTCCGGATATTTTGTCCCGGGGGTCATACTTGCCGCGATCCTCACCTTTATCGTCTGGGCGATGTATGGTCCCGAACCCAGGATGGCTCATGCGATCCTAAATGCCGTCGCTGTGCTTATCATCGCGTGCCCCTGCGCCCTCGGGCTCGCCACGCCGATGGCCATCATGGTTGGAACGGGCCGCGGAGCGCTCGCTGGCATCCTGGTGAAAAATGCCGAGGCCCTCGAAATTCTTGAAAAGGTGGACACGCTGGTTGTGGACAAGACCGGCACGCTGACGGAAGGCAAGCCGCGCGTGACATCCGTGATTCCGGCCGCGGGCTCGGACGAAAAACAGGTTCTGCGATTTGCCGCCACGCTCGAACGCGGGAGCGAACATCCACTCGCCGCAGCGATTCTTGCAGGAGCCAAGGAGCGCGGCGTCGAGCTTGGGAATCTCACAAACTTTCAGTCTCGAACCGGAAAAGGCGTCACCGGACAAGTTGATGGCCGCAGCGCGGCGCTAGGAAATCGCGCGCTTTTCGCTGAAACAAAAACCTCCGCCGGCGCTTTGGAAGAAAAAGCTAAGTCCTTGGAAGCCGACGGCCAGACCGTAATGTTCATCGCCGTGGACGACGCCCCAATCGGAATCATCGGCGTAGCGGATCCCGTGAAATCGACGACGCCCGAGGCTCTCGCGAAACTCCACCACGATGGAATTCGTATCATCATGCTCACAGGTGACAGCCGCGCAACCGCCGATTCCGTCGCGCGCAAACTCGGGATCGATCAGATTCACGCTGAAATTCTGCCGGGCCAAAAAAGCGTAATCGTCAAGCAGCTTCAGACGGAAGGACACGTTGTCGCGATGGCCGGTGACGGAGTGAACGACGCGCCTGCGCTTACACAAGCCGATGTCGGCATCGCCATGGGCACTGGGACGGACGTCGCCATGGAAAGCGCCGGAATCACCCTGCTGCGCGGCGATCTCCGCGGGATTGCTCGCGCTCGAACGCTAAGCCGCGCGACCATGCGGAATATCCGCGAAAACCTTTTCTTTGCGTTTGCGTACAACTCGCTTGGGGTGCCTATCGCAGCCGGCATGTTGTATCCGTTTTTCGGTTTGCTGCTGAGCCCCATTTTTGCGAGCGCCGCCATGACGTTCAGCTCCGTTTCTGTCATCATGAACGCGCTGCGCCTGCGCAAGGTCCAGCTATGACTCTAGCGCCCGCAAAGCACCCACCTTGCTTCAAGGGCTCGATCGAACGTGTGTCGGTTGTGGATCGTTCGCTCCCTTCACGGTCGCTCCTGCTATAATTTGCGCATGACATTGATGACCGCCACATACGAGTTGCAGGAGCGTCTCAAGCCGGAACATTTCCGCGCCTTGGGCGAGTTCTCCAACACCTACGGCCTCCAGAAATTCCGCTACGACGAAAAACTAAATCTTCTCCACTTCGATTATGACGCCTCGCGCCTCACCGACAACGTGGTCGAAAGCGTTCTGCGGCAAGCAAGAATCCCCGTCCTGCGGCGACTAGAGCCAACTCGCCAGTAAGAAAACCTGCTCGGCTTTGGTTTATCGGAAAGAAGATTCAGGAAGAAAGAAGGGGCCCTCGCTTGGGATCGAGAGCCCCAAAGGTCGCGTTCCTTAGATTCGGCCTAGGCGAGACCGAATCATGGGGTCATCCATCCTAGCTTCCCTCTCAGAGGCAGGTGGGAACGACCCGTTCCTTCCGATAAGTGGGCCCCTTCCTCCCCACGGACCAGTCGGTGCGGATCGTGTAGGAACGCGACCCACGCATGGCCATATGCAACTGGGAGGCCCAAACTGCCCATGGGCCGTAACGTACCAGGTGCCTATTTTCAATGACTTAACCCATCCGCTGGGAGAGCGCGCGTACATCCACCACCGATTCAGAACCAGTTCGGAACCACTGTCCCGAATCGGTGTGGAGTGCTGTTTCGGCTACTCAAATCCGCTTTACTTTGCGATGGGTCTTAGCTACTCGTTGTCCGCCGCGCACGCATGCTGCATAATGGAACAAGGGCGTTTGGGGTTTGCATGAATAGATATTTTATTTTGATTCTGGCCGTAGCTGCTGGGCTTGCGGGAATCGCGATCGGGATTGCTGCGGGACGGTCGAATCTTGTGACGGTGCGTCACCTAACTCCCGATCCACTCGCACACCTCGAACCCGCGCGCGTCGTTACCACCGTCAAAAATGCTCACACCGCGCAATCGAATCGCATGAGTGTTATTCGATTCGCGAGCAATCCGCAGCCTGCTCCCGCTTTTCTTGTACGCGACATCAACGGCGGCGTCGTTTCGACAGCGGATTGGCACGGCAAAGTTGTACTGCTGAATTTCTGGGCCACCTGGTGCACTCCCTGTCGTGAGGAAATTCCCGAGCTCATCGATTTGGAGACTCGTTATAAGGATCGTTTGCAGGTGATCGGAATTTCCATGGATGATCCCGACGAAGTCGCCGAGGTAAAGAGATTTTCGGAAAAGGAAGGCGTTAATTACCCGATCGTAATGGTCAGCCGGGAAATTCTGGCGGAATATGGCGGAGTTCCCGCGCTTCCAACTTCCTTCGTGGTGAACACCGAAGGAAAAATCGTTCAGAAACATGTCGGGTTGTATCCCACATTTGTGTATGAGACCGAATTGCGTTCGTTGCTCGGACTGCCGGTGGAAGCGACGGTCGAGACATTTGAAGATACGGGACAAATTTTTCTAAAGAACGCAGCGCTCGCAACCGAGCTTCCGGACGTAGATTTTACGGGGTTGTCACCGGAACTAAGAAAGGCCGCGCTGAAACGGTTAAATTCA
Organism: Candidatus Acidiferrales bacterium; assembly: GCA_049517055.1. Lineage (GTDB taxonomy): Bacteria > Acidobacteriota > Terriglobia > Acidiferrales > UBA7541 > Palsa-295. The sequence continues at coordinate 5,749 of JBEKSN010000051.1, read as the reverse complement.
GAAACTTGCAGCTGTGGATGCAGGCTTACGCTCGCGCAATGCCGTATAAACGACACATCGTGCCCTGTCAGCAAGAAACTGGCCGCAAAGGTTGTGAGTGAAATCACCGCGGGTTCTTCGGCCTCTCCGGACGCGCCTCCCGCGCCATCCCCGGCTCCCGCGCCCGTTCCGAATCAGCAGTAATTCTCCCAAGCCCTTCTTTGTCCCGGGACGCGCGGCTATCCAGCTAGCTTCTGCGTGAGGCTATTCGGTGCCGAGGCGCGCATCAGGGGCTTTCGCTGGGGCCCAGCGGCAAGGAGCGGGATACATTTCAGTTCGGGATTCCGGTAAAGCCGTGCGAATAGACGAGCGCGAAGATGGACCATGGCGCTCGAATGAATCTGCGAGACGCGCGATTCGCCAATCCCCATCGCCACACCGACTTCTTTCATCGTCAGCTCTGCGAAGTGGTAAAGCGCGAGGACCTCGCGTTCACGAATTGGCAATTGATCCACGGCGCCTGTCAGCAGGCCCTGCATCTCTAAGCGCAAAGTTTGATGATAGGGATCCTCTTCGTCCCTGCCCGCACGGCCATGAAGCGCTACCTCGCTGTTTCCCGCCAAGTCCGAATCGAGCTGCAAACTCCCGACATCGAGGCCACGCAAATCAAAAAGAAGGCGCTGAAGCTGACTGAGATTGATCTCGAGCGCTGCCGCAATCTCGGTCTCGCTGGGATCGCGGCCAAGCCGTCCCTTGCAATCGAGGACGGCTTGTTCCATGCGGCGAGCCTGGCTTCGAAGCGTCCGCGGGCTCCAGTCCACTTGACGGAGGCTATCGAGAATGGCGCCACGAATTCGGAATTCGGCGTAGTACTTAAGCTGAACGTTTTTCGCTGGATTGTATTTCTTAATGGCGTCCAATAATCCCAACACGCCGGCATGAACAAGATCCTCCAGCAGGACTTGCGGCGGCAGGCGGTTATGAATGCGCCGCGCGATAAAATGCACCTGAGGCAAATGCCGAAGCAAGAGTTGCTCACGCTGCGGTTCATCCAGTGGTGAATCTGGGCGAACCCCTGGTTCAACCCGCACGTCAATGCCGCCCCCGGTCACGTCGCCGGCAGCCGCTGTTGCGAGCGCGGTGGTTTCTCGTGGGTTCATGAAACCGCCTCGACTAATAAACTTTCGGTATAGCGTTTGCTTGGGTGAGCGCCGGAATCCAACTTATACCCGACGCCCCGGACTGTGTGGATCAGCTTGCAATCTTCCTTGGTGTCGATTTTCTTGCGCAAATAATTGATGTAAACATCGACGACGTTGGTTACCGTGCCGGCGGAAAGGTTCCAGACGTGCTCGATGATCTCCGCTCGCGACGCGCGTTGTCCGTCTCGCTGCATCAAATATTCGAGTAAAGAGAATTCCCGAGGCGTCAGCACAATTCCCCTGCCGCCGCGGTTTGCAGTGCGTTTCACCCGATTCAATTCCAAATCTTCCACGCGTAAAACGACTTCCGGAAGGCGACTGCCGCGACGCATAATTGCGCGCACTCGCGCAGCCAATTCGGGAAAGGCAAAAGGTTTCTGCAGCAGATCGTCCGCTCCGGTGTCAAGAACTTGGACGCAGTCCGCCACCGGTACACAACTTGTTAGAACCAGGGTGGGCAAGCACCGATATTTCTCGCGTACGAACTGCAAGATTGCGATGCCCTCGCTGGGAGGAAGATCGAGATCGATAATCGCCGTGTGATACTCGCGACCCTGCAGCATGGGAATCGCTTGATGCGCGCTACCGGCAACATCGACCGCGTAGTTTTCGGCCTCGAAACCTCGCTGCAGCACGCCAACCAGCGCGGATTCGTTTTCAGCGATGAGAATGTTCATGAGTACTCCTACGGAAGGGGAAATCACGAAAAATACGGAGAGGAGATTGAATGTAGTGAAACGCGGAAAGAGTGTCAAAGAAAATCGCAATCAAAATCTAAGAATTTCCGGGAGTCGATGCGAATCTGTGCCGATGTGAAACGAAAGCGAAGATGTTTCCCGGAATGGCCCGGCGATTTTCGAACCACGTGCTGAAAAAAGTTTGCGTTGAACTACGGATGCGTCATCTTTTCGGGGCGAACGAGATCGTCGAACTCTTGCGCAGTCAGATAGCCGAGTTTTAGCGCGGCTTCGCGAAGGCTGAGATGCTCATGATGTGCTTTGTGTGCGATTTCGGCGGCTTTGTCGTAGCCAACCTTGGGGCTCAGAGCGGTGACGAGCATTAGCGAATTCTGAACGTTCTGCGCGATGCGTTGCTGATCCAATTCCATCCCAACAATGCAGTGGCGCGTGAAGGAACGGCAAGCGTCGGAAAGCAGACGCACGGAGTTCAGGAAATTGTGAATGATCACCGGCTTAAATACGTTGAGCTGGAAATTTCCCTGCGAGCCGGCAAAGCCAATAGCGGCGTCATTCCCGAAAACTTGCACGGCTACCATAGTGACGGCTTCCGACTGCGTGGGATTGACTTTCCCCGGCATGATGGAAGAGCCGGGCTCATTTTCCGGCAGCACCAGCTCTCCGAACCCGGCGCGCGGACCGGACGCCAGCCAGCGAATGTCGTTTGCGATTTTCATCAACGAGTCCGCCAGAGTCTTCAGGGCGCCGCTGGCAAAAACAAGTTCGTCATGCGCGGATAGAGCGGCAAACTTGTTGGGATGAGACCGGAAAGGCAAGCCCGTCAGCTCAGCGATTTTATTGGCGGCGCGTTCCGCGAATTCAGGATGAGCATTCAGACCGGTGCCTACGGCAGTCCCGCCGATCGCGAGATCATAAAGGCCGGGAAGAACTTGCTGGAGCCTATCGACGTCGCGATCCAGCAAGCTAACCCAACCTGACATTTCCTGCCCCACGGTGAGAGGCGTGGCATCCATCAGATGCGTGCGTCCAATCTTCACCACACTCGCAAAGGAGCGCGCCTTTGCCTCGATGGCATCCCGCAGTTCACTGACCGCCGGGATCAAGACTTCAGCCACGCGGGTAGCGGCGGCAATGTGCATCGCGGTAGGAAACGTATCGTTCGACGATTGCGACATATTCACATCATCGTTGGGGTGAATGGGCTTTTTGCTTCCCATCACACCACCCGCTATTTCAATGGCGCGATTCGAGATCACTTCATTGGCATTCATGTTCGTTTGGGTGCCGCTGCCGGTCTGCCACACGTGAAGAGGAAAATGCTCGTCGAGTTTGCCCGCAATCACCTCGTCCGCGGCTTGCACGATCAGCCTGGCCTTATCTGCGGAAAGCCTTCCGAGGTCCTGATTTACGAGCGCGGCAGCCTTTTTAAGGACCCCAAACGCGCGAATGAGTTCGGGGGGCATGGTCTCGCGCCCAATGTCGAAATGGATTAAAGAGCGAGCGGTCTGCGCGCCGTAATACCGGTCCACGGGGACTTCAATTTTCCCCATGCTGTCAGATTCGATCCGCGTCTGCGTCTTGGGCGCAGGCGACGCTTTAGCATCCAAGGTCAGTTCCTCCCCACAGCTACCGCCAAAAGATAGCAGGTACAAGTAAAGGATACTGCGGAAAGTGCCATCCGCGCAGCCCAGTTTCTTAAAGCCAATCACAGTTCGGAGCCACTGCGATTGGAGAGTGATGCAGCGGGCTGCACCTGTCTTGAAACTCAGCGAAAGGACGCCCGGTCAGCTGTCCGGCGGCTGCCCTACCGTACAGGAGAGATTTGGGAAACGGACGCGATAGGATTGTCGGGGCAATTCTTAAATCAGTCTAAAATTAATGGAAAGCGAAGGAAGCGGCGAACGCGATCCTTCGCGACTTTTGCTCGGGGGCAATGGGTTCTCCAATGGCTTCTATCTTCAAACGGCTTTTCTCGTCTGGCGGGGCGCAAGCGGCGACGGCGCAAATGGAAGAGCCGGCGGAGGTGTCCGCGACCGAGAAGCTTCTGGCGGAAGAAGGCCTGGGAGCGAGCCCTGGCGAGCAACCACCTTCTGAGGAAGAACTGAAGGAATTCCTGATCAGGAATTTTCTGGAAGACTCGGCTGCCGAGATAGCACCGCCTCAAGCCGCATCAATACGCGCAGCGAACACCGCAGCAGAACCCACAGACAATTCGCGCGAACGCAGCGCTTTCGTTGCGCGGAATTCGGCAGTGGCTGGCGAAGATGCCCCACGAAATGTGGAAGTCGAAGTTACATCCAAATCATTGGCGGAAATTTATGGCATGCCCTCGGGCGCGGTCCTGGCCGAATCGGCGAGCGAAATCCAAGATGATTTCCTGGTCCAGGACTCGTCTCACGTTGCCGCGCCTATTTTGAATGAAGCTGTCGCGAAAGGTCTGCCGCCAACTCTGACGGAGATCCCGGAAGTACTTCCTCCAACGCTGACCGATGCCCTGGCAGAATCCACTCGAGAAGATTCCAGAGATGATTCTGTCGTTATCCCTTCGCTACATTCCGCTGAAGGTTCGGCGGAATCCGCGAGAATTGATTCCGATGAATGGGCCCTGGAAGAAGCGCTCGCAAACCACAAGGAATGGCTCGATTCGCGAGGCGCGGCAGGAAGGAAGGCTGGTCTTCGCGAAGGCAAGTTGGAAGGCATGGAGCTGATCAGCGCCAATCTGCGCTACGCAGATTTGCAAGATGCGAATTTGCGGGCCGCCGATTTGCTGCTGGCGGACTTGCGCGATGCTTGCCTGGTGCGCGCGAACTTACAGGACTCGTGCCTGGTGGGGGCGAATCTGGAGGGCGCCAACCTAGAAGGCGCTTCGCTGGAAAGCGCGATGGGCCTTGTGCCGCGGCAATTGGCTGGAACGAATTTGCGGGATGCGTCTTTGCCCGCGCAAATGATGCAGTTTGATGCGCTGGCGGAATTTTCGCGAGCCTCACAAGCGTCGGCGCGCATGTTCAAGGTAGTGCTCTCTGCGAGTTTCCTTTCCTGGCTGATGATTTGGAAAACAAAGGATGTGCAGCTCGTAACCGATTCGGCGATTATCCCGTTTCTGCATTCCTCGGCCGCCGCCGCTGCGCTCCCCACGGCGGAAATTTATCTGATTGCGCCGGTGCTGCTGCTTTGCGTTTACCTCCTGTTTCAATATCATTTGCAGAGTTTGTGGGATGCGGTGCTCGAATTGCCTGCGGTATTCCCCGACGGCGGCGTTCTCGGCGAAAAACAGCCGCGAATCATTACCGGACTTCTGCGCCTGCATTTCCACTGGATGAACCAGGACCCACCGTCCACGCGTGTAATCGAGAAAAGCATCTCAGCGGTGCTGGCGTATTGGACGGTTCCGTCCGTGCTGATCCTGTTCTGGGCCCGCTATCTGACGCTGCAAGAAATTCACGGCACGATACTGCACGAACTCCTGGTTATGGCCGCAGTGGGTATAGCCCTCTACACAACAACTCAAATCGGGCGTCCTGAGGAACGGTGGGTCGTATCCGGAACACACAAAAAAGGCATTGTCGAAAAGCTCCGACATGCGAAACCTGCAACGCCGGTAATTATTCTCTTTGTCCTTCTATCGTTTCTTTCGATAGGAACTATCGCCGGAGTTCCTCACGGCATCGATCGCGCACCACAATTTTCGGCTACCAACATTCGCCGCTGGGCTCCCAATGTCCTTTGGTCGCTGGGATACGAGCCATACCCGGATTTAACCGAAGCTGCAGTTTCCGCGAAACCGTCCGGTTGGCGCGGTGATGGCACCGAAAGTAGCGAGGAACTTGCAGCCGTGAAAGGCGCGCGCCTGAACGAATCGCATTTCCGCTA
>JBEKSN010000050.1:0-27786 GCA_049517055.1 Candidatus Acidiferrales bacterium | reverse complement strand
GGCCCGGAGCTTTGCCTTGATTTGCACGATCGCATTGGGCGTAGGATTTGTAGCTGAGGCTGCGGCTAAAGACATTATGGTAGCTCTAATCTTTTTTAGTCGCTGGGGGGCGCTCAGTCTCGCACTGCTCTATCTTTTGTTCCGTAGGGGGAAGAATTCACTGTCATTTGCGCTTGGTCTGGGTGCGGCAACCGCTTTCATTGCCCTGCTCCCATTCGCCTTGATGTTGTCGCGGTCGCGCCACCTGGCTTTCTTCCTAGTAGTGTTTAGTGGCATTCTGCCGCCGTTTAGTTACATGACGGGTGAATCCGGCCCCCAACTTGCAACACTCGGGGCGTTGCTGTTTTGGCTCTTCGGTGTCTCGTGTTCGAACAAATTTTCTGACCACGGCGTGCTAAGCTCAGCCCCATGATGTCACCGCTCTCTAATTCGCCGGTCCTGAAAATTGCGGTCATGGCGGACGGTCGCATCACGGTTAATAGCTCCCCGACCACAATAGCTTCGCTCCGAATCTCGCTCCAGCGATTGGTGGAGCAGAGAGGCGTCGTCTGGTATTACCGTGAGGCTGGTCAGGCAGAAGCGCCGCCGGAATCTACCGAGGTGATGCAAGCTGTAATCGAGAATCGGCTCCCAATCAGACTATCGAGTCGTCCTGATTTCTCGGACGCGATTGGCCCGGACGGCAAATCGATCACTGACGGACCTAAGTCCTGATTAACGCGCTAATCGGAAACTGACACACAACCGCCATGCGGGCCTTTCAAATAGCTATGCCAGGTTAGCAATTCAGTAGCGACGAACCGGCTATCACTTGGCGCCGCCGCGCTCGTGGGCCTGAGTCGTAAATTTTTTCGGTTCCACGATTGCCCGGAAAACCTTTCCGCGTCCCAGCACATGTTCTCCCGAGCGCGCCTCGACATCGAACACCAGGAAGCGGCCTTCGTGCTTCACCAGACGCGCGGTCGCCCGCACAGTGGTGCCTCCCGGCACGGCCTTCAGATGATCCACTTCGATGCGGGTGCCGACAGTAATCGCGCCGGGCGGCAACTCCGGCTGCACCGCTTGTGACGCGGCAATCTCCATCATTCCAATCATCGCGGGAGTAGAAAGCACGGCAGGCAGCCGGGGATCGAAAGCAGCGAGCGTCCATTCGGGAGGGATTACTTTTTCTACCGAGCTTTCAAGTCCGATACGTGGCCGATCTGGTTCGGATTTGGGGTCCTGCCGAACGTCAGACGTCATTGCGAAGATTCATTTTCGCTTGCCGGAGTTGCCCCTACCGCGATTCTGCGCGGGTCCAGGAGGCTGTGCGCGAATTCCGCAATTGTGATTCCGAGCTGATTCCACAGGCGGCGCTTCAGCGTGCGATAGTTCTGCGAACCGCTGAAGACGTCGCGCACGAGATCGCGGAACGCAGGCGAATAGTTCAGCAGCTGCACCATGCGCGTGGTGATGGCGCCGCCCACAAAATTTCCGCGAAAAACTTTCTTTGCGATGTTAGCCGCAAATTCCAGGTCCGCGGAAAATGCTGCACGAAGCTTTTCGGGATATTCCTCGGGAACGCCTGCTGCTAGAGCCTGTGCCAGCAAATCTCCTGAGCGCAACGCGTAGTAAAGACCTTCGCCGGTAATGGGGTCCACCGTCGCGGCGGCGTCGCCCGCCATCGCCCAGTTTCTTCCCACAATTCGCCGGCCTCTAATCGTTTTGGCCTGCGGAGAAGGCAACACGTGGCTGTACAACTGCGCTCCGGCTGTTGGAATTTTTTCTTCTAGGACGAAGGCATCGAGGTGGCGCCGCAACTGCTGGCTGGTGGCTTGCCCCATGCGCGCGCAAATCCCCACGGACAAGTGGTCAGCGCGAGGGAAAGACCACAAGTATCCTTCGAATTCCTTCAGGAATTTCACCTTAAGAATGTCCTCTTCGGTGGGGACAAAATAGCCAAGCGTCATCTCCAGGTCTTGCGCTCCAAGCGCTGTGGAGTCCGCCAGCAGTTGATTTCGAGCGCCTGCGGCGAGCACCACGAAATCGGAAACCTGTTCTTCGCCTCCTGCTGTCAGGCGGACCTGCTTGGCGTTCGTGTTTACACTCGTAACCCGCGCACAGATCGTGCTGCAACCCGCCGCGACGGCGCGGTCGAGCAAGAGGCCGTTCAGAACTTTTCGCGCGTAAATTACGATGGGCCGGTTCATTTCAAATCTTGCGCGATGCCCGCGGCTGGAGATCAGCTCGGCGGTGCGTATAATTTTCTTGGGATGAGGTGAATCCAAAAGGAAGGGATACTCTTCGATGGCTTTGTATGTTAACCCGCCGCCACAGGGCTTTTCCCAGGCGAGCCGTTCATCGAAGATCGTAACTTTAAAGCCGGCGCTCGCCAGCCGTTCGCCGCATAGCGCGCCCGCGGGCCCTCCGCCGACGATGGCAATTTCTTTCATGACCCCTTCATTATGTCCCAATCAGGTCAGCGGAAAAACAGCAGCAACGAACCACGCGGCGAGTATAGCACTAAACAATATCGCCGCCGTGGCCGAGCCGCTGCGCTTGCGGACTCCATCGGCAGCGAGCCTCTGCAGAATCGAAAACGCCGCGAGAAAAACAACCAGCAACGGAATCAGAACTTGACCGCTCATGAGCTTGTAGTACGCGAGCAGGCACGCAAGAAAGATTTCGAGCCGCAGTAGCAGGGATACTCCGAATCGCAGCGCGCGGCGCCTCCCACTGTACACGGGTCCGAGAACCAGTTCCTCTGCGCTGCAGAAAACATACGCGATCGGCAGGGCCCCGGCGAAACGCAGCCAGCGCGGTGCGTTGAGCCATGCGTCGTCGAGTTGCCAATTCAGCCACCCACCGACGGCCAGGAAAACCCCAAAACCAAGAATGGCCGCGACAACGAAGCTCGAAACGTTCGGCGGCCAGACTTCCTTGATGTATGTGCGATTAAGAATGAGCAGAACCAAGCCGACGATCAGCAGAAGCGACAACAAATAATCCGCAGTGTAGATATGCAGAAACTTCAGCGGCACTCCTAGAACGAGCAACAGAGCTCCTGCCAGCGCCGCGACTGCTGTTTCCACCAGCGAAAGAGCGTACGGCGGTCGCGTTCCGTCCTGCTCTGCGTGTGGCCGACTGGAAATCGAAGTTACAAGTGTGGCGCAGAAGGGAAACAAAATCAGAATACCAACAAGCCCCAGGATCGCTCCGGCCAAGCGATGACGACCGCGGTCTGCCGTTGCGTAGGGGGCCAAATCCAGATTCAGCGCCAGCGTCTCGGGCGCAATCTCCGGAAATAGAGCCTGCATAATCCAACGCTCAGACTGATGCGCGACGTTTCGGTCCGTAATCAGGCTCGTGTGCGTCGCATGCACGACATACCGCAAATCGAACGCCCGCTTCTGCGCAAAATCTTCAGGAGAATCGCGATTTCCTCCGGCGGCTTGCAAGAGCGCCGCTGCGGCTCGATGCAGGACGCCAAGTTCGTATTGTCCGCTGAAGACCAGAAGATTTGACGGAATGCGTTTTGGCAGAGTCATGGGAGCCGGAGAAATTGCGATCGTAGCGGCTACCGGAACACGATCCGCCATTCCGATAGCAATGGCCGCGCCCATCGAATGGCCGACGAGAACCGTTTTCGTCGTGTCGATCCGGCCACTTTTGCTCAACGATTCCACCGCCGCAGCAGCGCAGTCCGCCGATTTCGCAAACGAAAAAGAATCCGTGCTTTCGCCGTGTCCGGGAAAATCGAGCGCGTAGACCTGTAAGCCGTGTCCCGCAAATTCCGAAGCCAGATACATCATGATCTGGCGGTTGGCCGCGAGTCCGTGCAGCAGGATCACCGTGCCGGGCGGCTCGTTGGTGATGCGCGGATTCAGTATGGTGGCAGGCGTGCGGCAGCCGCCGGCGTCTATCACGATTCGCTGCTGCGGCAACTCGCCGCTGCGAATCCATTTCGTTCCGAGAATCAGGCAAATGATTCCCACGACAGCGAACGCGATCTCCCACCACTTTGATCTAGAAATATTCATTTTCTAGTGTTCGGCGCGTGCCTGAGGGCGATTTCGGAGCGCATGATAGAATTAACTGTTCGGCGCTCTCTGCCGCTCCGGAAAGTGGGGGATGAAATTGGCGGTCGTTTCGCAAAGTGAGCTGATTCTCCAACGTCGCGAATGGAAACGCAATGGAAAGCGTGTCGTCTGCGCTATGGGTGTTTTTGACTTGCTGCATCCCGGGCACGTCCGCTTGCTGGAGCAGGCGCGGGCATTCGGCGAAATTTTAGTGGTTGGCGTTCAGAGCGACGCTCGTGCGCGTGAAGAAAAGGGCCCGACCCGGCCGGTCACTCCCGCTTCGGAGCGCGCTGAAATTCTTGCCGCGTTAGCAGCCGTTGATTTTGCGGTGGTATTAAGCGATGAGCAGGCGGAAAACGAATTTATAGCGCAACTCTTGCCTGACATGGTGGTGCAAGGCCGAGCCTCAGGCGCGAGTAGAAACACCGTGGCAGAAAACGAGGCGGCGCGCGTAGCCGGGGTCAAAGTGATACAGATTCCGCCCGAGCCCGGCCATTCAACCTCACGCTTGATCGAACGCATCAAACAACTTCACGCATGATTCTCTCTCTGGTTTCTGAGCTTCTCAGTCGGGTCGCGCGCCGGCCCGAAATTGAGGAAACACTCGACGCGCTCCGGCGCAGCGCGGGCGAAGTGCGCCTCGCGGGCCTCACCGACCCGGCAAAAGCCTTTATCAGCGCGGTGGCCACTGCTCAGCTTGGCCGGCCGACGATCTTGATTGTGGAGTCCAATCAGCGTGCCGAGATGCTGGTCGAGCCGGCCCGCTGGTTTTACCGCGCGATCACCGGCAAACCCGGCCGTCGCGTCGCCCTCTTGCCCGCTTACGATGTTTTGCCATACGAATCGCGGTCGCCGCACGCCGAAATTTCGGAAGACCGCGCCGTTGCGCTTTGGAGATTTGCTCTCGGCGAAGCCGATCTTTTGATTGTGCCCATCCAAGCGGCTGTCTGGCGCCTGCGCGAGCCGGAATTTTACGGAGAGCTTGCGCTCACGATTGCGCGTGACCAATCCATCGCGCACGAAGCGCTCCTGACCTTTCTTTCCAGCGCCGGCTACGACAAACAAGTTACTTGCGAGATGCCGGGGCAGTACGCCGTCCGCGGCGGAATCATTGATATTTTTTCGCCCGAATCGCCGCAGCCCATTCGCGTGGAGTTGCTAGGCGACACCATCGAATCGATCCGCGCGTTTGATCCCAACACGCAGCGTTCAACAAATCCAGTGGAACGCGCCGCGCTTATGCCGCTCACGGAATTCCCGCGCCATCGCGAAGTCCTCGACCGATTGCGTGTGCCTTCCGCCTCCAACCGTGAAGACGATTCTCCGCCGGAAGGTTTTTATCCCGGTTGGGAGTTTCGAGAGGTTCTGCACGAAGAGCGCAAATCGACAATTCTCGATCTCGGTCCCGACCCGCTTGTGATTGAAGACGAGCCGTCTCTTCTCGAGGACTGCCTGGAGAAATATCGCAAGCAGCTCCAGGAATCGTTTGACGAAAGCGACGACCCGCTCGCTGAGCCGCCCAGTGCTTATCTTTTCAGCGACGAGGACTGGTCGCACGCCATGCAGCGTCTGCCTCGGCTTGCCATCGAACACCTGGGTCTCGCACGCGAAGGCAGCGCGTCAGACCGCACGCTTCACACGCAGCCCACCACTCGGTATCACGGTGACGTAGCCTCTTTTGTCGCCGAGGTTCGCGGCCGCATCACCGCAGGCGAACACGTTCTTGTCTCGGCCGCCAGCACAGGCGAGCTCGAGCGTTTTGCCGACATCTGCCACGAGTTCGAATTGCCGTATCGCATGGGCGAACTCGAAGAAAACACCACGGTGACGCGCCTTGCCGAAGAAGGTTCCGGAGCCGCAGGTCCGTCCATGGTGCTGATCAAAGCTCCGCTGGAAGACGGCGTGATGTTCGTTGAAGCGAAACTAGCTCTATATGGCAACGCAGACCTCTTCGAGACCCTGGCCCCCGCTTCACAGCAGCGTTCGCGCTCGCGGCCGAAGACTGCAAGTTTTTTCAGCGATTTCTCGGATCTGAAGCCGGGCGATTATGTGGTGCACATCGATCACGGTATCGGCCAATTTGAAGGACTGCGCCAGGTCGCGGTCGAAGGCGCCACGGGCGAATTCATGCTGTTGCGCTACGCCGCAGATGCAAAGCTTTACGTTCCTCTTGCCCGGCTCGATCTGGTTCAGAAATATCAGTCGCTAGGCGGTGTTGAGCCTGTGCTCGACCGCCTGGGCACCACCATTTGGGAAGCGCGCAAGACGCGCGTGCGCAAATCCGTCACCGACATGGCGGATCAGCTTCTTAAACTTTATGCCGAACGAAAAACCGCGCCGGGCCACGCGTTTCCAGCCGACACGAATTGGACGCGGGAATTTGAAGACGCATTCGAATTCGACGAAACGCCGGACCAACTCCGTGCCATTGAAGACGTAAAACGCGATATGGAATCGCCGCTGCCGATGGATCGCTTGCTCTGCGGTGACGTGGGCTACGGCAAGACGGAAATCGCCATGCGCGCCGCTTTCAAAGCCATCGCGGATTCAAAACAGGTTGCCGTGCTCGCACCGACCACGGTTCTCGCTTTCCAGCATTTTCAAACATTCAAACGCCGTTTCTCGGCTTTTCCTGTCCGCGTCGAAATGCTCAGCCGCTTTCGCACGGAAAAAGAGCAGAAGAAGGTTCTCGAAGAAATGGAAGCTGGAAAGGTTGACATCCTGATTGGGACGCACCGCCTGCTTTCCAAGGACGTGAAATTCCAGGACCTCGGCCTGCTGGTCGTGGACGAAGAGCAGCGCTTCGGAGTCGCGCACAAAGAGCGGCTGAAGGAGATGCGCAAGAATGTGGACGTGCTGACCATGTCGGCCACGCCCATTCCGCGCACGCTGCACATGTCTCTGGTTGGTTTGCGCGATATGAGCGTGATCGAAACGCCTCCCAAAGATCGCCTCGCGATCCAAACTACGGTGGCCCCGTTTAGCGAGACTCTGATTCAACACGTGGTGGAAGAAGAGCTCGCGCGGGACGGCCAAGTCTTTTTCGTTCACAATCGCGTGGAGTCCATTGCAGAATGGCCTGGATATTCCTCGCGCCAACACAATCGTGATCGACCGCGCCGACTGTTTTGGCCTCTCCGAGCTGTATCAACTTCGTGGGCGTGTAGGCCGTTCGAATCAGCGAGCGTACGCGTATCTTCTGGTCCCCACGGAAAAGTCGCTCACCTCCATCGCCCGGCAGCGCCTGGCCGCGCTGAAAGAATTCAGCGACTTGGGCGCGGGCTTCCGCATTGCCGCTCTCGATCTCGAATTGCGAGGCGCGGGCAATTTGCTTGGTCGCGAACAACACGGGCACATCGAGGCCGTCGGCTTTGATATGTATTGCCAGATGATGGAACGCGCCGTCGCGGAGCGAAAGGGTGAAGCGGTTGCGCTCGAACGCCGAGCCACACTCAACCTTGGACAGGAAATCCGCATCCCACCTGAGTACATCGAGAGTGAGAATCTGCGCCTGCGGATATATAAGCGCATCGCGAGCGTCACGTCTGACGACGAACGCGAAGAAGTTCGGCGAGAACTGGACGACCGCTTCGGTCCGCCTCCTCCGTCGGTCGAAAATCTTCTCGATTACGCCGTGCTGAAAGCGCTGGCCGAAAAATTGTTGGTCGCATCCGTCGATCACCGGGGCGATCAAGTTGCCATTAAATTTTACGAAGACACGCCTTTGGGGCCGGAGAAGCTGGTCAAACTGATACGCAAGCGCAAGGGAATGCGGCTCGATCCCTCGGGCGTCTTATGGTTTGAGTGGAAGGGCGAAAAGGGTGGCCCGACGGGAGCCACGAGAAACGTATTGCTACAACTACAAGCGTAGAGCTAAAATTCAACTGCGAGAGAATCCTATGAAAAATTGTACCGCTTTTTTGTCTTACGTTTCCGCTGTGGCTGTTGGCTTGGCCGGGATCGCGCTAGCCATGCCCTTGGATGTCCGCGCCCAAACGAAGGGAACTGTCATCGAAGAAATCGTCGCGCGTGTGAACAACGACGCGATCACGCTTTCGGACGTGCAGAAGGCGGATCAATCGCTGCATGAGGAAATCGCTCACGACTGCCAGGGATGCGCTCAGGACAAGATGGAGGAATTGTACAAAGAGAAGCAGAAGGATTTGCTGCGCGATTTGATCGACCAAGCTCTTCTCGTCGAGCGCGCAAAAGACATGGGCATCAGCGTGGATAGCGATTTGGTTAAACGGCTCGATGAGATTCGCAGGCAGAACAACCTCGCCAGCATGGAAGAGATGGAGAAAAAGGTAGAGCAGGAAGGCTTGAGCTGGGAAGATCTGAAGACTCAGATTCGCAACAATCTCCAGACTCAGGAAGTGATTCGCCGAGAAGTTGGTTCGCACATCAATATTCCCAGCGAGGACGTGAAAAAATATTACGACGAGCACCAGAAGGATTTCGTCCGTCCCGAGCAGGTCGTGCTCTACGAGATCTTCCTGAGTACGGAAGGCAAAAGCCCGGAGGAAATATCCTCCGTGGAGAAGAAGGCGGACGACCTGCGCAATCGCGTGGTAAAAGGTGAGGACTTCAACGAAATCGCAAAACATTTTTCCGAGGGCAGCACGGGGAAGGATGGCGGACTCTTGGGAACTTTTGAGCGCGGCCAACTCGATAAGCAGCTCGAAGAGGCTGTCTTCAAAATGGATAAAGGGCAGATGACCCCCGTGATCCAGACGAAAACAGGCTTTGAAGTTCTCAAGGTAGAGGCCCATTATCAGGCCGGCTTGCAGCCGCAGGATAAAGTGGAAAACGAAATCATGAACCGTATTTACGCGCAAAAAATGCAGCCCACCATGCGGGAATACCTCGGGCAATTGCGGGAACAGAGCTACGTGATGGTGAAACCGGGTTACACGGATAGCGCAGCGGTTGCCGGCGCAAGCGTGATCCAGGAAGTGGCGCCCACGCCCGACGCGGCAGACGCAAAAAAGAAGAAGAAAATGGTGAAACCCAAAGTTAACGGCCAGTGAAGACACACTACATTTGTGATCTGCAGGACGGGCAAGGGGTCGCGTCGCTCTTCCTCGTCCGCGAAAAGGAAATCCGCACTTCGTCTCGCTCCGGAAAATCCTGGCTTGAGCTTGATCTTGTGGACCGCACCGGCAGAATTTCCGCGAAAATGTGGGACAACTTTGCCGTGATAGCCGTCACTTTCGAGCGCGACGATGTGGTGCAGGTGCGCGGCCGCGTGAAGCTTTTCAACGGCCAGAAGGAATTGACCCTGGAACAGATCATTCCGGCGGTTGAGCGTGATTACGACCTCTCCGATTTTCTGGCGCATACGAAACATAATGTCGAGACGCTTTACGCCGACTTGCGCTCCGCCGTGGCCGGAATGAAAAATCCCTGGCTCAAGCGGCTGCTGGTGAGTGTTGTTGACGACCCGGTCATCGCGCCCAAGCTGAAGAGTGCTCCCGCGGCCATGACCATGCACCACGCTTTCATTGGCGGCTTGCTCGAGCACATCGTGAGCCTGATCGGTCTGGGACGCACGATCGCGGAGCATTATCCCGAACTGGACGCCGATCTGCTTCTTACCGGCATTGTCCTGCACGACATCGGAAAAATTGATGAACTCTGCTATGGTCGCGGCATTGATTACACCACGCAAGGGCGCCTGCTCGGCCACATCAGTATCGGTGCCGCGATGGTGCGCGAAAAGATTCGCGCGATTCCGGATTTTCCCGCTCCGCTCGCCATGCTGGTTGAGCACATGATTCTGAGCCATCACGGCTCCTACGAATTTGGATCGCCCTCGCTTCCGCAGATTCGCGAAGCGGTGGCGCTGCATTTTCTTGACGACATGGATTCGAAAATGGGCGCTATCCGCGCCACGCTGGAGTCTCCGGAAGGGAACGACGATTGGACCGCCCGCAATCCTTCGCTGCGGCGTTCGCTTCTGCGCGCGGACCGGTTTTATCCCAGCGGCGAAAAGTCTGGTGCGGCATCCCAGGCTTCCGCGACAGGCGGGCACCACGGTGCAACTTCGCCTCAAGCAAATTTTGGCGGCTTCGTGTCGCCTGCAGCGTCAGACAAGAAAGATAAAGAGCGCGCCTAAATGACCGACACAAAAACGCCGTCCTCGCGACACGCGGTTCTGGATCTCGCCCCTCTGGAGCTGGATTGCATGAACATGCTTTGGCCCATGGGTGAAGGAACAGTCCGCGAAATCCGCGACGCTTTGGCTCCGCGCCGGCCGCGGGCTTACACCACGATCATGACCATCATGGACCGCCTCGCGCGCAAAGGCGTGGTCGAGCGCCGCAAAACGGGCCGCGCATATGTTTACCGGCCAAACTTAACTGCTGACAACGCTCGAGCGCAGGCTCTGGCGCAAGTGATCGAAAGCTTCTTTGGCGGCTCAAGAGAATCGCTAATGGCCCATCTAGACGGCGCGCAACCGAAGCCGCGAGCGCTCGCTGCAGCGGTTGCCACTGCTGCCGTAAGCTCACTGGTGCCGGCGAAGGTTTCTGCTTCACCCGCGGGAGCCGGTTCCGCTGCAACTCTTCCGGCCGAAGGCACTTCCGCAAAATAGGCTTCCGACATGTTTCCGATTGAAATCAAAATTCGCGATAGAGCCATTCGGCCGGCCACGATTCTGGCGCCGATGGCTGGAGTCACCGACACCGTCTTCCGCCGCGTAATTCGTTCGCTGGGCAGCTGCGGATTGATCATGACCGAATTCACCAGCGCCGAAGGCTTGACGCGAAATTCCGCGCGAACCTTGCATTATTTATATTTCGGTGAGGACGAGCATCCCATCGCCGCGCAAATCTTCGGCTCCGACCCTGAAGTGATGGCTTCCGCCGCCGCGCTTACGCAAGATCTGGGATTCGATCAAATTGACATCAACCTCGGCTGCCCGGTGAAAAAAGTGGTGAAATGCGGCGGCTCCGGCTTGCTGCGCGATTTGCCTCACCTCGAAACCCTTCTGCGGAAAGTTCGCGCCGCCGTAACGATTCCGCTCACTATCAAAATTCGTTCAGGCTGGGACCAGAACAATATCGTCGCGGTGGAAGTTGCGCGCATGGCGGAACAAATCGGCGTGGAAGCGATTGCCGTTCACCCGCGAACGCGCATGCAGGGATATGCCGGCTCCGCCGATTGGTCCGTGATTCGTGCGGTGAAGCAAGCCGTGCGCATTCCCGTAATTGGCAATGGAGACATCCACACGCCTCAGGACGCCGTCCGCATGATTGACGAGACAGGATGCGACGCCGTGATGATCGGGCGCGCGGCGTCTTCGAATCCGTGGATTTTCAGCCAGATCGCGGATTACATTGCAACTGGCCGCTACGATGAGCCGTCCGAGATGGACCGCTATCATCTACTCTCCGGCTATTTTCGCAGTTTGATTGCAGCCGAAATGCCCGACGCGATCGGCAAGATGAAACAGTTCGCGAGCCTCTTCACGCACGGTGTTCGCAATGGCTCCGAGCTACGCTATGCCGTGCATCACGCGCGTACCGCTGCGGAAATCCTGGATGGCGTTGATTCCTTCTTCGCTCGAACTTCAGCCGCTTCCTCGGATTAATTTCAAGTCGTCGCGGTGGGAATTTACTCGTCTCTGGTGATGAGAAGTTGTTTGTAGGCTTCGCGGCGTGTGATCCCGCGTTCGCGCGCAGCTTGCTTCAACGCAAGTTTGGGATCAACCCCGCGTTCCTTCACGATCTCGTCAACCCGCCGTGCGATCGGCAGTGCGCGGCTCGCATCCTCGGGAGACACTGTTGTTTGCCCCGCTCCGTCGGAAGGCGCGATCAAAAGTGTAATTTCACCGCGTGGCGCTTTTGCACGAGCCTTCGCGACCAGATCTTCCAGATGGCCGCGGAGGAACTCCTCATAAATTTTGGTCAACTCGCGCGCAATTACCGCCGGACGATTTCCTAGAATTTCGAGCGCGTCTTCCAGCGTATCTAACGCCCGGTGGGGAGCTTCATAAAAAATAATCGTGCGCGGCTCGTTGGCCAGAGCGCGCAGCGCTTTGCGCCTCTCCGTGGGGCGCGCCGGCAAGAAACCGACGAATGTAAACTCCTCGATGGCCATCCCCGATGCCGCCAGCGCCGCCACAAATGCCGAAGCGCCCGGCACCGGCACCACCTCGATCCCGTGCCGCAAGCAGAGGCTCACCAACCGATGCCCCGGATCGGAAATAGCAGGAGTCCCCGCGTCGCTTACTAGCGCCACCTTTGCGCCCTGCTCCAGCTCGATCACAAGTTCCGGCGCGCGCGTGATTTCGTTGTGCTCGTGATAACTCACCAGCTTTTTTTGAATGTCGAAGTGCGATAGCAGCTTCATGGTTTGGCGCGTGTCTTCGCACGCGATCACGTCGGCTTCTTTCAGAATGCGCAGAGCGCGCAGCGAAATATCCTCCAGATTGCCGATCGGCGTGGCGACCACATAGAGGCACCCGGCGCCCGCTTCTTTGGGTTTCGTTTTTGTCATCGATGAGTCATGCGCTTGGCGTTGAGCAGCGAATGCGACAGTCTAACACACGGCGCCATGTGCCTTCGTTGCGCCCGCACGAAGCGCGAAAGGCATGCTACTATTTTGTACTGGGTCATCGCCGGGGGGAGTTCTTCATTGCCTTTATACGAATATAAATGCGAGAAGTGTGGCCACCAGTTCGAAAAAATCGAAGGCCATACCGCCTCGGAGACGAAGAAATGCCCAAAGTGCGGCGCCAAAGCTCGGCGTATGCTTTCCAAGGCCGCCATCCAGTTCAAAGGCTCGGGCTGGTACGTGACGGATTACGGGAAGAAAAACTCCTCCCCCGCCTCCGGAGAAAAGTCCGGCGACGGCGGCACATCGAAGTCCGAAGAAAAGTCCGCCGAATCAAAGTCCAATGATTCGAAATCCAGCGAATCAAAATCCAGCGAATCGAAGCCCAGCGATTCTAAATCGTCCGAGTCTAAATCCACTGACTCGAAATCGTCTTCGGAGAAGGGAACTAAAAGGAAGAAATAGCCGGTCCAGAGTGCCTACAGTTTCAGCCCGCGGAGATATTCCCGAAAATCGGGGCCGAGTTTCGGGTTCTTCAACGCGAACTCCACATTAGCTTTCAGAAAACCAAGCTTGTCGCCGGCGTCGTGTGTCTTTCCTTCGTAAATGTAAGCCCAGAGACCGGGCCCTGCCGCCAACGACTTGAGCGCATCGGTTAGTTGAATTTCACCGCCCGTTCCAGCCTCCAGTTTCTCCAGATGGTCGAATATTTCCGGCGGCAGAACATATCTCCCGGTCACGCCTAGATTCGAGGGCGCCTTATCGGCGTGAGGTTTTTCTACCAGATCGTTGACGTGCAGAAGGCGGTCGCCCCAGCGTGGCTGGTTTCCGGGGCTTGCTGCGATGATGCCGTAGAAATGAAGGCGCGCTCGCTCCACTTCTTCGACGGCGATAGCTCCCTGGCCCGTGGCATCCCACACTTCCATCAGCGAGCGCGTGGCGGGAACGGCACCGTCCATGATGACGTCGCCCAGCAGCACTGCAAACGGCTCATCGCCCACCAGCTCGCGTGCGCAGAACACCGCATGGCCCAGACCTTGCGCTTCACTTTGCCGCGTATAGCTGAAATGCAAACCGCCGCTGATCTCGCGCACCATTTCCGCCTGGTGCGGCTTGCCTCTCTCCTCCAGAAAACGCTCCAGCTCCGGCGCGGAGTCAAAATGATCTTCGATTGCATTCTTGCGCCGGCCGGTCACGAAAATAATACTTTCGATCCCCGAAGCGATGCATTCCTCCACCGCGTACTGAATCAGCGGCTTATCGACGACCGGAAGCATTTCCTTCGGCTGCGCTTTTGTGGCGGGCAAAAATCTCGTGCCCAGCCCTGCTACCGGCAGAACTGCTTTGCGCACGCGTTTTCGTTGTGAACTCATGGTCACCATTTCTCGCAGCTAATCCTATCGTATAGGAGGAGAAGGAAGCCGTGCGAAATTTATTTTATCCTGTGAACGCGTGAGAGTGGATGAATGAAAGATCCGGGGTTCTTAAAATGCAGGGCGTCGCCGGCGTGGAGCTCGGGTTACCGCCGTCATACAGCGTGCTAACATACTGAGGGTGGCCAATCGGGCCGCTAACGCATGAGCCTTCACGAAAATCTCATCTTAGGTATCGAGTCCTCTTGTGACGAGACCGCCGCCGCGGTAGTCGCGGATGGGCGCCGCATTGTCTCCAATATCGTCGCTTCGCAAATCGCGATTCACCGAAACTTTGGAGGCGTTGTCCCGGAGATTGCCTCGCGCGAGCATCTTCGCCAAATTGTTCCGGTCGTGCGCGAGGCGGTCAAGCAGGCAGGAATCTCTTTAAATGATCTCGACGCTATCGCTGTCACGCGCGGCCCCGGCCTGATTGGCGCGCTTCTGGTAGGCGTGACGTACGGCAAGACTCTCGCGTTCGCGCTCGGCAAGCCGCTCATCGCCGTGAATCACCTGGAGGGTCACGTACACGCCGTGTTTCTCGAAGCGGCTGAAACTGGCCACGTGCCGTCGCTGCCCGCTATCTGCCTGATCGTTTCAGGTGGCCACACCGTCCTCTATCGCGTGGAGTCGGAGTCAACCAACGGCGCCCGGCGATTCTCCTACGCGCGCATTGGTGGGACCCGCGACGATGCCGCCGGGGAAGCGTACGACAAAATCGCCAGGATGCTTGCTCTCGGATATCCCGGCGGTCCCGTCGTAGACCGGTTGGCTCCCTACGGTAACCCGAAAGCAATTCGATTTGGCGTGCCGAAGATGAAAGGGAATATCTACGACTTCAGTTTCAGCGGAATCAAGACAGCCGTGCTTTACCATCTGCGCAGCCATCCGGAGTTTCAGCCCGAGATTGCGGCGAGAGAGCAAGCTCTCGCGCGGGGCGAACGCTCCGCCGAGGCCCTGCGGCAGCTTTCAACGCCAGCGACGTTCGATCTGGTGGCAAGCTTTCAGCGCAGTGTCGTGGATGACCTCGTAACCCGCACAATTGCGGCGGCTCGGGAGAATAGCGTACGCTCAATTTTTGTTTCCGGAGGCGTGGCCGCAAACCGCGAGTTGCGTGCGACCTTTGAGGCCCAAGCAAAGCGCGACGGCTTTGAGGTTTTTTTCCCAAGCCGGGCGCTCTCCACCGATAATGCCGCCATGATTGCCGCAGCCGGCTACCCGCGCTTCCAGGCGGGTCAGCATGAAGATTGCACGCTCGACCCCGCAGCTAACCTTCCGCTAGCATGAAACAAGTCTTACTGCGATACCGCGATGATTCCTCAATCAGAGTAACGTAGGCTCGTAAATATACGCCATTCCGCTTTGCGTGGCCGCGTACGCTTTCGATCCCTCGCCGTTCCATCGCAAAATCACCACGCCTTCCGCCGGATATTCATCGAGCACTTCCATACGGTGCAGGTCCACCAGAAACAGCCGTCCCTTCGCCGAATTCTTCAGCCACGAGCTGTAGCATATGCACAGCGGAAGATGAGGGTGGCAAACGCACAACTCCGCTCCGAATGGCAGCGGCTCAAAATTCATCGTCTCGACCGCGAGGGAATAGGCTTGTCCCGCCGCGCAATAAATAATCTTTCGGCCGTCATGCGTCCAGGAAAGATCGGTGATGTGCCCCTGCGCCTGAAAAGCGTTTTGCTTTTTCAGAGTCGGAACGGCGAGCAGCGCGATGGAATCGTCGGCCCAGTCTCCGTGAATCTCGATCACGCTGGCGAGCGTCTTTTCATCCGGGCTGAACGCAGTCTGTCCATAGCCGCCAAACGCCCCTTCCTCTCCGAACTCGGATTCGTACGTTTGCCGTTCGAGCCATCCCGGTACGCTGAGTTCGCTTGTGGGCTGTCCGGAAAGCGGGCCTTTAGGAGACATTCCATCATCCCGTACCCGCCACAGCCGCAACGATGCGCCTTTGCCGCCCGAGCATGCTTCCACAAAGTATTTTTCAGTACCCGACCACACCAGGCACCGCGGAATGGTTTCGAATTCGCCGAATGTGCCCAAAAACATTTTGCCGTGTAAATCGAAGGAATGCAGCGCGGATTGCCACCCGCCCCAGGCAGCCACCAGATAACGCGCTCCCGGCGACCACGCGAATGTGGCCGGCAAATCCTGCGTTCCCACGGCGGCCTCGTTGGGCACCGAAAGCGCAATCATCGGTGTGTTCATTTCCATGTCATAGAGAACCACGCGCTGGCCGAAATCTCCAGTCCCGTACTCCCCGGCCCTCCGAAACTGGCGCGAAACGAAGCACGCATGGCCCATGCTGGAAATCGCAAGAGAGGAAGTGTGGCCTGCAAATATTTTCTTAACGATCCAGTTGGAATCCCGGGTTAGATCGCGAAGTCCGCGGGCTACGAGCGCGGCGGAACGCACCGCAAGCCCCTGCTGGCCTGCCGGAACAATCGCCCGCGTGGCGGATCGCTCGCGTGTTTCCATCAGCAGAATCTCATTTCGGCGTTTTCAGTTTTCATAAATCTCGTTGGATGCACATCCGTACTGAGCGGTTGAGGCTCAACGTTCCAGCCGGCGGTTGGCTTGCGCGATCTGATCTTCCACTTTTTCGATCATTTCCTTCAGCACGTCGCGTCCATGTTGTTGCGCTTCATCCAGACGCGACTTTAATTGATACAGGTCCGAGCGCAAAAGCTCTTGCATCTCCGCTTCGATCTCGGAAAGGCGTCCGCGCGCCTGGCTGATTCTTCGAATCACCCGAATCAATTCAGCTCCCGCGCCTTCGCCCTGCACAGCTTCCGGGCTGCATTCGTATTCAGTCAAAATTCTCATCAGCTTCGATTCATCTCCGCGCTCGTAGGCCTCGTTCGCTTCGGCCATCAGTTGCTGGCGCTTGGTGCGATCCTCCCGGTCGGACGTCAGATCGGGATGAACGCGCTTGGCGACCTCGCGATAGAGCCGTTTCATTTCCGCCGAAGACTCGAAGGCGGCCGGCTCGTCCCTGGTATTTTCGCCGGCGCTCGATTTCGTTTCGTTCGCGCCGGCTCGCGCAATGCGCGCAAGCCGCTGGAGCCGCTCGTTCTTGGGTTGTTCCCGGGCCAGACGCTCGGCGATCTCGGCTTTCAAGTCGTCGAGTACCGCGTAGCGCAATCCGACGAAATGCAGATAGCGCCGTTCGAACGCGCCCAGTTCAGCGCGGAGATTCGCCGAACGCAATTCTCGCTCGGCTAATTCGATTTCAAGAGTGGACTGTTCCTCGCGTTTGCGCGCGAGCTCCCGTTCTTCGGGTTTCGCATGGCTAATAGTCGTTTTCAAGGTCACAAAGCTCGCCTCAGTTAATTCATAACAAGCGATGCGTCATGAGAGGTACTTCTCGAATGCCGGACGCCTCTAAACCATTCTCTTAATTCTAAGCCGCGCCGCCTGCTCTGGGCCGTCTTCCGCAAGCCTGGTTTCCATAACCTTAAATAAGCTTTTTGGCACTCCGGTCTTCGCGCGGTCCCACCCAGCCCTCAGCTCTTCAACTCGATGCATGCCAATTTGGTTGAACGCCTCCCCCGCCACTCCTCACTGCACTGTTGTCCTTGAGAGCCGCTGAATTACAATCATTTCGGGGCGATTGGACATCGAGGAGAAAAAATGAACGAAACGCCGCAGCAATACACTCAGCGCATTGTTGGCCACACCGAGGGTCAAGAGCCTTTAAAGGTCCAAGCCGCCACGCACAAGAAGCTCCGGCGTCTCCTGGGCCGTGCTACCGCGTCGAAATTGCGCAAGCGTCCCGCGCCGGGCAAGTGGTCCATCGCGGAAATTGTCGTCCACCTGGCTGACGCCGAAATCGCTGGGGCCTGGCGCATGCGGCTCATCCTGGGCGCTCCGGGATGTCCCGTAGCTGCCTTCGATCAGGACTCCTGGGTCACCGCGCTGCACTACGACAAGCGCGACCCGCGCAAGGCACTCGAGCAGTTCCGCGTGCTCCGCGAAACAAACCTCGCTTTGCTGAAAACTCTTACTCCGGAGCAGTGGAAACACTACGGCATACACTCCGAACGCGGCCAGGAAACGATTGAACACGTCGTCCGCATGTTCGCGGGTCACGACCTCAACCACATCGCTCAAATTGAAGGGATTCTTGCAGCTAAAAAATAGGTGGTTTGTCTGTCAGGTAGCGGAGCCGGCGGATTTCGCCTCGGAAGAAGTCAACTGCACGATCAGAAATTCCATCAGCGCCCGCGGATTCGGATTTGAAAATTTTAACTGGTTGTCAGCTTCCGCCAGCGCCACCAGGCCCGCGAGCAGATCTTTTTTCGGTATCCGATGCGCTTCCCGCACCGCCGTTTCAGCGGCGGCGGGATTCATTTGCAGCGTGCGCGCAGCTTGAAATCCGCTCGTCCCCGCGGGCAGGTCGCGCGCTTCAATCAACTTGCGGTATCTCCAGGCGATCCCTCCGATGAGTCCTGCGGGCTGCTCGCCTTCGCGCAAGAGGTTATCCAGGAACGCGAGCGCTGAAGCGCGTTTGCGAGTGGCCAGCATATCTGCCAGTTGCCAGATCGTATTCTTTCGTGCCGCAAGCACCAGTTCTTCCACCACCTGCAGCGTGATGAGCCCGCCTTTCTGAACGTAGGTGGCAAGCTTCTCGATTTCCATGCGGATACGCGACGGTTCGCTATTCAGAATGTCTGCCAGCAGGGCCGCGGCATCTCGGTCGATCTCGGCGCCGCAATCTTTAGCCATTTGTGCCGCGAGTGAAGCGGCGGACTCGCCGCCGATCGTCAACTCCACGATCAGCGCGTGTTCCGCGAGCAATTTGTAATATTTCTGCCGCTTGTCCATGGTCGCGGCTTCGAGCACCAATACCGTAAACGGCGCGGGCGATTCAAAATACTTCTCCAGCGCGCCGACCACCTCTTCGCGCGTTTTTTCGCCGGCTTTCTCCAGCGATTCCACTCCTTCGACGATAATTACCTGCCGTTTCGCCAGCATCGGCATAGTCTGCGCGCGCTGCAACACTTCGTCCCAGCCGCTTTGTTGCACGGCTATTCGCGCCAGCGCCCATTCGCGCGCCGCCTCCGGCACGCAAGCCTCTATAATCTTGTTGCGGCACATCTCGCGAAGATACGTATCGCTGCCGTACAGAACGATGGCGGCGACGGGTTTACCCGCGTTCAATCGCTCGATTATCTTCTCCGTGGAAATGTCGGCCATCAAAAGGTCTCCACCACGTTGGAAACAAGCTGGGCGGCGAGATCCCGGGCTAATCGTTCGAGCGCGGGATCCTGTTCCTCAAAAAACTCCCTCGCATCAGTGGAAATTTGATACTCCTCGCGAAAAACGATATCGTCATTTTTGTACACCACTTTTTGCGTCTTATTGTCCACCAGCAGCACTTTGGTGTGCACGGTGACGAGCATCATGGTCACCTGACCGGTGATGGCATTGAAGATCATGGGATTGGTCTCAATCGTCAACACTTCGCCGTGCAACACAGCATCCGCGTCCTCCGTGTTCTGAACGATCCTGTATTTTGTGCGTTGAAGAAATTGCCGGATTATCGCTTGGGTGAACCGCTGCTCGATCCGGTAACGCGTGGTGTCATTTTTGAAGGCAGGCACCGCAATAGTCTTCCATTCGGACGGCAGATTAGCCGCACGCCCCGCAACGTGATAGCCGCATCCCACCGCCGACAATGCCGCAACCACTAGAGCCAGCAGGGAACCAAGCCGCTTGACCCTCTCAGTCTGGTTACAAAGTCGGCTGCTCAAGCAATCCCTCCGCAATTTGCACTGCATTCACAGCCGCGAGGCGCAGATTGTCAACCGCGCCCCAGATCCACACACCGTTCGCAACACTCGGATCCGTTTCAATTCGCGCGATCTGAATTTCGCCCTCGCCCGCAACGCTCACGTTGCTCGGCGCATCTTCATCCGGAGCCGCCACCTTCATTCCTAGATTTCTCAATGCGCTCTCGAGTTGCCCCGGAGTTTGCGGCGAACCGAATTCCGCATAGGACGCAAACGCGTAGCCATAAAACACCGGCGCTTGCACCAGTTGAATTGCCGGAACGGGCGCGCGACCCGCTAAGTAAATTCCCGAGTCGCGCGCAATCGCCGCGCGCAAATCCTTCAACGCAGGTTTGCATTCCTCGCCATATCCAGCCAGCAAATTGAACGCGACTTGGGCATCGAAAACAGGTTTCTCGATCGGCCGGAAGGAAAGCAAGTTCGTAGTCTGGTTCTCGAGTTCATCTACACCAGCCTGGTCGCGCTCGGACACGGGCGGAAACAGCATCACCACAACGCGCGCGGGTGAAAACTGCGCTAGTCCCGCCGCGAGCGCGCAACTGATAATTACCGCGGGCGCGGGTGAAGAGTATGGCGCCAACTTTCCCGATCCGTTACCGGCAGCCGCTCGCCGGGGCAGCGCCGGCTCAAGCGAAGGAATCCAGGCGGTGGCGCGCCCAGTGGCGGCGATCGCTCCCGTCATATCAATCACCCTCGCGCCCGAGCGTTGCGCTGCCTGCCAATTCCGCTCTGCGTCCTGCGCGCTGCCCGCGAAAAAAGCGAGCCCTGCTTTTTCGAAGCTGTCTTCGTCGAGCGCGCGGATGAACGTGGGCTCGCCGCCTGCTTCCGTCAAAGTTCCAACCACGGCGGGTTCATCCAGCAGGATAATTTCACTCGCGGGAAAATTGCGGTCTTCCAGGACCAGCTTGACCTCTTTGCCTCGAAGGGAAGAAGCGCCCACGATTGCGACGCGCGTCGATTTTTCAGCGCCGCCGGGCATGCTTCAAGCGGTCCGTGAAGCTGTGCGGTGTCGAACGAAACGGATGAGCTGCATGATGGGCCCGTGAACGGTATATGCTGCGGTCAACGTGAATAAAGTGGGGCCGGAAAATTTCACCGCTGCTCCCACCAGCAATGCCAGCAGTATGATCGCAAGCGACGGTCGCCGCCGCGTCCACTGAACATCTTTAAAACTGTAAAATCTCAGCGAACTCGACATCAATACGCCGAGTATAACCAGCAGCACCAGCCACAACACCGACCATCGAACGTCTGAAATCGGCAGTCCGTCTCGCAAGTGAACGGTCGCCGCAATCATTCCAGCGGCCGCTGGCGTCGGCATGCCTACAAAATATCTACTTCCGCCGGGCGCCATTCCCTGGATATTGAATCGCGCGAGCCGCCACGCACAGCAGGCCACAAAGATAAATCCCATTAACCAGCCAAGCTGCGTCAGGTGCAGTGAGTCCGACGCATTGGCGGCCGCCAGCGCACGAACGCCCCAGGCATATGCCAGCAGAGAGGGTGCAATTCCAAAGCTGACCACGTCGGCGAGCGAATCAAATTCGCGTCCGAATGCGCTCTCGGTTCCCATCGAACGCGCGATGCGCCCATCCATCGCATCAAACAGGTAGGCAACTCCAATTGCGATAGCCGCGTTGTCGAAATCGACGAACCGTCCGTCCAGCGTGGCCAACACCGCGTAATACCCGCAAAGCAGATTGGCTACGGTGAGTGCGCTCGGAAGAATGTAGATGCCGCGCCGGAGGCGACCGTTGCGGCGGGGTCGCCGCCGTTCCTCTTCAGGGCCGATGGGATCTATGCCGTTGAATTCCATTTCGCCAGTAAACTTTCGCCGCCTTTTACTTTTTGCCCTCGCCGCACCACGACTTCAGCTTCCATCGGCAGCCAGACATCCACGCGCGATCCAAATCGGATTAAGCCTATGCGCTCGCCGCGTGAAACCGTTTCTCCCGCGCGTCTCCAGCATATCACGCGTCTCGCAATCGCTCCGGCGATTTGTTTGAACACCAAAGCGCCGCCGGGCGTCTGCACGGTAATAATATTCTGCTCGTTTTCCACCGAAGCCGCGGAGCGCATCGCCGCATAAAACTTTCCCGGGCGATACACCACTTCTGCGATCGTTCCGGCCACCGGCGAGCGCTGCACGTGCACGTCCCAGATGGCGAGAAAGATGCTGATGCGATGTCCCATCACTGAATCGAACAATTCGTCTGCAATTTGCACCACATGACCGTCGGCTGGAGAGACCACGCCCCCGGGTTCCGAGGGAATTGTTCGCTCCGGATCGCGGAAAAAATAAAAAACGAAAAGACTGAGAAAAATCAGTATCGCCGCGGCCAGATTCCAGCCGGGGATCAGGCACACGGCCCCGGCAATCAGCGGAGGCAGCGCAAATTTGTACGCGTCTTTTACCATCAGCGAGAGGGAATCCCTTGCTTTCGGAAACGAAACGGCCCGATGAATTTTGAGTGCACGGATATTGTACGACAGAAGTGAGTGTGTCGCTGGCCGCTTAACAAACGCGCGCGCTGCGCTTAGTAGTGTACTTCTCTCTGGCGCAACTGAACTTGTATCACCGTCTGGTTCTGGCGGTGGCGCGCCACGATCAGTTCCATTTGATCTTTCAAAAGCAGCTTCATCTTTTTCAGGGATACTTCGAGCGCCAGGTCTTCTACGTTCCAGTAGCTTTGCTTTACGAGGTCTTGAAGCTGGCATTCACAGCGGGAGTGTTCTTCTGCGAGTCTGCGGAATTCCTGGTCATTTTCCAACAGCGCCTGCCGGATATCGTGTGTCGTGATCGGCATCCTTTCCCTCCAGGTTGGAAAGACTGTTCACATGTCCGTAACATTTATCACAATTTTGCCGCGGAACCAATAGGATAAAAATACGAGCGCCGGCTCAAAGCGGATTCAGCCGTTCTACGCGAGATTCGCAGCCAGCAGCAGCGCGTCATCCGGAGGCTCGTTGTAGTATCGCGCGCGGCGTCCAACCGTTCGAAAATCGTGCCGCTCGTAAAAACGCAGCGCCGCGGCATTCGAAGCGCGCACTTCCAGAATCGCTTGCACCGCGCCAAATGTTTTGCCCCAGCTCAGTGCGTCCTGCAGCAGCATCGCGCCAATGCCGCGCCCGCGCGCGTCCGGCGAAACGGCGAAATTCAGAATCTCGATCTCGTTTACCACTTTGCGCGCAACGAGAAAACCAACAACGTCCGAATCTTCTTCGCCCACCCACCCTGCCATTTCGCCCCGCGCCACCCGATCGTAATCCCACGCCGTCCACTGTGCGATTTCCGGACACGCCGCTTGAATCGCCAGAATCGCCTCAATATCACCGTCCTGCACCCGGCGGCTCTTCAAGTTCGTTACTGCCTCTTCGCGTGAACTTCGGCGTCCGTGCGGCGAATATAATTTGCATCCAGCGTCAGCGCGTCCGAAACCGTTCCGCTCTGCGCGCGCCGGTAACCGAGCTGCCCGATCACTGGAGCCAGTACGCTGGAAACTCGTTCGATCCTCGGCAGCGGTACGCGCTCCATCTCAATTCGAGACAGAGCAGCGCTCAGCACTTCCGGCGATGGAGTGATAATCGCGAATTCCGCGCTTCCGGGCCGGGCTCCGATCGCTCGCAGGAATTCCTCTGGGCCTAGAACGCACTCTTCGTCTTCGAGTGCTAACGAATTCTTCTGACGGCGGTACACGCCGTAATAAATTTCGCCTCGCCGCGCGTCAGACGCCGCCACCAGCACCGTCGCGTTGGAATATGATTGGGCTGCGATCGCCTCCAATACGCTGATTCCAACGACCGGCTTCTTGTAAACCTCGGCCCAGCCCTTTGCCGCAGCCAGTCCCACTCGCAGCCCCGTAAACGATCCCGGGCCCGCCGCCACCGCGAACAAATCGAACTGATCGAGTTTCAGCGAAAGCTCCTGCAACAGGAATTCCAGGTGGCGAAACATCCGTGAAGAGTATGTTTCTTCCGCGAGGGTGGATACCACACCGATGACGTTTTCATCGCGCAGCACCGCTAGGCTGCCGGTGGGTGAAGAGGTGTCTAAAGCCAGAATCAGCACAAGCACAATTATAGGGCAATTGGGGGGCCATTCCCGTGAAAATAAAGCGCTTTCCCGCCCCTTTATCCTTCCTGATATTACGAGATTCGCTTGACGCCGCCTGCGCATCTGCCTAAAATTTCATCATGCCCTTCGGGGGGGCTGTCCACCTATGGAATTTAAGCTAGGCGAAAAAGTCGTATATCCGAACCATGGCGTAGGGATTATTGAACAGATAAGTTACGGGTACCTGAACGGCAGATCGGAGCGGTATTACATGTTGAAAATCGCTTCGAGCGGTTTAAAAGTAATGGTTCCGCAGTCCAACGTCGATTGCGTTGGCCTGCGCCCGATCATCCGTAACACTCAAGCAGCAGCCGTCCTTGGATTTCTCGAGAAGGGCCGCTCGGCTTCGCACCATGACTGGAAGCATCGCTTCAAGGAAAATTCGGATCGCATGCGGACCGGTTCGCTGATGGAAGTGGCCGCAGTTTTGAAAGGCCTCGTCGCCCTCAGCCGCACCAAGCCGCTTTCTTTCCGTGAAAAGAAGATGCTCGAACGCGCAAAGTATCTTCTGATCAGCGAACTTGCCACCGTTCGCAACACATCCGAGCAAGCGGTCGAAGTAAATATCGTCCGCGCGCTTGCCAAAGCCAAGTTGCAAATGCCGGAGACAGCGCCCATTCCGGAGTAGCACTCGAAAAGTTTCTCTCCTGTGGGCACAATCTGCAAAGGTTGTGCCCGTTTTTTTTTTGGCTCGATGTTGACTGCAGAGCCGATCGCTATTCTCCGAAGTCTGCGGAAAACCAAGAACCTGTCATCCCGAGCGGAGCGAGGGATCTGCTCTCTGCTTGCTTCGCCGCCAAACGCCCCCACAAAAAAAGGCGCCCCAATAACTTCGGAGCGCCCCATCCTGCCAAATAGTATTTCGCGGTTTACGCCTTCTTCTTGTTCTTCAGCGCATTCAACGCCAGCGTCAAACGCGACTTGTACCGGTTCGCTGTATTCTCGGTCAGCGTCCTCTTGCGAATCGCCTTGTCCACCTCGGAGAAAGTCGCCGAAGCCAGCTTCTCCGCGCCGGCCGCGTCACCTGAGGTGAGCGCTGCACGCATCCGCCGGATAGCCGTCCGCACTCGCGTGCGATTCATGCGATTCACCGCCTGCCGGTGTTCCGCTTGCCGAATATTCTTCAATACCGATTTGGTCTTCTTCTTGTGCTTTACCGCCCCACCCTGTGCCATTCATTACTCCTTAGTAGTTTTATTTCAATCATCGAGAGTATCCGACCCTCGCTTTCGTGTCAATTTATCCAAGCCAACTTTGGCGAGAGTCCTTTGCTATGGGGAAGCGTCTATCGAGAATCCGGAGAAGTCTGGCCGGTGGATTCTTTAACAGGTCGCGTTTCGCGGCTCGACACCCCGCGCCGATAGTCTTCTTCCGTCCCAACATAGAACCGTTCGCTGAACTGCGTCGGCGCAGATCCGTTCGCCTCTTGCTGCCATCCGACTGTGTTCGCCCAGATCATTCCACCTCTTCCCCAGCCAGTATCACTCAACTCGGTAATCGATCCGTCTTGAGAGTAGTAGAAATATCGATCTTTGGCCCAGCCAGACTCAAGTGCGGAGGAAGTGGCTAGAATGCCATCGGAAGGGATCTGGAAGATGAGGATTCCGTCCTTGATTTGCAGGGCTGGCGCATTCGCTGTTCCGTATCTCACCTCAACCCAACCTACAAAGTTTGCTGGAATTAACAATTTGGCAGGGTGACGCGCAATTGGCGCTGCGCCCATCGAGATTGCAGCCGTCATTGCTAGACTGAGCCACCACAGTCCAGTTATCAGGCATGAGCCAAGCGCCCAAAAACGCTTCTTCCCGGATCCTACCGCGCTGAAGAATAAACCTGCGAGTGTCGGCCAGAATAAGAACTGCGCTAACACCCTGATAGCAGCCACACCAAAGCGCTGCGAGATCGATACCGACGTCCAAGACAGATGAAGAAACAGCAGCGACGCGACGGCTAGTATGGAGAATCCAATTCCGGCGAGTGTAAAACGGCCCCGAACGTCAATCGAGTGGCTCCGCTTCGCTTGCCGAAATAATCCCCAGCAAAGCCAGCACAGAATTGCAAGCCACAGTACCAAGAAAATTAATGTAAGCCCAAGCCATCTGCCGCCCAAAGGCATGACTGTATTCTAGCCCAGTTCAACGCGTGAGGTAATGCGATCGAATTTGAGGCTGATCTCCTGCAGATTTCCACGCGCCACTCATACCAACCGATCGCAAGGCCTTCTTCAGGCGCTTCCGATCCGCGAAAGAATATCGGCAAGCTGTTCCGGCGCGGAAAAGAATGGCGAATGATCCGTGTCTATCGAAAACGCCTGCCGGCATGGCGACGCCTTCTGCATCTCCCGCTGCAACTTGAGCGTTATTGCGCGGTCGCGCGCGCATTCAATGTAATAGCGCGGGATTCGGCCCCAGCGCTCCGCAGTCGTTACCACTGGCGTTCCAAGAGGCGCGCCCGACTGGGCGCAAAGGCGTGACTGGGCAAACGCCACGTCATCCTCTCCACAATTGCCGTAAAACGTTTCGCGGCTCCATTCCGGCTTGAAGGCGATCGTTCCATCCGCCCGCTGATCCATCGTGGACGGGTTGACCATGCTTTCCTGATCCTGCGATGCCCAGGTCATAAGCGAGTCGCCGTTGCGCGGCAAAAACGCGCACACGTAAACCAGCGCTCCAATCTGTTTTGGGCAATTCTCGGCGGCCTGCGTGATGGCAACGCCACCCATGCTGTGGCCGGCCAAAATCACCGGCTCGGTTTGCGCGTTGGCGATTTCGCAAATGCGGTCGGTGTAGCTTTTAAGCGTAACGGTCGCAGTAGCCGTCCTGTCATCTCCGTGCCCCGGCAAATCCGGCGCGAGAACCTTGTACCCCTTCGCTTCGAGAAGTGGCACAACTTTGCGCCAGCACCAGCCGCCGTGCCAAGCGCCATGAATCAGCAGATAGGTGGACATGATCGCGATGATTGTAACGGAAACCTCACGCCATAGTCGCAGGTCATGTACCCGGACCACGTTTGCATTGACACTTTTCGCCTGCGCCTTTAGGCTATGCGCCACACTGCCGGGGACGCCCGCGTTCTATGGCGTCGTCAGCAAACGCTATGAACCGCGAAGAAATTGTAAAACTTCTCGAACAAGTAGGCGCCGTCCGCACCGGCCACTTCGAGCTTTCCAGCGGACGTCACAGCGCCACCTATATCCAATGCGCGCTCGTCCTCGAACATCCTCAGCACGCTGAACAACTGGGCCGCGCGCTTGCCGACCTTTTTAAGGAACATTCTGTCGCTTGCGTCGTTTCGCCGGCGCTAGGCGGGATTCTCGTCGGATACGAAGTCGCGCGCGCTCTCGGCGTCCGCTCGCTCTTCGTCGAACGCGACCGCTCCGGCCAGATGGCCCTGCGTCGCGGCTTCGAACTCAAGCCCGGAGAACGCGTCCTCGTAATCGAAGATGTCTGGACCACAGGTGGCTCAACCCGCGAAACCATCGGCGTGGTGGAAGAGGAAGGCGGCCTCGTGGTTGCCGCCGGCGCCCTGATTGACCGCAGCGGCGGCCGCCTCGAACTGAATGTCCCGGCGCGCGCCCTGCTGGAAATGGACGTCCCCAGCTACGAGCCCGACGAATGCCCGCTCTGTCGTGCCGGAGGGATGCCTACACGGCCAGGCTCCCGCTATCTCCGCCGCAGCCTGTAAATAAATCCGAAATCTAAAAGCTCTGCCGTGCGGCTACGCGCTCCGCCGCCGCGCATGCCATAATCTCAGCACTTGGTGGAATAAATGGAAGGGCGGGGTTTCAACCCCGCCGTACGTCACTGCAGTTCTTCAGGGGTTTTAACCCCCGGAAGCCT
>JBEKSN010000049.1:0-20772 GCA_049517055.1 Candidatus Acidiferrales bacterium | reverse complement strand
GCCTATCAGCAATCCTACCTGCCTTTCGTGCAAGTGCTCGAACGCCATCCCTTGATCCGCATGGGACTGCATTATTCAGGCGTGTTGCTCGAG
This sequence comes from Candidatus Acidiferrales bacterium, assembly GCA_049517055.1. Taxonomy (GTDB): domain Bacteria; phylum Acidobacteriota; class Terriglobia; order Acidiferrales; family UBA7541; genus Palsa-295. Next base: position 20,679 of record JBEKSN010000049.1, on the reverse strand, counting down.
TGGCTGGAGCGTGCGCATCCGGAATATTTTGCGCAACTTCGCGGGCTCGTGAAACGCGGCCAGGTGGAAATCGTGGGAGGCGGTTTCTACGAACCAATCCTTGTAGTAATCCCTCCCGAAGACCGTTTGGAACAGATCACGAGGCTCGCGGATTACATCGAGAAGCATTTTGGCCAGCGACCAAAGGGTGCATGGCTTGCAGAGCGAGTGTGGGAGCCTCAGCTTCCGTCATCGCTTGGTGCCGCGGGAGTTGAATACACTCTGGTTGACGACAACCATTTCCTGGGCGCAGGCTTTGAGTTGGAACAACTATTTGGCTACTACATTGCCGAAGATCAATGCCATTGGGTGAAACTTCTTCCCGGGCTGAAATCGCTGCGATACTTGATTCCGTTCCGCGGCGTCGAAGAGACCACTCAATTTCTGCGCCGCGCTGCCGCCGAGCATCCGGGTGGTTTCGCCTCCATGGGAGACGACATGGAGAAGTTCGGCGTGTGGCCGGGAACGTATGATCATTGCTATCGCGATGGATGGCTCGAAAAGTTTTTCTCCGAGCTTGAACGCAATGTCGATTGGCTGGAGACCAGCACGCCCGGCGGTAGCGTCTCTTCGCACTTGCCATTTGGCCGAGCCGACCTTCCCACTGCTTCGTATAGCGAAATGATGGAATGGGCGCTGCCGACACCGGCACGAAATCGCTACCACGCGCTGAGCTTGGAGTTCGCGAACCGTCCGGCGGACCTACCTTTCCTGCGCGGCGGTATTTGGAGAAATTTCTTCTCGAAGTATTGCGAATCGAATCTTCTGCACAAGAAAATGCAGCATGTGTCGGCGAAGGTCCGCAGCCTGGACCAAAGCCGCCGGCACGACAAGCCGTTTCTCGCCGCTCGCGACCAGGCCAAAACGCTCGTGCTGCGCGGCCAATGCAACGATGCTTACTGGCACGGCATTTTCGGCGGCCTGTATTCGCCCCATCTGAGGACGGCGCTCTGGCGTTCACTGGTGCAGGCAGAAGCTATCGCTGATTCCCTGACGCATCGCGGCCGGCAATACGCCGACGTAGCAACCATTGATTTCAACGCTGACGGTCGCGATGAACTCTATTTCTACTCCGATCGTTACGCGGCGGTTCTCGTTCCTCATGATGGCGCCACAATTTCGGCGATCGATTGCCGCGAGTCCAATGCCGCATTGGTTAATTCGCTGTGCCGGAAGCCGGAGGCGTATCACGCGGCTTTGAAGAATTTAACTGCAAAGAGCACGCAGGGTGTTCAGTCCATTCACGAACAGACGCGCATGAAGGAACCGGGATTGGAGCGCTTTCTGAATTACGATCGCTGGCCGCAGAATGCTTTTCGGTTGAAGCTTTTCGGACGCGGCAAGAAATACGAGGATTGCGGAACGGTGCGACTCGACGAAGATGCCGGCTTGGCTGGCGGCAGATACCGCCTGGTGGACCTATCGCCTGCAAGAGCAACGTTTGCGTCGGAAGAAAGCGCGGATTGGCCCGCGGAAAAAACGTTTTCGTTTGCCACCACGCCGAAGGGTTTCGAAATTATTTGCGATGTGACGTTGCGGCGAAGCGCGCCCGGCGCTGCTTCCGTTTTCGTGGGAATCGAGGCAGTCATAAATTTTCTGGCGCCCTCCGCGCCAGATCGATATTTTGAAACCCATGGCAAGCGCTTTCCATTGCGTTGGGGCGCAGCAACCCCCGCTTCGGAATTGCGCGTCGTAGATGAGTGGCAGGGAATCAGTGTGACTCTCGGCGCGCCGAACGCGCAGGATTTTTGGGTGACGCCCATAGAAAGCGTGTCGGAATCAGAAGACGGTTTTGAGCGCATCTATCAAGGGTCGCAGATCATCGCAGTTTGGCCCGTGGAATTGGCGCCGGACGCGGAATGGAAGGGAAAGCTCGGCCTAAGAATCGAGCACCTGCCGGAAAAAACAAAAGTTTGAGCCGGGAATGCACCATCGCGAGGCCAGTTGCTGTAAATCGCCAGGCTCTGCTACAGTGCGCCAGAAGAAAAAACGGAGGAATCCATGGCTGTATCCAAGGAATTGCTCGACATTTTGGTCTGCCCGGTAGATAAGACGCCGGTCGTTCTCACGGCCGATAAAAACGGACTGAAATGCTCGGCGTGCAGGCGCGTCTATCCTATCCGCGACGACATTCCGGTGATGCTGATCGACGAAGCGCGTGTCGACGCGAAATAATCCGTCAGGGCAGGCCGGCGAATCTTCCTGCTCTATGGCGGGAAGCCCAGCGATTGATCCTTAAATTGCACCCAAATTCGGACTTCCTGCGTTTTATTTTGTTTTGCCTCGTCATGGCTGTCGGGAAAAGGTTGAAACGGACTTACTCTGATCGTAGCCACTGCCCCTGAAGCCTCGCCGCCTGAAGCGGCGGCCATACGCTCGACGTGGTCTACGTGATAACTCTTGATCGGGCCGTAATAGCCATTCGGCCCCCAGTCCTCCAAGAAATCCTTAAAGGAATACGTCTGGGTCGGCTTCCAGATTCGATAGGCCTCATCCATATTTCCTGCGGCAATGGTGTCCATAAAATGGCGGACGGTTTTTTCTTCGTTGTGAAAGCGAAGTTGATACGCAGCGAAGAGTGCAACAAGTACGATGAAGACCACACCCGTAATGATGTAGCGCATCATCTTCGCCGGCGGATGCTCCTCGGTTGAATCAAAAAGTCCCACGAACGCTCCTTGGAATTACAGTTGGCGTTTGAACAGCGCCAGGCACCCCGCAATCATGACGACTGAGATGCCCAACAAAACTAACACGTCCTTGTAAATTCCTTCAATGCCCGTGCCTTTCAGCGTCAGGTTCCGCAGTGCGTGCACCGTATAAGTGAAGGGGTCGATAATCGAGATCCACCGAAGCCAGCGAGGGAAAGCTTGAATCGGATAAACCGCGCCGGAAGGGAAGAATAACAGCGTATTGAGAACGCCGAACGTCGCGCGCGGCACCAGCGGATCGTCCACGCGGACCATCAGCAGAAACATGAAACTCATCATGGCGATGGCTGCTGCGGTCACCACGATCGCCAGATAAAACAGACGCACGGGATCCCAGATGCGCGGAATTCCGGCGATCATCCCGCCGATGACGGTCAGTACCATGCCGGCCATTAATCCTTTGATTGTGCCTGCGCCGATTAGGCCGGCTACTAGTTCTGTTTTCTTGATGGGAGTTACAAGGTAGCCTTCGTGCAGGCCGCGCGCCTTGTCATCAATAAAAGTAATTCCGCCGCCGATCATAGCCACCACAAAGATGGAAAGCGCAATCGAACCCGCCAGAAGATATTTGATGTAATCGATGTACGGATAAATCTCCACGGTGTCCAACTGTATCTGGTTCGCCAGCCGCGGCGTCACGTCCGGAGCGTTGAGCTGCTCCACCATCTGCTGGACCCGCTCCAGAACCGCGCTCGAGATGAATTGGTCGGTATTGTCCTCCATAAAAGCAATGCGCGGGCGATCGCGGTGGTAGAAACGCTGCGAAAAATTCTGCGGCACGTAAATGACTGCGCGGACATAACCGTTGCGAAGGTCTTCGTCCGCCTTTTCAGGGGAATTATAATCAATCACGTGAAAGGTTCGCGGTCCCGCGGCAATTCCGTTGAACATTTCACGAATCTTTTGCGATTCCGCCGAATTGTCCATATCCACGAAAGCGACTTGGACGCCGGTCACCCTGCCGCCAAATGCGTAGCCCAGCACGATCAACTGCATCAGCGGGAAAATCATGGAAGTCATCATCAGGGCTGGGCTGCGAAAGAATTTGCGGAGATCGCGCTCGATCAGCGCCCATATGCGGCCGAAATTCATCGCCGGAGGCCTTTCGCGGTTTCGGGCAGCGCGTTGCGGCTAACGATAAAGGTGGCCAATGTCATAACGCGCTCCTGATTTCGACGCATCCCGCAAATCGTTTCCTGTGTAATGCACGAAAACGTCGTCGAGCGTGGTGCTCTGCACGGAAACCCTCCGCACCACCACGCCTCGCGCGCGTGTCAAATCCATCAACGCAGCGATGGTTGCCGGCCCGTCATTCGACGCAATATGAACCACGCCGTCGCGATCCGTTACGCTGGAAACGTGAGCCAGTGCCTGCAGCTGCGCGGCCCAATCAGGCGGAGCTTTTTCAAATTCAGCTTCGACGGTGTCCGTGCCTGAAATGCTGTCCTTGAGCCGCGCCGGCGAATCCAGAGCCGCGAGTATCCCGTGATCCACAATCGCGATGCGGTCGCAAAGCTTGTCGGCTTCGTCCATGTAGTGCGTGGTGATTAATATTGTGAGCTCGGATTTTTCCCGCAGCGCGCGAATCATTTGCCAGACATTCGTCCTTGAAACCGGATCCAAGCCTGTGGTCGGCTCATCGAGAAACAATATTTTCGGCGAATGGATCAATCCGCGCGCTATTTCAAGCCGCCGCCTCATTCCGCCGGAGAAAGTGCGAACCAGCGCATCCTTGAACTTGAGCAAATCCACATCCGACAGCAAATCGTGGATGATCTGGCCGCGCTTCTGCCGGGGAACCCCATAGAGTTTTGCGTGGACCTCCATATTCTCCACGGCAGTAAGCTCCGGATCTGAGGTCAGCGCCTGGGGAATCACGCCCATGGCGAAACGAACACCATTCGCGTCGTCGCGAATATCGTGCCCGGCGATCCGCGCAGTACCGGAGGTTGGCGGCGTGAGTGTCGTCATCATGCGAATCAGAGTGGTCTTTCCCGCGCCGTTAGGACCGAGCAAACCGAAAATCTCCTGTTGCGCGACATTGAAGCTGATGTCGTTCACGGCCACCAGGTCGCCGAACTTTTTCGTAAGATGATCCACTTCGATTGCATTCATCGTTTGTTCCGAGTCCGTCTCATGAGCGTGCGAACCAGCTCTTCTTGGCGGGCGGAGGAAGCAAAACGGTCGCCGTCATTCCGGTAAACAAACGCCGGCCCGGGTTTGGAATTGATACTTTGATTGCAAACGTTTTGATGTCGCGCTTCGTGCGGCTCACGTCGCGCTGGGTGGCAAAGTCGTTCTCCACGCCTTTGAAAAACACCGGCCCTTCAAGCATGTCTCCTGACGGCAGCCTGATGCGTAGTTTTTGGCCGAACTCGATCGAATCGATATAGGATTCTTCCACGTCCGCGTGGACCCACAAGTGGTCCACATCCACGATCACCACGATTGGCGATCCCTGCGCCACAACTTCTCCCTGTTTGGCCACACGCACAGAGACGATCCCGTCAATCGGCGCGTAAATCTTTGTATAACCGAGTTGCGCCGACACTTGCGCTGCTGTTGCGCGCGCTTGCTCCAGCTGAGCGATTGTGGTGTTTACGGCGCTCTCTCGCGCGGCCACCTGCTTGCGGTTTTCCTGCGCGACGGTCTGGGTCGCAGCAGCGGCCTTCACCGCTTCTTCCAGCATTTCCACACTGGCTTGCGAAATTTTTACCGCGGCCTCGGCATGATCGCGGTCCTGCGCTGAAACCTCTCCTTTATCGAACAATTGCTGCATGCGTTTCAAGTCGTCCTGGTCGCGACCAAGTTGCGCGCGCGTCGGTCCGAGTTGCGCCTTGGCGGACGCCACTCTCGCCTCCGCTTCCGTCACCGATGCATCCGTCTGGCCGTTCGTCCATGAATAATTGTGGTTAGCCTCGTTGACCTGCTCTTCCAGGCTGTCAACATTAGCCTTCGCCGCTGAAAGGGATGCTTGCAGTTCCTTCGAATCGAGCTCCGCGATCAGATCGCCCGCCTTCACTACCGATCCCTCGTCCACCGTCAAATTGACGATTCGTCCGGTAATCTGCGGGCTCACCACTACTTCGTTGCCGTCGATAACGCCGGTTAAGGGGATGTACTTTCCGCTCGGAGTCGTGAAGTAATAGATCACGGCGGTAATCAGCAATATCACTCCGATAAATGAAAGAAATTTTCGGCCGGTCATCGGGACCTCGTTTGTCTGCGCATTAATCCGTGTTCCACAAAGTCAAGAAGTGCGCTTTTTCGTACTTTCAGTGCTTGCGCGGAAAGAAAATCGTGGCCTACCACCCGGCTCATTACCGGAGCAGAGGCGAAATAAAATACGGTCATGCCTATCAGCGTAAAAACAGTCTGATGCGCGTCCACTTTGCGGAATTCGCCGGATGCCACACCGTCCTGGATCAAGCCGGTAAGCCGCTTGTGAAACGGGCGAAAGTATTCGCGGACGATCCATTCGATCTTGGAGGTCTCCATCACCTCGCGTTGAACCAGCCGCGGATAGTTCGGATGCGAAGCGAGGAAGTCAAAATATCCGTTTACCCAAGCCAACAGACGATCGCGCGAGTTCGTCTTAGCCGCTGCAGCTCCAAACGTAGCGCTGCGAAGTTGCCGCAAGAGGTTTTCCATCACGGCGCGATGCAGGCGTCGCTTATCCCCAAAGTAGTAGTAGAGCATGGCCTTGTTCGCATGGGCGGCCGCGGCAATTTCCTCCGTTCGCGCGCCAGCCATGCCTTGTGCGGCAAAGTGCTCTTCCGCCGCGGCTAAAATGCGGCGGGCGGTTAGCGGGTTTTCAACCTTTTTGCGTCCTGATCGCATCTTTCGTTCGATCTCGCTGAAGAGGAATTCTTTAACTAACTAGTTAGTTTAATCAGCGTGGCTCCCGTCTGTCAAGGGGAAGGGTTCTTAGATTGATACGTCAGCAGAGGGGAAAAGACTACGCGCCGAGAGCGCCGCCGGCGCCTTCCGGAAGATCGATGGAATATTTAGTGCGGCCCTTTTCAGCATGCAGCTCAAGCGCGAGGTCTATAAGCCGATCAATTAATTGCATATAGGGCAGGCCGGAGGCCTCCCACAGTTTCGGATACATACTGATGGACGTAAAACCGGGGATGGTATTCAGCTCGTTGACGTATATTTTGCCGGTGCGGCGCTCGAGGAAGAAATCACAACGCGCCATCCCGCAGCCGTCAATTGCCCGAAACGCCTGCACGGCGTAATCCTGAAAGAGGGCCACCTGCTTTTTGGTCAGCGGAGCGGGAATCAATAAACTTGTTCCGCCCTCCAAGTACTTTGCGGTGTAGTCGTAGTATTCCCGATGAGGAACAATCTCGCCGGGAATCGAAGCGCGCAAGTCGTCGTTGCCAAGTACGGCAACTTCGATTTCGCGGCCCACAATGCCGCGCTCGATAACAATTTTCAGCGCAAATTCCGCGGCCAGGTCCATCGCGGCAGAAATCTCGTTCGCTGCTTTCACCCGCGTCATTCCTACCGAAGAACCCAGGGTGGCCGGCTTCACGAAGAATGGAAAACGGAATTTCTTCTTGATTGCCTTCAGCACCGCCGCGCGCTTGTGCTCCCATTCTGACCTTCGCACAACCATAAACGGGACAACCGGCAATCCAGCTTGTTCGAACAGCCGCTTCTGCACATCCTTGTCCATGCCCACGGCGGAAGCCAGTACGCCGGCGCCCACGTACGGAAGTCCGGCAAGCTCCATTAACCCCTGTATGGTCCCGTCTTCACCAAATGTGCCGTGGATGACCGGAAACATGACATCCACCATTACGCTCGGTCGCCCGGCAGCGGGCACCAGCGGTACGAGCGTGGCAGCCGTAGGATCGGAGGGGAGAATCACGCGATCGCCCGACTTCAAAACTTCCGCGAGCATATCGTGCGCGCCACGGCCCAAAAGCCATCGGCCGTCTTTCGAAATGCCGATCGGCACAGCTTCGTATTTTTCCGGATCCAGCGCGCGAATTACGGAGGCCGCGGAAGCCAGCGAGACTTCATGCTCGCCCGATCGTCCGCCGAAAAGCACGCCAATACGCAAGCGTTTCCGGGAAATCATTTGGGGGCTCGAATGGTTGAATAAAGAATGCGCATAGAAATCACAGAATTTTCTTTCCCAGCCCGGACAAGACGAGTTCGACGCCCAGAAGTGCGGTCATATTGTGCAAGTCGATCACCGGATTAATTTCCACCAGCTCAAAGGAGACCATCGAGCGGCTGTCCGCAATCATTTCCAGAGCGAGGTGCGCTTCGCGGTAGGTAACGCCACCGCGAACGGGCGTTCCCACGCCGGGAGCGTCTGTCGGGTCCACAAAATCCATGTCGAGGCTGACCGAAATCCCCGCAGTGTCGTCACTGGCAAATCGCAACGCGTCGGCCATCACCTCGCGCATCCCGCGTTCATCGATATCGCGCATGGTGAAAATATGAACGCCCGATTCTTTCACCAGGCGGCGCTCTTTCGCGTCCAGATCGCGGATGCCGACTAATGCCACATTGCGCGGTTCGACCATGGGCTTAATGCCGGCGAGTTCCGTAAGCTCCGGAGGACCGTAACCCATAATGGCAGCGAGCGGCATGCCGTGAACGTTTCCGGAAGGCGAGGATTCCGGTGTGTTCATATCGCCGTGCGCATCAAGCCAAATCACTCCGATGCGCTTGGATTGCTTGTTGAAATGCGCCGCGGTACCGGCAGTCGTTCCGACGGCAATGGAATGGTCGCCACCGAGCACCACCGGCACCAGGTCCTCGTCCAGCGTTTTCTTCACCATGTCCGCCAGGCCTTTACAGGCTTCGGCAATCTCGTCGAGGTATCTGGCGCGTTTTTCGCCGTAGGGTTTTTCCTCGGGCTGAGGGACTACCACGTTGCCGATGTCTTCTACTTGACGGCCGAGCTGCTTCAGCCGCGCCTGCAATCCAGCGACGCGCAACGCCGAGGGACCCATATCCACGCCGCGGCGGCTCTGGCCCAAGTCCATCGGCACACCGATGATTCTTATTTTGTCTGGCATTTTGTTGTGTCTTTCGCGCCCTCGGTTTCAGGGCGGAGGAGCATTAAGGATAGACGCGATAGAGCATCCGAGGGAAGGGAATCACCTCGCGGATGTGCTCCGTTCCGCAAATCCAGGCCACGGTACGTTCCAGCCCAAGCCCAAACCCTGCGTGGGGCACGCTGCCGTAACGGCGCAAGTCGAGGTACCACTGAAATGCTTCCTCAGGCAAGTTGTGCTCGCGAAGGCGTTTAACCAGCGTGTCGTAGTTTGCCAGGCGCTCGCCGCCGCCGATAATTTCGCCGTAGCCTTCCGGAGCGATCATGTCGAAGCTCAGCGAAAGATCCGGGCGCTGCTCATCCGTGGCCATATAAAAGGCCTTCATGGCTGCGGGATAACGGTGAATGATCACCGGTTTCTCGAATTCCTTGGAGAGAATCGTTTCCTCATCTCCGCCGAAGTCGTCGCCCCACTTGGCAGGGTTGCCGGCTTTCTGCAAAACCTTGATCGCGTCGTCGTAACTGACGCGGGGAAAGGGCGGGACGATCTTTTCCAGCTTCGAAATGTCGCGCTGAATCGTTTCCAGTTCGCGAGTGCGATTTTTAACCACGGATTGCACCACGGCGCTTACCAGCCCCTCGCCGAGTTGGACCATATCCTCCAGGTGCGCGAATGAGGCCTCCGGCTCGAGCATCCAGAATTCGGTCAGATGGCGGCGAGTTTTGGATTTCTCCGCGCGAAACGTTGGCCCGAATGTGTACACCTTGCCCAGCGCCGCAGCGGTCGCTTCCACGTAGAGCTGGCCCGATTGCGTCAGGTAGGCTTTCTGATCGTCAATGTAGTTCACTTCGAAGAGGGTCGAAGTTCCTTCGCAGGCCGCAGGAGTAAAAATGGGCGCGTCCGTGAGCGTGTAGCCTTGGCTGTCCATATAAATTCGCGCGCTGAGCTCCGCCTCTGCGCGTATGCGCAGAATGGCGGCCTGCCGCGGGGTGCGAATCCAAAGATGGCGGCGATCCAGAAGAAAATCCACGCCGTGCTCTTTTAGTTGGATCGGATAAGGTTCTGAATCGGATACTCGTTGCACGATTTCCACGTTGCTGACGTGCATCTCAAACCCGCCCGTTGCGCGCGCTTCGGCGCGAATTGTGCCGGTGACAATGACGCTCGATTCTTGTGGGAGGCCTTTGAGGGCATTGAAGGCTTCCGCATGCTCTTTCAGCGAGACCACGCCTTGAATCACACCCGTGCCATCGCGAAAAATGGGGAAAAGGAGTTTGCCCGACTCGCGCTGGTTGTAAAGCCAACCTCGAATTGTGACGGTGCTGCCGACATGTTTGCCGGCGTCTTCGATGGTGATGATGCTTGCAGCCGGCTGCTTATCCTGAGTCATTTACCTGCCCGTGAATTATTTTTAATGGCCAAGGTCTAAGAGCGTGGCCGCTTTTTCTCGAAATTCTTTTCCAGCTTATCAAACGTCGCGCGAATTTGATCGAGCGTGGGCCCTCCACCAGGCTGTTCCTTCACTTCCAGGACGAGCGCAACCGGCTGCGGGGCGTTCGCGATCGCAGCGAGGCCAGCCTCCCAATCGATGTTGCCTTCGTAGGGGAGCAGATGTTCGTCCTTTTCGCCGTGATTGTCGTGAATGTGCGCGGTCACCACGCGTTCGCGCATGGCGTCAAAACCTACTTCGACGCCCTCTTCGATATGCGCGTGGCCGGTGTCGAAGCAGAGCCGCAAATCATGCAAGTGCGTATCGGCAATGAAGTGCTGCAGCGAAGCCGGTGCGCCCAGCTCATCGGGCGTATTTTCCAGCGCGATTGTTACTCCGCGCGCCTTGGCGAAAATCGAAAGTTGTTCCAGTGAACTGAAAGCTGCATCGAGCTTGCGGGGGTCCGCGCTTTGGCGGCCGTGTCCCATATGCTGAACCAAATAGCGGAAGGGAATTCGCTCGGCCACTTCGAGCGCCCGCTTTACCTCATCTACTGCGTCGAGCCGGCGGATGCGCTCGGTGTCGGAAATGGAAATGGGCACTCCGCTTTCGCGTCCCGGCGAAAGATCGCGCTCGGTGGGCGAATGCAGAGCGTGTACCTCCAGATGATATTCGCCGAGCGCTTCGGCGAGTTCTCGCACGGCTTGCGGCTCGCGATAGGTGAAATGCTGGGGCGCGCAGAAAATCTCAACGCCGGCGACCCCCGCCTGAGAAATCTCGGCCAGCAACGCCGGGGTGAGCGGCTGATTGATGTAACGATATGTCGAAAGGACGCGTTGCATTCAGCCCCCGTGCGGTTTCATATCAACTAGTCGGATGCGAAAACAAGTAGAAGCAGCGCAATAAAGGCTCCGAGGAAAAGCGCGAAGCCGATCCAAACATAGACAGGCCGCTTTTTTCGCATCAATCCCGCGGGCGGCTGCACGATTTCAGGGAGACGCGGGTCGGCGATCACGATTTCTTCTCGCTTGCGGAAGCGTTGCGAAATGATTTGGCGGCGGTGACACAAGAGCGCAGCTTTTCGACGGCCTCTTCAACGGTGCGAGTTTTTAACCCGCAGTCCGGGTCCACCCACACGCGCTCTTTGGGGAGAATGGTGAGGGCCTGTTCGACTCTTTCGCGCACGGCACTCGCGCTGTCGTTCGTGTGGGAGTGCACGTCCACCACTCCGAAGCTGATGTCTTTCGTAAACGGATGGCGGCGGAAAAGTTCGAGCAGATCCAGGTCGCTGTTGGACATTTCCAAGTCGAAATTATCCACAGCCAGATCGAGCATGCCGGGATAGATGTTTTCGAACTCACCGTAGCAAGCGTGGGTAATGAAATAGGCTTCCTGGCCTTTGGTGGTGAATTCCATGGCTTCGATGGCGATGGGCAATTCTTCAGGACGCACGGAGAGCGCAGGCTCGTCGATTTGAATAATTTTGCAGCCTGCAGCGATCAACGCTTCCACTTCCTGGCGGATCACTTTCGCCAGCGCAAAGGCGGTGGCGCGGCGGTCAGGGTAAAACTCGTTGAAGCTCCAGTCCATGATGGTGTAGGCGCCGGTGAGCATGCCCTTGACCGGCTTCTTGGTGAGGCTTTGAGCGTATTTCCACCAGTCAACGGTGACCGGGCCGCGCCAACTAACTTCGCCCGTAATTACCGGCTTGTGGTAGTAGCGATTTCCATAGCTGCGAACCAAGCCACTGGTTGCGAATCCAGGCAGCCGCTCGGCGAAGTAGGCGACCATGTCTCCGCGGTACATTTCGCCGTCCACCAGGACGTCCACGCCTAGTTTTTCCTGCTCCTCGATCCAGAAAGCGGTGGCCTTGCGTTCCAGATCGTGAAGATCTTTTTCCGGAATTTGGCCCTTCGTAAATTCCGAGCGAGCCTTCACCAGATAATCGGGCTTGGGGAAGCTGCCAACCGAAGTGGTGGGAAAGAGGGGCAACTTCAGGCCGAGCTTTTCCAGTTTTTGACGGCTCATGGGCGGCCGCCCTTTAGCTCAGAGCGGACTTTTGAGAGCAATTCGAGTTTGGCGAATGCGCGGTCGCGCGGAAGGTATTCGAGACCGGATGAAGTTCCAAGAAAAGCGCGTTCGCCTTTTATTTTAGGCAGGATGCGTTCAATCTGCCGCGCGATGTGCGCGGGATCTTCCAGCCGCGTGTTGCGGCCGTCCACGAGTCCGAGTCCGAGCGCTTTCGGAGATCCTTTTGCGGCAATCATATCCACGAGTTTGGGGTAGTAAGTGAAATCCAGGCCGACGATGTCCACTGGCAGGGCCACCAGTTTTTCGTAGAACGGCGCGCAGTCATGGAAGTAAACGTAGAGAGCCAACTCGAGTTTGCGTCCGCTCTTCGTAAAATTGTCACGCGCCTTAATGAGGGGAGCGAGCGAGGCCTCGAAAATTGCCCAGTCGTTGGGGTACTTGATGGCGGCAGGCTCGTCCACCTGAATTAACTCGGCGCCCAATTGCGCGAGCGTCTCGATCTCGGTGGCAAGAATCTCCGAATAGGCCTGGGCGCGGTCTTCGAGAGCGGCGAATGGTCCGGATGAGCCATTGGCGTGCTGTTCGCCAAGCGAAAATTTTGCGAGAGTGTAGGGGCCAGTCAGCACAGGCTTGATGCTGAGCTTCCCAGCCTTGCCGGCTGGCGTAGGCAAATGGCCGAGGGCGTTTCGCGCGAAGCTGTAATCACCGGCGGCAAGATGTCCGCGTTTGAGCGGCGTTCCGGTGAAGACGGGCTGGCGAAAATAGGTGTTGGTATCGAAGAAGCGAACGAGCCCTTTGATTTGAATGTTGTCGAGTTTGCCGGCCAAGTGAGAAATGGGGTCGTACCAGCGAATCAGCCCGTCGGTGACGAGGTCAAGGCCGGCTTTCACCTGTTCGGCGATGACGAAGCGGGTTACGTCGTTCTGTACGTCGAGGAGATCGGCAGTGGAACGGTCGCCACGGTCGAGCGCGGCGATGGTTCGGCGCAGGAGCTGCAATTCCGGGGAATCGCCGATGCGCGGATAGCTACCCGTGCTGGAAAGGTAGAGGCCGGGGGCGGCGCTCATGATGGTCCGGCCTGTTCGGCACTGTAGTTTGGTTCAAAGTTCGCGATTAGAATGGGGCCTCGGTGTTTGTTTTCAGCAAGTTGCGGAATTTCTAATTCCAAGAGTTCTCGATTAGAAATGGGTGAGTTCCGAGCCGAAACCAGGCTCGAATTTCGGGCTTCGCAGAATTTGATTTTTTGGCGATTTGAGCAGTTCGCGGTTCTTTGTTTTCTGGGGTTTAGAGTGATTTCTAATTCTGGAGTTTGGCGATTTAACTTGCTGCAAAAATGGCTGGATTCGCTGGATGGTTGTACCTGTGATTGTGGCATCCTCGCGTGGGCGGACCAGGACTTGTCGCGCGATTGCTTGGCGCCAGCATCGACCAAACCCTCCTTAGATGAGACGACGGCACGATTCCTAATTCCGGCGCAGCCGGTTAGGAAAGCGCCCTCAGCGCATCCAGCAGCCACCTTTTCGATTCGAACAGCCTCCATCAGCCACCCTCTATCCTTATAAAGCAAACTCAGAATGTAATCAGAATTGGGCGCGGGAAGCAAGGAAATGCAATCGAACGGCTGAAATCCAAACGCGAGATTCGAAAATCGAGGGGCGAAAAAGCAGGGGCAAGCAAACACGATCGGGGCGCCCGATGTGGTTAATTTTGTGCCTGCGCTAGCCAGCGCAGCAGCTTTTAGCTGCTGCGCCGACGGGCAGGTTGGCGTTAGATACCGGTTCCGACGTAGCCGTTTTCCGCAGTTCTCAGGCCCATGTTTGGCATTTCTGTTTTTACTTTTACGGGCTCAAGACTGGGCTTGTTGGCGCCCTTGGCGAGGAAAGTAAGCTCGTACTGGTGCTTCAGGTTGTAGCTTACATCCTGCAAGTAGGGAGTGAAATCAACCGAAGCGCCGAGACCGAGATAATAGGTCTCTCCACCGGTCTTTTGAGCAAGCAGATCCAAGCCAGACTGCGCCAGGTTTGTACGGAAACCACCACGGCCAGCAAGGCCTGCTCCGGGAGTATAAATTGAATAGACGATAAAGCCTCCTCGTTGGGCGCGATTCAAAGCCTCATCGAGGTAGGGGTTGGTGAATGGATCGTTCGAAGCTCCGCCGCCGAGAGGATCGATTCCGTTAGTGATCATCAAGATTTCGCGGCGGTCCTGGGTCTCCGGCCATTTCTTCATCAGGTCCGACAGCGCCAAGTACGGGCTGTTGTATCCCGCCGAAGCGCCGATGGGCAAGCGCAACGCTTTTTGTGCCAATGCGCGGTCAGTCGTCAGGGCTTGGGCGGTGGTGACCATGCCATTGTGCATATAACCCACAGCGATGGCTGTGCTAGGCGGTTGTTCGTCGATAAATTTCGCGATGCTGCTGAACTGCAAGCTGAGGCTGTCTCTGGAATTGTCGTCGATCAAAATGAAAAGCTGCAATCCGGCACGGTCTCCCTGAAGCGGGATCCAGCTGGTTACTTTATTTTGCAGGTCGCGCTGAAACACTTTCACGTCAGCTTCTGCGACGACTGGCACTTCTGCGCCGCGGTGCGGCTTCACCGTCACGACCATTTTCACCGGGACATCGGTCGAAGTGTTGGGCTTGTGCAGTGCGGCCAGTGTCGGTCCGGAGATCATGCCGAGAGCAAGACCAAGCATGGCTCCCAAGGCTATAGAGTGCTTCGTTATCGAATATTTCCCCATCTTTAAGTTTCGCATTCGTCTCATCCCTTCTCTCAGAATCTGAGAGTTTCAACTGCTGATAGCGCCGATCTTGCCTGGGCCTAGAATCGCGAGCCGAAGAACAGCGTTTCGGCCCTATGTATAAGATGCGCTCACAGCAGTTTTGGGGTACCTGCAGATTTGTCTCTAACTGTAGGATTATAAATGACTTGCAAAAGAGAAGTGGCGCTGACGCTCGCGCTCGGCCTAAGCCGTGCTCGTCGTACTGCTATGGGGCGATTTCTCTGGGATAGACGTTGATGGCGGAAGGGTCGATCTCGAAACGCAGGAGCCAATCGCTTGGCACGCTGCGGCCGTCCATTTTCGCGGGGGAAAATTTCCAAAGTTTCGCGGCAACCAGCGTGCGGTCGGCGAAATAAGGGCTGGGGCCCGGGGAATCGAACAATGCTTCGGTCACGTCGCCTGATTCGTTTACGTGAACTTTGACGCTGACTCTTACTTTGCCTCGGATCGTGTCTCGGGCCTTCTGCGGCGCGTCGGGCAGGATTTGCTGAAGGACTTTGCCGCGGACAACACCGCTGGCGGATGTTGTGGCGGGCGCGGCGGATTGAACTGGGATCGGTGCTGGAGCAGGATTGCTCGCGGGCGGTTTTTTCTCGCTGGGCTTTTGCCCGGAATTTGCCACGGGTTGTGGAGCCGGCTTTGCGATAGGCGGAGCTTGTTGCGGCGTTCGAACGGGTGAGGCCGATTTGGCGGACAGCACTGGCTTGTTCTCTGGTTTTGGCTGAACTTTTGCAGGAACCGACGACTGAACCCTTGACTGTGCTGGCGGCTGAGCTTGCGGCGGAACTTTTGGCTGGAGTGCCGGCTGAGCTGTTGGCTGCGCCGGCTGCTGGACTGCGACCGGAACGGCCGGCTGATTCGAAGAATGGTTCCTAAAAAGAAGAAGACCCCCGAGAATTGCAGCCAACGCCACGCCAGCTAAAACTACTCCACCAATGGCCCGCGGGTTGACGAACGAAGATTCCGGGTTGGGAGTGATCTGTCTTGGCGGTGTGGAAGAATTTTGTTGCAGGCGCGCGGCGATGTCCGCAACGGTCCAGCGCAATTGCGGGTCGCGTCGCAAACAGTGGCGCGCCAAATCGAGGATCTCCGGTGGCAGGTTGGATGGCAGCGACGGCTCGGCCTGATTGGTTCGCTCCCACGCGGGTAAGCGCTGGGTCAAAACTTCGGCCAAGGTCATTCCGAGCGACCAGACATCGCCAGCGGGAGAAATTCTTCCACCGGCTGCTTCGGGAGGATCGTAGGCGCCGGGCTTTCCCAAGCTGCCGCTGTACTCGCCAATGCGGCAAAGTCCATCGCTCGAAATTTTGAGAAGATCGTCATCGGCCATGATGTTGGCGGGTTTCAGGCGGCAATGAACGAAGCCCTTGGAGTGAACGTAGGCGAGCGCGTCAGCCACAGGGCCGAGAATGTCACGCGCTTCCGCAGGAGAGAGCGGCCTGCGGGCGACGACCTGGGACAAGTTCTCTTCGGCGTATTCCATCACCACGTAGAGCATGGGCGTGTGATCCAACTCGCAGCGGCCCATTTGCAGGAGGCGGATCAAGTGGGGATGAGAAAGCTTTGCGGCTTGTTTCCAGCGGGCGAGCTGGGCTGTGGCGTCAACTGAATCGGCCGGGATCAGCTTGATTGCGGCTTTGGGAACTTCCTGTCCGTCGTAATCAACGAGAAATACGGAGCCGCGGTCATTTCCGCCGACAAATTGGCCGAGGCGGAATTTCCCGCCGACGACTTGGCCCATCTGTTTTGTCGCGGCCTCGGTCATGTAATCCCCCTGCATGTTTGCGAGCACTGGACGGCGGCATCTGGACGGAGCGCGCGCGTTCGAGTTGCCAGGGAATGGAACTGTATTGCGCCTGAGATCGGACTCAGCGCGTCTTTCTACGGCAAATCAGGCTGGGTTGGTACCAGTTGCAGAGGGCGATGATTCCCCATGTCCCACTCCCTCTTGGAATACATTCTGCAACATTCTGGAGCTGCGCGCGCGGAAAACTAATTTGTGCGGTGCTCAATGGCACCACTGTCCACAATCACTTGCGGGGAGCGGCTCCTAGTCTCCAGTTCGATACAGGGATATGAGAATCTTGCTGCAAACAGCGACTAGATGAAGGATTTTATTGGGTCGCTCCGGGAACTCAGAGCCTGGAGCGATCTAGAAAACCGATTGAAGAGTAGATCTGCGTCGAGAGAGGGCAATGGAGATTACTTCTGGCAACCGATTGGGAACTTTCGAGGTATTTTTGCCGGTGCACTCCGCTGAGCGGGAGGCTCAGCCGCGTGGCGATGATGGATTTCCCGGACGATTATTCATCGTTGAAGGCATCGACGGGTCGGGAAAATCCACGCAACTAAGCTTGCTGCACAAATGGCTCGAATCGAAAGGCTATGGGGTGGTGTTCAGCGAGTGGAATTCTTCTCCGTTGGTGAAAGACACGACGAAGTTCGGGAAGAAAAAGAAGATGCTGACGGCAGCGACGTTTTCGCTGATTCACGCCACTGATTTCGCCGACCGGACGGAGAAAAGCATTCTGCCGCTGTTGAAAGCCGGCGCCGTGGTGCTGTGCGACCGCTACATCTATACGGCTTTCGCGCGGGACGTGGCGCGGGGAATGGACCGCGAGTGGGTTCGCGAGCTTTATGGATTTGCGGTAAAGCCGACAGTGGCTTTTTACTTTCGCGTGCCGCTGGAGACCGCCATCGGGAGGCTGATGGACGGGCGCGATGAACTTAAATATTACGAAGCGGGGATGGATTTGGACCTGAGCGATGACCCGGAAGAAAGCTTTCGGCTGTTTCAAGGCTTGATACTGAAGGAATACGAGAAAATGGTTACCGAATTTGGACTGACGGTGATTGACGCCACGTTGCCCATCGAAGTGCAGCAAACACAAGTGAGACAAATCGTAAAAACGCAACTCGAGAAAGCGGTGAACGTGAGGGTACAACGATGAGGCAGACATATGGAAAGCTTCTCCCGGGGATGCGAATTTCCGATCTGACCGGCAAGCTGATCGTAATTGAAGGGACCGATGGGGTTGGGCGCACGACGCAGATCGATCTGTTGAAGCCATGGCTCGAAGAGCTAGGACATGCGGTGCTGGATACGGGCATGGCGCGCTCGACGCTGGCGGGAGAGGGTCTCCGGCGCGCGAAAGAAGGAAATAACCTGGGACGCGTGACGCAAAGCCTTTTTTACGCGACGGATTTTATCGATCGCCTGGAGAACGAGATCGTTCCGGCGCTGCGGTCCGGGTTCATCGTGCTGACCGACCGGTACGTTTATTCGCTGATGGCGAGGGCCTTCGTTCGCGGCATGGACTCAAAATGGGTTCGCAGCATTTACAGCGTGGCGCTCAAGCCGGATGCGACATTTTATTTGCGATTGAGCATCGACCAACTGATTCCCCGCGTTGTTTTCTCGCGAGGGTTCGACTATTGGGAGTCGGGGATGGATCTTTATCCAGGGCGGGATATGTTCGACTGTTTTTGCAATTATCAGACGGCGCTGATGGCGGAGTTTGACCGGCTTAGCGAAGAATATAAGTTTGAGGTGATTGAGGCGTCGGCGGATGCCGAGCAGGTGTTCGAGCACCTGAAGGCGGGAATATACCGCGCTCTGGAAAGCGATTCCCGAAAAGAATACATTTCCGCGCGGAGTTCGAAGACATTGTCAATTTCCGCGTTGCCTACGAACGAAAAGGTCGCTTCCGCGGCACAGGCCGCTAATGCAGCCAAGTTCGAATCGGTGTTGCGATCCATTATGGCGCACTCTGCGGACGGCAACGGCAAGATTGCCCATCAACAGAAATAGTTTTAACACGCCTCCACTCGCTAGCGAGAAGAATCTGTGAACTGGAGAGACTGCATCGTATGAACGAGTTCATCGAGCGTTGACACATCGGGGCTTGAGAAAACGAAGAGAAGCAAATAGTCTTTCTCTATCGTGACGGCCTCAACGGCGTGGCTAGTGGCACCCTTAATCGTAGGATTCAGGTTTACCTTCCAAAAGGTTCTTCCGGCAATAGTTACTCGCTCCGGTGGGCCGACAACTGAAATAGCCAAGCCTCTGTTTGTCGAGACCTCGGCCATTGATTTCAAAAAGTCTTCGCCCGATGTTAAATCAGGTTCGAGCACTCGCTTGTCCATAGCTTGGATGTGAATCGTACTAACATTGGTTGATATGTCCTTCGTCGTCTGCTTGGCAACAAACAAGAGTTGGAAACTATTTCTGGCGGCTGCTTCTACTATATCCGGCATTGTCGGATCGCCGTTCGCCAACATTGATGAGCCAAGTCTAGCTGCCGCTTCGCCGGCGCCAGCCTTCAAAACAATCCAGTCTTTGGGAAACTCGTAGGAGAAGCCGAAAAACGTGTTTGTATAGATGTTGTCAGAAAAGAAGCCGTCATCCGGTTGTGGCCCTGCGGGCTTCGAAGCTGCTTTCGCGGTTCCGTTTGAATCGGCAGGATCAACGACCGCTAAATACAGCGGGTTACTCGGCTCGATGCGCTTGGCTTCGCGGAATTCAGCAACGGCCTCGTCTCGTTTGCCCTTGTCCCGCAAAGTTACGCCCAAGAAGTAGTGAGCTTGGGCGTCGTTTGGGTTCGTCTTCAAGTATAGAGTCAGTTCCTCAATTGCGGCATCGGAATTACCCGTGTGAACGAGTGAAACACCAAGAAGCTTGTGGATCATTGGTAGTTCTGGCGCGAGAGGGATCGCCTCTTGCAGGACAGGGATAGCGTCTTTGAACTGTCCACTTCGGGCCAGGCTGATGCCAAGTTCGGCGAGCGCGAGCTTATGACTTGGAAAGATTCGCAGCGCTTCGCGAGCCTCAAGCGTGGCTTCGCTGTCGCGCTTCTGAAGACTCAACGCCATTGCCACTGTGACATGCGCTTCTGCGTCCTCGGGCCAGAGTTTCAGAGATTGCCGGGCATGGACTTCGGCCTCTGAATAGTTTTTAAGGAGCAGAAGATTCCTTGCGAATGCCAAATGAAGTGTTGCCGAATCGGGCGCAAGTTGGAGCGCACGCAGAAAATTCTCGTTGGCCGATGCGGGTTGTTTGTTGCGTTTGTCAGTAAGCGCTGCGTCGAGGAGTCCATAGGCCTTGACCCGGTCAGGCGACGGTTGCTTAACAGCCAGAGGCTTGAGAGTAGTGAGCGCCTCAACGAGATTGGGCGGCGCCTCATACAATCGAAGTGAAGCGAGAAAAGCGGAGTCAGGAGTGAAATCGATGCCGCGCTGGCAGATCGGTTGGGCTTCGTATAGGCTGCGATTTTGACCAGCGAGAAAAGCAAGCAGTTCGAGACGGTCAAACGGGGACGCCAGAGGCGTGCCAGCCTTGGGGGCGCCACAGTCGGTCAGCGGTGGCTGGAGGTTATAATAGAAGGTGCAACGTAGTCTAATGGAGGGCCCCTTAAAGGCCGCTGGAAGCGGGGCCTGCGGGTAAAAGTAACGGATAGCATTCATGGCTGCTTGATCGAGTGAATCGTTCCCAGAGCTTGTCTCGAGAAAGACGTGAGCAATTTTGCCATCCTGGTTGATATCGAATTGAATAACGGCCTGACCCTTTTCTCCTTTATAGAACGCTTCCGGCAGCGAGGCAGACCAGTTCCTCATCACCCGAGCGTGCAACAGATTCATGTAAGGGGCGAAATTTACTCCCTCGGTT
>JBEKSN010000048.1:0-21543 GCA_049517055.1 Candidatus Acidiferrales bacterium | reverse complement strand
GGAGTTGGATCGAGGATGTCGATCAGCCGCTTGTGCGTGCGCATTTCAAATTGCTCGCGCGATTTCTTGTCCACGTGCGGCGACCGCAAAACCGTCCAACGATTAATAACCGTCGGCAACGGAATCGGGCCTGCGACATCTGCCCCGGTCCGCTTCGCGGTTTCCACGATTTCCCGCGTTGATTGATCGAGAATGCGGTGGTCGTACGCTTTCAAACGAATTCGAATTTTTTCTCCGTTTGGCATGTTTACTCGATGATCTCGGCAACCGCGCCGGCTCCCACCGTGTGGCCGCCTTCGCGAATCGCGAAGCGCAACCCTTTCTCCAGCGCTACCGGCGTGATCAAAGTGATCTCTGCCGACACGTTGTCGCCCGGCATCACCATTTCCACACCTTGCGGCAGCTTTACGTCTCCGGTCACGTCCGTGGTGCGAAAATAAAATTGCGGCCGGTATCCGGTGAAAAACGGCGTGTGCCGTCCGCCTTCTTCCTTCGTCAACACGTACGCTTCCGCTTTGAACTTCGTGTGCGGCGTGATCGACCCCGGCTTGGCCAATACTTGCCCGCGCTCCACTTCGTCTTTTTCCGTGCCGCGCAGCAGCAATCCCACGTTGTCTCCCGCAATCCCTTCGTCCAGCAGCTTGCGGAACATTTCCACGCCCGTCACCGTCTTCTTCATCGTCGGACGGAAACCCACAATTTCCACTTCTTCTCCCACCTTTACCTTGCCGCGCTCGATTCGCCCCGATCGAGAAAATATCTTCAATCGGCATCGCAAACGGCTTGTCGATGTCGCGCACCGGCATCGGGATGCTCTTGTCCACTGCTTCCATCAATTCCAGGATCGACTTCTCGTATTTCGCGTCGCCTTCCAGAGCTTTCAGCGCCGACCCGCGCACTATCGGAATCGTGTCGCCCGGAAATTGATAGGTCTTCAGCAAATCCCGCACTTCCAGTTCCACCAGTTCCAGCAACTCCGGATCGTCCACCATGTCGCATTTGTTCAGAAACACCACAATCGCCGGCACACCTACCTGACGCGCCAGCAGAATGTGTTCCCGCGTTTGCGGCATTGGTCCATCCGTCGCCGCTACCACTAAAATTCCGCCGTCCATCTGCGCTGCGCCCGTGATCATGTTCTTCACGTAATCAGCGTGCCCCGGGCAATCGATGTGCGCGTAGTGACGGTTCGCCGTCTCGTATTCCACGTGCGACACCGCGATCGTAATTCCGCGCTCGCGCTCTTCCGGCGCGTTATCGATCGAATCAAACGCGCGGAACGACACCTTCGGATTATTCTTCGACAGCACTTTCGTGATCGCCGCCGTCAAAGTCGTCTTGCCGTGGTCGATGTGCCCAATCGTCCCAATGTTCACATGCGGCTTATTGCGTTCGAATTTCTCCTTCGCCATATCTTTCTCGCTCCTCTATCCAGCGCTTTTACTTCCGAACTAATGGACCGCAGCTATTTCTTTGCCTTCTCGCCGTTTGCTCCGCCTATAATTTCTTCCGCGATATTTCCCGGGACCTGCTCGTAATGCGAAAAGTGCATGGTAAAACTTCCGCGCCCTTGCGTGCGGCTGCGTATCTCCGTGGCGTAACCGAACATCGCCGCCAGGGGCACCTTCACATTGATAATTTCTGTGCCACCACGTGATTCTCTTCCTTGCATTTGTCCGCGGCGAGAGTTCAAGTCTGAAATCACAGGTCCCATGTAATCCTCGGGGACCACTACTTCGACGCGCATAATCGGCTCGAGCAGCTTCGGGTTCGCTCGTTTGCAGGCTTCCTTGAACGCCATGGAGCCTGCAATCTTGAAAGCCATTTCGGAGCTGTCTACATCGTGATAGCTGCCATCCGTAAGTACGACTGCGCAATCAACCATTTCGTAGCCGGCCAAAACGCCGGTTTCCATGGCCTCGCGCACGCCATTTTCGATGGGCTGGATAAATTCTCTGGGGATCGAGCCGCCAATCACCTTGTCAATGAACAGAAGCCGATGTTCCTTATCGAAATGCCACTTTCCGCCCTTGCCTGCAACGCTCTTAGCGAGCTCGTCGATTTCATCCGTGGACATTTCGTGCATATCTTCGTGTCCAGCGTTGGGAAGCGGATGCACGGAAAGCACTGCATGCCCGTACTGGCCGCGCCCGCCGGTCTGCTTGATGTACTTGCCTTCGCCTTCGGCCACTCTCAAAATCGTTTCGCGGTACGCCACCTGCGGCCGGCCTACGTTGGCCTGCACGCTGAATTCGCGCATCATGCGATCCACAATAATTTCAAGGTGCAGTTCGCCCATTCCGGAAATCAGCGTCTGGCCCGTGTCGTGGTCGGTGTGAACGCGGAAAGTGGGATCTTCCTGCGCCAACTTTCCGAGCGCGGTTCCCATCTTTTCCTGGTCCGCTTTCGTCTTCGGCTCGATAGCCACCGAAATTACCGGCGCGGGGAAATCAATATTTTCGAGAACGATCGGCTTTTCTTCATCGCATAGCGTGTCGCCGGTCGTAACATTCTTCAGGCCTACGCAGGCCGCGATGTCGCCGGCTTCGATGGACTCAATTTCTTCGCGCTTGTTCGCGTGCATGCGCAACAACCGTCCAATGCGTTCACGCGTTTTTCTGGTCGAGTTATATACGTTGGCGCCAGCTTTCAGCACGCCGGAATACACGCGAATGTAGGTTACGTGGCCGACGTAGGGGTCGGTCATAATTTTGAAGGCCAGGGCGGCAAACGGTTGATCGTCCGAGGCGCGCCGCAAAATCGCTTCCTCGCCATTCGGATCCTCACCTTCAACCGGCGGCACATCGGCAGGCGAAGGAAGATAATCCACCACCGCATCCAGCAGCGGCTGAATACCTTTGTTCTTGAAGGCCGAACCCGCCAGCACCGGTACCAACTTCAGCGCAATGGTCGAGCGGCGAATGGAAGCGCGCAGCTCCGCTGGTTCGAGTTTGTGTTGCTCGAGGTACTTGGTGAGCACGGCGTCGTCGTGTTCCGCAATGTATTCGACCACTTTATCGCGGTGCTCTTTGTAAAATTCCGGAGTTAGCGCAGAAGCTTTTATGGCAATTTCGAGTTCGGGGCGCGACTTGAGAAATTCCGCGTCCCAGAGCTTCTCGAGAGGCAGCGTTTCGTATTCCGCCCCCAGCGTTTCGTCCTTCCACACGATGGCGCGCTCTTCGATAAAATCGATGACGCCGATAAAATTGTCTTCTCTTCCAATGGGATATTGCAGAGGAACAGGGTGAGCCGAAAGGCGCTGGCGCATCGAACGAATGGAATGGTCGAAATCCGCGCCGATGCGGTCCATTTTGTTGATGAACGCAATCCGCGGAACGCGGTACTTGTCCGCCTGGCGCCAGACCGTTTCCGATTGCGGCTGCACTCCGGCAACAGCGTCAAAAATGGCTACCGCACCGTCGAGCACGCGCAGCGAGCGCTCTACTTCCACGGTGAAATCCACGTGTCCCGGCGTGTCAATAATGTTGATGCGGTACGTTTTGTCGAAGCGCTTCCAGGAAGCCGTAGTCGCCGCGGAAGTAATCGTAATGCCGCGCTCGCGCTCCTGCTCCATCCAGTCCATTACCGTGGTGCCTTCGTGCACTTCGCCAATCTTGTAAGTCACACCCGTATAGAACAGGATGCGCTCGGTTGACGTCGTCTTCCCGGCGTCAATGTGAGCCATAATCCCGATGTTGCGGGTTTGATCGATTTGGACTTGGCGTGGCATTCGAAAATTTGTTTGTACTACCAGCGATAATGAGCGAAGGCTTTATTAGCCTCGGCCATGCGGTGCACGTCCTCCTTCTTCTTCACAGCCCCGCCGCGGCCGTTCGCAGCGTCCACAATTTCTCCGGCCAACTTGTCAGTCATGGTCTTGCCGCCGCGAGTCCGCGAATACAAAACCAGCCAGTGAATCGCGAGCGATTGCCGCCGAAATGGATTCACTTCCACCGGCACTTGATAGTTCGCGCCGCCGACCCGCCGCGACTTCACTTCCAGAACCGGCTTGCAATTCTCAACGGCCTTCTTGAACAGCTTGAAGGCGTCGTCGTTGGTGGTTTTCGCCACTTGGTCCATGGCCTTATAAAAAATTGCCTGGGCCGTGGCGCGCTTGCCGTCGTACATCATGCTGGAAATAAATTTCTGCACCAGATCACTGGCGTAAACCGGATCGCCCGGAATTTTTCGACGAAGAACCCAGCCTTTACGTGGCATATTTCCGCTCTCCTACTTCTGTGCGGCTTTTGGCCGCTTAGCGCCGTACTTCGAGCGCCCTTGCTTGCGATTTTCAACTCCTGCTGCGTCGAGCGTTCCGCGTATCACGTGATAGCGAACGCCCGGCAAATCTTTCACGCGGCCACCGCGAACCAGCACGATGGAGTGCTCTTGCAAATTGTGTCCGATGCCGGGGATATACGTGGTCACTTCGGCGCTGTTGGTCAGACGCGCGCGGGCAACTTTGCGCAGCGCTGAGTTCGGTTTCTTCGGCGTTTGGGTATAGACACGGACGCAAACCCCGCGCTTTTCAGGACAGCCTTCCAGCGCCGGCGATTTTGTCTTTGTCCGGATCTTTTCCCGGCCGTTCCGCACCAGTTGTGAAAACGTCGGCACTCGTACCCCCTCGAATCGATTACCGCTTTTATTTTCCCCGCATAATTCCGCGCATAACAAATCCGCCCGCGCGAAATTCTGCGGGTGAATGAACAGAAAAGGCGCCATAACCCGAAGGAATTACCAGGTACTCCGCGATGATGCTTCACCCCGAGGAGTGAACTCCATCTAACGCAATAGCGGAGAGGCTCACACGGCTTTGCGGGGCTGGCGCCCCATTTCGGCCGTTCCTCTTTCCCCGTTCCGTCTTTCTATGTTCCGGGGTCGGAAGACTTCCCTAATCACCACCAAGTCCAACTGCTTCAACGCAACCGCAGGAGTATAGGAAAAATAACACATATTGTCAACTCGATTCCCGAACACAAATAAATGCTAAAAAAGTTCGGGGTCTGGCGAGCCAGTTCAGACAGATCAACTTCACCCCCAAGCTAGCTCCTCAATCGGCGTTGTGGGCTTCCCTAGCTAGGAGACCCGGACTGGCCGCAACGAGAGGATGAGCAGTGTCGATAAGTAATTGATTACACACAGTTTAGTGGAATACCGACCGAGCGGGTTCCTGACTATTCTGGGCGAAGATCGGAGCAAGCCATAGAGCGCCCCGCGGGCCCTGACAGAGGGGTGTTTCAAAGTTGCTCAACAGGTGCCTCCGAGCGGCTTTACCTAACTGGTGAAAGCCTTCTAAACTGATGTCCGTCAAACCGCACTGGGAGCATGAATGAGACGTTTCTGCCTTGGCCTGTGTTTACTCTGTATCTTTGTCCTGGCTCGTACAATGAGAGCGCAACAGGGGCCCCCGGCCAATGGAGCCCCTCAGTCAGCAAACTCATCGGCAACACAGAAGCCCATTGCGGCAAATTACTCGCAAGAACCTTTCGTCATCGAGCAGTATTACACGACAGCGCGCTTTGAAAATGACGGCACGAGCCAGCGTGATCTTTCTGTACGCATCCAGGTGCAGAGCGATGCTGGGGTCCAACAATTAGGCGAACTTGTTTTTGGCTACAACTCCGGTAACGAGCAAATGGAAGTCCGAACCGTGCGCGTGCACAAACCAGACGGGACCGTCGTCAATGCGGGGCCCGACTCCATAAAAGAAATGACCGCCAGCGTTGCGCGCGACGCGCCGATGTACACGGACTACAAGGAAAAACACATTACGGTGCCGTCGCTGCATGCCGGCGACACGCTGGAGTACGAAATCTTCACGCGAACGCTCACGTCGCTAGCGCCCGGACAGTTCTGGTTCGCTTACAATTTTCTCCAAGACTCCATCGTTCTCGACGAGCGGCTGGAGATTGATGTACCGCAAGGCCGGGCGATCACCGTCCACTCGCCGGAGATTTCTACCACTAATGGCCGCGAGGATTATCAACTGCGCGTCAAGCCTGGCACTGCCGTTGATCCCGCTTCGCACAAGATTCCGTTTTCGAAGTCAGATGAAAATGGACAGACGATCTATCACTGGCAGCGGGCTAACTTAGTCCGGCCGCCAGAAGACGAAAAAGCCAAGAAAAAGCAGCAACCTGCCAAAGCAAAGCGGCCTGATGTGGAACTCACCACGTTCGAGAACTGGGCGGCGGTGGCGCAATGGTATGCGAAACTCGAAAAGGACCGCAGCGACTCCACGCCTGAAATTCGCGCGAAAACTCTCGAACTGATTCAGGGCCGCGAAAATAAACTCGACAAAATCCAGGCGCTCTACGACTACGTCGCCAAAAACATTCGCTACGTTAGTCTTTCCTTCGGGCTTGGACGTTACCAGCCGCACTCCGCGGCCGACGTTTTTGCAAACCAATATGGCGATTGCAAGGACAAACACACCTTGCTCGCCGCGATGCTGCAGGCCGCAAACATTCCTTCCGACGCGGTTCTGATTCCGTTTGCGAGCGATCTTGACACGTCCATTCCTTCACCGTCGCAATTCGACCACGTGATCACAGCCGTCCCCGCGGACAATGGCCTGCTCTGGATGGATTCGACGGCAGAAGTTGCGCCTTTTCGGCTGCTTTCGCCTGCGCTGCGGAATAAGTCTGCGCTGCTCGTCCCGCCGGATGGCGCCGGAAGAATTGTCGAGACCCCGATCGATCCGCCATTCCTCTCTACCCAGCGCGTGGAAATTGACGCCGAGGTGAGCGACCTCGGCAAGCTTTCGGCCAAGCTGCGGTACTTTCTTCGAGGTGACAACGAGCTGGCGCTTCGCGCTGCGTTTCGCCGCACTCCGCAAACGCAATGGAAAGAACTGGGGCAGACGATCGCGGCTCTGGACGGCATCCACGGAGATATAACCGCGGTGAAACCGAGCGATCCTTCGGATACACAAAATCCTTTCGAACTGGATCTCGAGTTTTCACAGGCAAATTTCCTTGATTGGTCCAGCAAGAAAAGCAAAGTCACCGTGCCGCTGCTGATGATCGGCATGCCGGATGCCTCTGAGGATACGGTCGAGCCGATTCATCTTGGAAGCCCGCTCGATGTCACCATGACACTGAAGCTGAAGCTGCCATCGAATTTCACCGCGCAGGCCCCCGTGGCAGTTTCGATCGCGCGGGATTACGCTGCTTTCAAATCAAGCTACCGCTTTGAAGCCCACACGCTCGTGGCCGAGCGTACGCTGAACTTCAAGATGCGGGAGCTGCCTGCGTCGCGCGTGGGCGATTACCTCGCGTTCACTCGCGCCGTAGAGTCTGATGAAAGCCAGACTTTGCTCGCCGAGAATTCCGCTCCCGGAGCGCCGGAGATTCCGGAAGCCGCGAAACCCGGCGAACTTCTCGAAGCCGGCCTCGCCGCACTCAACTCCGGAAATTTGAAGGCGGCAATTCCGCTTCTGAAGCGTGCGCTTGAACTGGATCCCAAAAACAAACAGGGCTGGAACGATCTTGGCCTGGCGTATCTGCGGCTGGGACAATTTGACGATGCAGGCGCGGCGTTCCGAAAGCAGATTGAACTGAATCCGTACGACGAGCACGTTTACAACTATCTGGGGTTCACGCTTCAGCAGCAGCAGAATTACACCGATGCCGCAAAGGCTTTCCAAAAGCAGATCGAAGTAAATCCAATCGACCCGGTTGCGCATGCGGCTCTCGGTGCTCTGTACCTCGAAGAACACAAATACGCCGAGGCCGTTCCCGAACTCGACAAAGCCACCATTCTTTCCCCGGAGAATGCCGAACTTCAGGTCAGCCTAGGGCAGGCGTATATCAATACCGGCGAAAAAGAAAAGGCACTCGCTGCGTTTGAAAAGGGAGTCGAGTTAGCGCAGACGCCGGCGGTTTGGAATAACGTCGCTTACAGCCTGGCGGATCATCAACTCGAGCTCGACAAAGCTCAGCAATATGCTGAATCGGCGGTTGCGGCGACGACTGCAAATCTTCGGAATATCAATCTTACGCACCTTTCCATGGATGACCTGCAAGCAGTTTCAAACCTGGGTATTTATTGGGACACGCTCGGATGGGTTCATTTCCAAAAGGGCGAATTGGCGGACGCCGAACGCTACATTCGCGCCTCCTGGCTTCTGGACCAGCACGGCGAGGTGGGCGATCATCTGGCGCAGATTGACCAAAAGCGCGGCGAAAAAGATCAGGCCATTCACATGTATTCGTTATCCATGGGCGCTGCCCATTCGGTGCCGGAAACCCGCGCCCGGCTTGTGGAGTTGCTGGGTCCTCACGCTAAGATCGAGGATCTCGTAAACCAAGCGAAGCCTGAACTCACAACGCATCGCACGTTCTCCATCGGAAAAAGCTCGGGCGAAAACTCGGAAGCTGATTTTCTGGTTCTGCTATCGCCGGGAAACAGGGATCCGAAAGTGGAAGCGGTAAAGTTTGTGAGCGGAAATCAAAATTTGCGGCCATTCGCAGAGCGCTTGCGCGCGGTTGATTTTGGACCGATGTTTCCCGACGCCACGCCGGCCAAAATTGTCAGGCGCGGCACGCTGGCCTGCTCGGCTACCACAGGCAATTGCACCTTCACGCTGATTCTCCCGGAAAACCTGCGCACCGTGAATTGACGCCTGCTCCTATCGCGATTCAGATTGTCCCTGTTACACCTCTGCACTCATCAAATGGCCTAAACTGCTGGTGACGCGCAGTTGGTCAGCACGATCTTTGAAATAGCGTGCATTGATCTCCCCGGCAGCGAGATCTTCTACGCCGCGAAATCCGATTCGCTGAAGCCGCTCCGCCAGCCCGCTGGGATCGAAAAAAGTGCGAAACGGTTCGCCTGCGGCGGCTACCCGGAACGCAAGAGCATCCAGAGCCAGGCGTCCAACCCAATTTAATGACGAACGCGGAACTGCATAATCGAAGGCCACACCTCCGCCGGGTGAAGTCGAGGCGATGAAACCGAACGTGGCCATCACTACATCTTCGGTGAGATACATGGTGACGCCCAGCCAAGAAAAGAAAGAGGCTTTCGAAGCATCGAATCCTGCAAGCTTCAAGCCTTCCGCAAGTGTCTGTCGTTCAAAATCTACTGGAGCGTAGGTCACCGATGGCGGAATCGCAATCCCAGCCGTCGCGAGCCGCTGGCGCTTCCATTCCTGTGTAGCCGGGTAGTCCACCTCAAATACTCGCAGCGCATGATCTTCATAAGGGTTTCGATACGCGAAAGTGTCGAGGCCGGCGCCGAGAATCACATATTGCCTCACGCCGCGCACAACGGCTCGCGCCAGTTCATCCTCCGCGAACCGGCTGCGCGCCACCAGGAACGCGCGAAGGTTTCGCGACACACGGCTTTTATGCCTGTTCCGCTCGGCCTCTAATTTTGCCGCGGCTTCAGGCCCAATAATTGGCAATGCGACCGGATCGTCCAAGACTTTGGGGTGATCGAAGAGTTGGTGCGTCGCGCGCCGCATCGCTACGCGCATCGCCGTCCGGCTGGGTCGGGCCTCTTGCATGAATCAGTTATGCGGCGAGAAAGTCTCTGCGTTCCCGGTGACTTTCTCTGTGCGGGAAGCTGGATGCAGAAGGGCCATCACTTAATTTCGAGGACTTCTTTCTCTTTTAACGCGGAATGATCTTCGATTTTCTTCGTTTCCGAATGCGTGAGCTTTTCAAGCTCATCCAGCGAACGTTTACGATCGTCCTCGCTGATTTTCTTGTCCTTCTCGAGTTTCTCGACCGCTTCTTTGATATCGCGCCGGATGTTGCGCACCGCCGTGCGGTGATTCTCCAGCACTTTGTGAATGTGCTTCACCATATCCTTGCGGCGGTCCTCGGTGAGCGGCGGAATCGGGACGCGCACCACTTTCCCGTCATTTGTCGGATTCAATCCCAGATCCGTGGTGCGAATCGCTTTATCGATCATCGGCACCGCGCTGGCGTCCCAGGGAGAAATCATGATCATCGTCGCGTCAGGAACGCTCAACGTGCCGAGCTGGTTGAGCGGCATAGATGTGCCGTGATAATCCACGCGCACATGATCCAGCAGCGACACGTTCGCTCGGCCGGTGCGCACGCCTGCCAGTTCCTTGCGAAAATCTTCCACCGCTTTTTCCATCCGCACCTTCGCTTGTGCGAGTGCGTCTTTGCTTGTGGCAATCGTGGTCATCTAGGAATTGCCTCCGCCAGTTTTATTTATGCTGCTGTGACGACCGAGCCCACCCGCTCGCCCAGCACCACGCGTTTCAGGTTTCCCGGCACGTTCATATTGAACACGATGATCGGCATCTTGTTGTCCATGCACAGCGAGATGGCCGTCGAGTCCATCACCATCAAACCCTTTTTCAGCACGTCCAGATAGGTGATGTGTTGGAACATCTTAGCGCCCGGCACCTTTTCCGGATCGGCATCGTAAATTCCATCCACTCGCGTGGCTTTCAGGATTACTTGCGCCTTGATTTCCATCGCCCGAAGCGCCGCGGCGGTGTCGGTCGAAAAATAGGGATTCCCTGTTCCGGCGGCAAAAATCACCACGCGCCCTTTTTCCAGATGGCGCGTAGCGCGGCGCCGGATGAAGGGTTCTGCCACCTGATGCATTTCAATCGCGCTCATCAGCCGCGTTTGGCAGCCCGATTTTTCCAGCGCGTCCTGAAGCGCGAGCCCGTTGATCACCGTCGCAAGCATGCCCATGTAGTCGCCGGTGGCCCGGTCGATGGCGAGTTGTTTTTGGCGCGTGCCGCGGAAAATGTTTCCTCCGCCGACCATAATCGCGACGGACACGCCGAGATCGCGGACTTCTTTCACCTCACGCGCGATTCCCTGAATTGTTTCAGCGTGAATGCCGGAATCCTGCGAGCCCGAAAGGGATTCGCCCGAAAGTTTCAGCACCAGGCGTTCGTAAACGGGCGTGCCGCCGCTTGGGTTTCCTTCCGGAGCGCCTCGCTTTATCGGTTTTGCTTTCGCCATTTTAATGGGCCTGAAATTGGCCAGGGGCATTCTAGCAGACAAACTTCGCGGCGGTAACGCCTCGCAAAATTCAATGTGCACCTTTGGGCAAAAAAAATCCGCCGCAAGAGCGGCGGATTTCCGGCAGGGTCTTAAGCAATTCTATGCGGACGGCACCGCAGGCGCAACCGGCGCGTCCGGTTCATCCGTGGCTCCCGCGGACGACGCCGCGCCATCCATCTCGCCGACTTTGAAGCGGGAGAAGCGGCGGATCGCAATGTTTTCGCCCAGTTTGGCGATAGCTTGGTCCACCAGCTCCTTCACCGTCACGCCTTCGTCCTTAATGAAATGCTGCTCGTAGAGGCAGTTCTCTTCATAAAACTTTTCCATCTTTCCATTCACGATCTTTTCGATTACGTTTTCAGGCTTGCCCGTCGCTTTTGCCTGTTCCTTGTAAATGTCGCGTTCGCGGTCGAGCGTTTCCTGCGTCACTTCCTCGCGGCGCAGGAATCGCGGGTCCAGCGCGGCAATATGCATCGCCACGTCGTGGCCCAGGCGCTGGAAATCAGCGGTGCGCGCAACGAAGTCGCTCTCGCAATTCACTTCCACCAGCACGCCAATTTTCCCGCCAGCGTGGATGTAGTAGCTCACCAGTCCCTCGGAAGTAGCGCGCTGCGCTTTCTTTGCCGCTGCGGCCTGTCCTTTCTTGCGCAGGATGCTGATGGCCTGTTCGATGTTGCCTTTAGATTCAAGCAGCGCTTCTCGACAAGCGGTGAAACCCGCGCCGGTGCGGTCGCGCAGCTCTTTCACGAGTTGGGCCGAAACGTTCGGATTACTAGTTGTAGCCATAGATTTACTTGATTCCTCTTTGATAAATTTGGGCTTTGCCGCTTATGGTGCGGCCTCAGCAGCGCAACGCGCAAGCTGCTTCGGCCGGCGGGCAGAATCTACGATTTTTGCGACGCTCCAGCCACCGAATCTTCTTCTCCGGCCGCCGCTGCGTTCGCTTCCACCGCAGGCTCAACAGGCGTTTCAGCATCCGGCTCGACGAAATCGCCTTCCTGCTTTTCGTAAACCTCGTACGCGCTCGTGTCGACGTAATCCACGCCTTCTTCGCCGGCGCCTTCGCCGGATTTCTGGTCCGCGATCTGCGTTTGCTCAAACGACTGGCGCCCCGACAGAACCGCGTCGGAAATCTTTGAAGTGAAAAGCCGAATCGCACGCAAAGCATCGTCGTTCCCGGGAATGACCCAGTCCACCAGATTGGGGTCGCAATTTGTATCCACGATGGCCACGACGGGGATGCCCATGCGCCGAGCCTCGCGAACCGCAATCACTTCCGCGTTCGGGTCGATCACGAACATGGCGTCGGGCAAGGTGGTCATATTCTCTACGCCGGAGAAATTCTGCCTCAAGTGCTTCAACTCGCGTTCGAGCCGCGCCGCTTCTTTCTTCGAAAATTGCGCCATGCGTCCGTCTTCGACCATGCCCTTCAGCAGCTTGAATCGCTTGATGGACTTTTGTAGCGTCGCCCAGTTCGTCAGCGTGCCGCCGAGCCAGCGATGGTTGACGAAAAACATGCCGCAGCGGTTCGCTTCTTCAGCGATGGCTTCCTGCGCTTGGCGTTTAGTGCCGAGAAAAAGTACTCGTTTGCCCTGTCCGGCTATCTCGGCGACATATCGGGCGGCATCGCGGAACATCTTTAGGGTTTTCTGTAGATCGATAATGTGGATGCCATTGCGTTCGCCGAAAATGTATTCCTTCATTTTCGGGTTCCAACGCCGCGTCTGATGGCCGAAATGGACTCCAGCCTCCAGAAGCTCCTTCATCGTAATTTCAACTCCCAATGTGCCTCCTCGAGTAGAGGGATGCTTTTTTCTCCGCGGCTAACCGGAGCAGCATCCTTTTTTGCCGGTCCTTCCCGGCCGTGAATTTGGTCCGGCTCGACGAATCGAGCCGAACCTTAAAAATTAGCGCTTGCTGAACTGGAAGCGGCGACGAGCTCCCTTTTGTCCGTACTTCTTGCGTTCTTTCATGCGCGAATCGCGCGTCAAGAATCCGTTCTTGCGCAATGCCGGCCGCAGCTCGGGGTTAATCCTTGAGAGAGCGCGCGAAAGTCCCATGCGCACCGCTCCGGATTGGCCACCGACGCCCCCGCCCTTCACGATGCATTTCACTTCGAGCTGGTCGAGCATCTGCGTGAACTTGAGCGGCTCGACTGCGGCCGTGTGCCACGCAATATTGCGAAAATATTCATCCACCGGACGGCCGTTCACGGTAAAACGCGCGGGTCCCATCTTGATATACACGCGCGCGATCGATTCCCGGCGGCGGCCGGTGCCGTAGAACTGCTTTCCAGCGTTGCCTGCTAGCGAACTCGAAGCTGAACTCAAAGTTCCTCCTTCTTTAGTTGCCTACGCCGAACGCACTGCGCGAAAAATACGCGGTGCAGAGTGCGGCACAAGCGCGCTTCTGGCGAATTTCTCCGCCAAGCGCGGAAAATTTTCGAATCCCTATCGCGTGGTTACAGCGCGAGCGGCTGGGGCTTTTGTCCGGTGTGGCGGGCGAGGCCTTCACTTCCGGCATAAACACGCAGCTTCTTGGCCCGGCGCGCGCGGAGCTTGTTCTTCGGCAGCATCCCCAACACTGCTTCGCGCACAACTTCTTCCGGACGGCGTTGCAACATCACCCGGATCGGTATTTCTTTCAATCCGCCGGGATAACCGCTGTGGTGACGGTAAATTTTCTGATCGATCTTGTTTCCGGTCAGCTTCACGCGTTCCGCGTTAATTACCACCACGTGATCGCCGCAATCCAGATGCGGCGTAAAATTCGCCTTATCCTTGCCAATCAGAAGGCGGGCGATACGCGTGGCAAGACGCCCCAGAACCACGCCTTCGGCGTTCACCACGAACCAATTCTTCCCTGTTTGCAGATCTTCAGCCTCTCGGCCCTTTGGTACATGCGTCCGCATCAGTCAGTCACACCCTTCCGTCTAGAGACAAACCCTGAGTTTAGATTACGAAGTAGATTCTGTCAACGAGGAGTCGCTCGAAGTGGCCGCCCTAAAATGAAGACGGGCCGCGCTGGGGCGGCCCGCCGCAAATATGGATCGAGTGGAATCGGCTGTACTAGATAGCCCGACCTGGATTCTGCGTGCTTAGCCAGCAGCCTAGGAAGACGCCGCGGCTGTGCTGCGCGCACCGCGAAACGCAGGTTTATCGCCGTCAGCCGCGTCTCCGGTCTTGTCAATCTCGATCGAGCCCTTGAAGTAAGCGCCGTCCTCGATCATGATCCGAGCGGTGGTTAGGTCGCCGACCACCGAGCCGTCCTTCTTGATCTCGATGCGATCGCGCGCTCGCAAATTCCCTTTCACGTTCCCGTAGACCACGACTTCACGGGCGATTATATCTGCAGTCACTTTCGCGCTCGCGCCGATAGTCAGCTTACGGTCTTCGAGTTGGACCAACCCCTCGACTGTTCCGTCGATGTGCAGGTCCTCATTACCGGTGATTTCGCCTTTAACGTGCAGAGTCGCTCCGAGCCGTGCGATGCCGCTCGATGAAGATGTTGCCGGATACGTCGAATCGATAGGTGCCATTTTCTTAGCCTCCCCAGGAAATACTGGTGCAGTTTCGGTCGATGCAGTGGATCTTTGCAATGGTTGCGGCTGCTGCTGCGGGAGCGGACTCTTTGCCGGAGCGTCCGTTTTTTTGTCTCCCCACATTTACTCCTCCTTGGGCCCGTACTATGCCAGGACTATAAGTAATGAGGACTGGTTTCTAAATGTAGCCCCGCCTAAACACGAAGCCAAATCCAAAATGGTACAGCTGTGCCCGGTGAGGCAACGCTGCAGCTGGGGAGTTGGATAGTAAGGCTCCTAGGGCAGAAACTGCAAGGGAATTTGGGTAGCCGGTCGCTTTCCGATTGTGACGTAGCGTCGTGAGCAATCTCGCAGACACTGCGAAAGAACTCGACCGAAGGGTCGGCTCTTGAACCCGCGCGGATCGCCTAGTTGACTGTCAACGTGAACGTGAACGTGTGCGTGATGGCGCCGCTGGTTACCGTAACAGTGACGGGTTGGTTCTGGACCATCGGCGTCCCGGGGTTAGTGGGAGTGGTGGTCGTGCTGCCTCCGCCTCCGCAGGCTGCGTTGGCAACGAGTAGGGCAAGGAGCACGATCGGAGCGAGCCAGCGGATACTGCGCTGTCGAAATTGCGTGGCGAGAAGCACGCCGGCGAGCAGAAATAGAATTAGGCCAAAAGCGCGAAGCGCGAGTTGCCCGGAAAATTGCTTGGCCGTCGGAAGTCCCGGACGGATTAAGGGACCGATCGAGGAACGGTGGGCCGGGACAAGCTGGCTTGGGGCCGTGGTGGTAATGGTCATTTTGCTGGAGCTGCCAACCGGCACCGAGGTCGGACTAAATGAGAAAGTAGTTTCGCTGGGCAGGCCCGAGACAGTTGCGGTAGCAAAATTGATGGCGGTGTTGAAGCCGTTTGTTCCGGTGACGGTTAGCATGGTGCTGGCAGAAGCCCCAGGAGATGCAACAGTGACAGTGGCCGGAGCGAAAGTAATGCTAAAGTCTGGGCCTGCGCTGACTTGCACCGGGACCGAGCCGGAGGAGCCGCTGTAGTTGGTGTCGCCGTTGTAGATGGCAGAAACGGTGTAGTTTCCTGCGGTCAAGGCGGTCGTCGTTATCTGGGCCTGGCCGTTGACTAGCTGTGCGCTTGGAAGGGCAACAACCGTGGAAAACCGGACCGTCCCGGTTGGGCCGGGTCCGCCGGTTTGATTCGGTGCAACATTGACGGTAAAAGTAACGCTCTGCCCTTGCGGAAAGCTCGTGGCCGAACTACTTATTGTCGTGGTGGTGACAATTTGCGCATCCACTGAAGTGCCAACGGAAACAGCCCCCGAATAGTTTGTGTCGCCGCTATATTTCTCCGTGACCGAATTCAAGCCGAGCGTCAAGCCGCTTGTGCTGATCGACGCCGTGGCTTCGACATCGCATGGCGACAGTAAGCTGGTTTGAACGGACTGCGGAGTGCCAAGCTGCGTGGTGCCGGTGAAAAAGGTAATCGTGCCGGTGGGCGGATTGCCGCAACTCTCGGCTGTTACCATGGCCGAAATGTTTGTCGGAGACCCGAAGGGCACACTCCCAGTCGCGATGTAAGGTGGATTGGCGATTGTGGGAGCCTGGGTGATTGTAAACGTAACAGGAGTGGTGGATGCGCTCGGATTGAAGCTGGCGTCGCCGGCGTAGGTAGCGCTTAGGGAATGGGAACCGGCCGTGAAAGTGAAAATGGGATTGGTGGGCAAGGCGTTGCCCTGACTGTTGAGCGGAAGTGTGAGCGCTGGACTGAGAGCTTGATTGTTGTCTTTGAAGGTGACGTTTCCGCTGGGGAAGCCGTTGTGAGAATCGCCGGCGACATCGGCGCGAGGAAAGACAGTAGAACCGTAGGGGCCGGAGGTAAACGGCTCGGCATTGCCGTTGGAATTTACGGTGATGACGGATACCGCGACGGTGCTGGGTTCGGGAGTAACGGTAACGGCGACGGGACTGGAGTCACTGGCACCGAAGACGCTGTCGCCGGGATAATGCGCGGTGACGTTGTAGCTTCCGCCGGGCAGCACGTCGGTTGTGGAATTGACGGCAGCTGCAGTGAGTGGGAACGCGGCGATGCCGGGATCAATTGAAGTGGCCGCGAGCAAGGCGACGTTCCCCGTAGGTGTGCCGGTAGCAGGGGCGACAGCGGAAACGCCAATTGTCACGTTAACCGGAGTGCCGTGGACGATGCCGGAAACGGGGGACAGAGCCAGAGTGGTGGCGCTGGGCTTGAATCCCGCAAAAAAGGTACTCCAACTTCTGACCAGATTTGCGGCGTTAACCGAACCCAGGCCGGTAGCTAGATCATAGCCCGCGTTGGACGTGTAGCCGATAAGGATGCCAATGCCCTCCGCGCCGGGTGTGCTGCAATTAACAGGATGCGCCACCGTTCCGTCGCAAGGCATGGCGTTGGTTCCGGTCGTAATGTCATAAAAAACGCAGGTGCTGGAGGTTGAAGAGGCGCTGGCGGAAGTGCAACTCGCGCCAGTCTGAGCGGCGAGGTTATAGAGCACGTAGTTGGCATTGCCCTGGCGCGAGGCCGTTTTTTGGTCAACCATAGCCATAATGCCCGCGAAACTAGGAGCCGATGCGGATGTGCCTCCCACAGCGAGGAATTCGCCATCCGGCTCATCGCACGAGACGCCGTCGGTTAGGTCGGCCTCGCAAATGATGTAAAAAGTGTCGCTATAAAATCCAGCGCTCGCGAATAGAGCGACGTCGGGAATGTCCCGTTTTCCATCGGCGGGAACTCCAAGTCCCTTCTGCCATAAAGGTTTTGTATAGCCGCCCGAGCAACTGGTGACGTCCTGGCCATCGCCAACCGTGCAAGAACTTTTTCCCCCGCTTCCGCCCACGGTGTCAACAACACTTGTGAGCAATTCGGGATTGTTGCAGTTAGCGATGGCAGTGCCGGGGAAGCCGAAAAAGCTGAGAGCCGAGCTTGTGCAGGTATCGTTCCAGGGAACTTCGGGGATGTACCCTTTGGCGGATTCCTGAGTGGTTGGCTTATTCGTGGTGTTCCAGAATGTTGAAGGAGAGGCGATGTCGTTGAAATCGGTGCCACCGACAGCGACGTTGTAGGGAGTTGAAGCGAACCCGCTTACCTGTAAACCGAATTCAGCCGGAGCGGGTGGTTCATTATCATGGCCATCGCAGCCCGCCGAGCCACTATCGCCGGCAGCGAGAATCACTGTGATTCCCTGAGCTGCGGCCTGTTGCCAGAGAGAGTTGAAGAATTGATTGCCGGCGGTTCCAATTCCCGCTTCGCAGATCCCGTAACTTTCGCTAATGATCGGCGCAATATTTTGGTCCACGGCAAACTGAGCGGCGAGATCGACGCCGAGGGTCGTATTCGTGGTCGCAGAGATGACGAACTTCACAGTGGCGCCTTTGGCCACAGAGCCGGACCATTCGATATCCAGATCCGACTCGGTCTCATCGCCCGGCGAGATGCCGGGGTCAGGGCCGTCGACGACAAGAACGGGGTCCTTCGTGGGAAGGCCGAACAGGGCCTGGAAAGATTCGATATCACTGTTGACAACGTCGCTCTCACCGATGACTGCAATAGTTTGGCCGGTGCCGTCATTTGCCGGGGTCGCGTTCCAAAGAGGCAGCACGTTGTAGATGGTGGCGAAGTCGAAGGGACCGAGCCCAAAACAAGGAGTCGCGGTACTGCCACAACTGAGGGTAAAGAGCGGTTTCGTAGTTCGCACGGGTTTTATCACGCCCGTGGAACGCTTCTTGGTGTAAACGCCGGAGACCACATGCATCGCCTTACGCGGAAAATTGTGAAGCGTGTCAAGCCCGACGACAACTGGCGCGAGCGCGGTAGGAATGGAAGGATCGCTTGAGTTCGCCCAGTGCTCTGTGCCACCAACATTGTATTTATGGATGGCAGTGCGAAAGGCGGACTGAACTTTTCCGGCGGTGCCGGAGAATTCGATCACAGTCGCGCCATTCGATACGCGATTGACGGCGAATCCCTGGGATTGCAGCCAGGAGACGACGGTTTGAATGTCTTGCGCGGAAGGGCCGAATTGCGCACCGAATTGCTGTGGCGTGAGCCAATTGTGGTAACTCGCCGATGCGGAATTCTGCTGATCCTGGAGTAGCTGCTCAAGGGCGGATTCCTGATCGGGACCGCGGCGAAGCAGCAGGAGCATGCGTTCCATCGGAAGGGTAGAGGGCGCGGCGCCTACGTCGTACTGCGCCCGCGCAAGGTAATAGGTGTTGCCGGTGAGGACGGTCCGCTTCGCTTCGTCAATGGGCTGCACGATGCGCGAGGGAATAGCCAGAGACTGGGCGGAAGCGAAAGGTACAAAGAGTGCGAAAGCCGACACTATCGCCAGACACACACAGATGGTTCGAAAACGGCTGGGTTGCTTTCGCATGGGGCTCCCTGCCCGGACAAGCCTGCGGAGCACCGGGGGCAGAGGGAGATTTATCGGAAGTTGGCACAGCAGTCAAGTGATATTGCGGGTGAACGGAAATCGAATCTTACTCCCGGGTCACTCGCAGTGGTTACAAATACCGCTGTTGCAGGATTGCAATGTGGTGCGCGACGTGTCCGGCAATCGTGTAAGACAGCGCATTTACGGTAACCGAATTCCCGCTGGCGATACCGCTGCGCGCCCAAGCGTCATCCGGCAGATTGCGGAAATACGCCAGAGTAGCCTCGCGGATTTTCTGGAACTCCCGGACACGATCACCCCACGAATACTCGTCGGCCCGAGCGGCGGTGACGCTGGCGTTCTGATCGAAACTCGGGAGCGGGTCACTAAAGCCGCGGCCGAACCAGAGTGCTCGGAACGCGAATACACGCTCGGTGTCGTTAACGTGACTCAGGACTTGCCGAATGCTCCACTTTTCCGGGGCATATCGGTGCAGCGACTTTTCCTCGGAGACACCACTCAGCAAGGAAGTCACATCTCGTAGCTGGGATTCCAGCACTTCCACGATGTTGTCGCCCGAGATTCGATTTATGTAGGTGAAATAATGCGGCGCGGCTTCGTCAGGTTTCGGAAATGCCATGGCCCCAATGCCTGTTCTAATATTTTCGCAGCACTCCCACTACTCGTCCCTGTACTTTTACATCCGCAGCCAAAACGATGATGGGGGCCATTTGCGAGTTCGCCGGCTGGAGCCTGACCTTTCCGCCCGGTTCGCGGTAAAAACGCTTCACCGTGGCCTCGTCCTCTCCGACGAGCGCCACAACGATCTCCCCGGGGTTGGCCACTTGGGTTTGTTCTACAACGATGTAATCACCGTCGA
Source organism: Candidatus Acidiferrales bacterium (assembly GCA_049517055.1). Classification (GTDB taxonomy): domain Bacteria; phylum Acidobacteriota; class Terriglobia; order Acidiferrales; family UBA7541; genus Palsa-295. The sequence goes on along the minus strand of JBEKSN010000048.1, from coordinate 1,728 downwards.
GAATGTGATCGTCGCGCATGGATTCGCCGCGCACTTGCAAAACGTATGTGTTCTGTCCGCGGGCGAAATCGGCCAGCGAGATTGTTTCTCGGTCCTCTACCGCTTCCAAGGGCCGTCCGGCCGCGATGCGTCCCGCCAGCGGCAGTTCCACTACGTGGCGATCGAGCAATTGCTCGCGTATGGGCTTGGGGAGCTGCATGACTTCGATTGACCGGCTTTGATTGTATCCGCGGCGGATGAAACCCTTTTTCTCCAGGGTGGAGAGATGCTTATGCACCGTCGCCAACGAAGTCAGCTTCAATGAGCTCGCAATTTCTTCAAAACTCGGCGAGTAGCCGTTTTTGTTAAGGAATCCGACCAAGTAGTCCAGGACTTCCTTTTGCCTCTTCGTCAGTGTCATCCTGCCCCCTATTCGCGGTAGCGTGGCCACTGTAGGCGAACTAAAAGCGAAAGTCAATAGTACTTCAGGTCAGTGTCCTTTTATCAGCGATGGCGCCTGCCCTTTTCCTCTAGACTTAACAGCTCTGCGAACGCAGCGCACTTTTCGCGAGACTTGACGATGTCCAACGACTCCTCAACCGCCCAACAAGACCCTGAATCCGAATATCGCAGCCGTTTGGAAGTAATGCGCGAGAGCGAATCGCGTTACAAACAGACCGCTGCGAAACTTGGTCCGGCCACTCTGCTCTTCTTAGCCGTCTCGGTTGTCTCCGCCGGCTGGATTCTGGCCACTAGGATCAGCGCTATTTACTGGGTTTTGCTTCCCGTATCGTTGCTCGTTTTCTTTGCGATCGCTCACGAGCGCGTGATTCGCGCGATTCGAAAGAGTTTCCGCAAAATCGCCTTTTACGAACGCCGTCTTGCGCGAATCTGCAATAAATGGATGGGAACCGGCGAGACGGGTGACCGCTTTTCTGACCCGTCGCATCCCTACGCGCGCGATCTCGATGTCTTCGGAGCAGGGTCTCTTTTCGAGCTGCTTTGCACCGCGCGCACTCGAGCGGGTGAGGAAATTCTGGCGAATTGGCTTTTGGCTCCAGCCCCGCCGGACGAAGTGCGCCTTCGCAACGCCGCCGTTACCGAACTGAGCAAGCGGCTCGATCTGCGTGAAGACTTGGCGGTTATCGGAAAAGATTTTCGCTCTGGCGTTAAACCGGAAGCCTTGGTGATGTGGGGGGAAGGTGCTTCGGCACTCAATCCCGGATTCTTGCAGATTCTTTTATTCGTGCTTGGCCTACTGTGGATTTGCAGCCTAATCGCCTGGGCAGCTTTCGACCTCCGATACCCAGCTCTCCTGATTTCCATCGTGAACGCCGGGGTGTCCTGGAGATTTCACCAGCGCACATCGAAGAGTGCTTCCGCGATCGAGGAAGCAGCGCACGACCTGAAATTGCTTTCGCAGGTGCTCGCAAGAATAGAGCGGGAGAAGTTTTCTTCTTCTAAGCTCGTGAGTCTTCACGCCGTCCTTCAAAAGGACGGCATAGTTTCCTCACAGTCCATTGCCCGCTTGAATCGGCTGGTTGATTTCCTGGTGTCGCGTCGGCATCTGGCTGTGAAAGTCCTCGACCCATTCGTATTTTGGAGTTTCCAGTGGACGCTCGCCATTGAATCCTGGCGCAAGAAGTTTGGCCGCGCGATAGCCCCCTGGCTTGCTTCGCTGGGCGAAATCGAAGCTCTGTCGGACCTCGCGGGCTACGCCTACGAGCATCCTCAGGACGTTTTCCCCGA
>JBEKSN010000047.1:0-21029 GCA_049517055.1 Candidatus Acidiferrales bacterium | reverse complement strand
GGCAGGGGCAAGCAGAGATCGCATCCGGCTTTGAGTTCTTTGCAGAGTCACGAAATCGACACCGTTACGCCGTCCTTGGATATCCGCGGGCGTGACGTACCGGACGTTCATGCCTGCCGAGGCGAGCGGCAGGCATTCGCGATGAAACGATCGGCTTTTCAATTGCGTATGAGCGGTAGAAAAGTGGCACAGTGTTATGCCGGTTTTGCTTTCCACTTTATCGGCTGTGGAAATTAGGGCGGGTGCAGGCGCCGTCATTTTGGGTCCGCACTGTGTGCGCCGGATTGAGATAGCATTTCGGGCGGACTAGCGGCTCGGATTCGCAGGTTTCCGGCCACGAAAACTAGACTTATAAAAAGCCACGTCGAGCGATCCGAATTAATGTCTCCGGTGTTCAGTGAGTTCACAATGCCGACGAGCAGTAGCGCCGCCGTCACGTAGGAAAAGGTCAAGTACGGCGACAAGCGGTCTTGCATCTGGTGGAACGATTCCCTGACAGCACTCCCAAAAATAACGCACACGATTATCATCGCGGGAATTCCAAGTTCACACGCTATCTCGAGAAATATGTTGTGCGGCCAGTTGTAAAGACCTGCATTGAGCGAGTGATAGCGGAAACCCTGGATACCGACGCCGAGCAAGGGATGTTGTTGAAGAAGCTGCCAACCGTAGCCAAGAAGTTCGGCGCGAAAACTCAACAGGCTATCCACACTGCGAGAATTCGTCAGCGTTCCAAGGTATTCGAAGGAGGCTTCGGGTATCTTAAGGAACGGCATCGCTACAAATCCCACGACGATCAAACACAGCAGATCTGCCGCGAACTGACGATACAAAAACAGGCTCAGGAGGATGGTTGCGCCGAGTGCTATGGCCGCGCCGCGCGATCCGGAACCGATCAAGGCCATGAGCGGCACGGCGAGCAAGGGATACATCAGTATCCGCTTGGAGAAAGAAAGCGCGGGCATGCACAAGAACCAAATCAGCAGGATCAAAGAACACGCAACGTGACCCAGACCGATGGTGTTGCTACTCGGCGTCACTAGACGCTCGGAGCCGCCAAGTTGCGTGAGCGAATAGCCGCATATCAAGAACGCGATGACGGCGAAGCCGGCGAAGAACCGCTTGAGAGCTTGCGGAGTAGTCAGAATGAAAAACGGGGCAACGATCACGAGGCTGGTTACCGTCAGGAAGCGGCCCAACTTTTCCAAGCCGGCGTCAAAGACCGGCGTGTACGCCAAGCTTCCGGCCATGATCGCAATCAACGCGATATAGCAAAGAAACGAGGCCGGCATTTGCAGGATGCCTTTTCCTCGAAACAAGTTCAAAACGATTCCGAAGAGGATGATTGCGCCCAAAGCGAGCGTTAAATCCACCGGAAGAATCGAGGCGATTCGCTCATCGCCCTTCAAGTCGCCGATAACGACGTAGAGAGCGAGCGCGAGTTCGGGATAATAGAAAAGCAGAGCGACAGTAGCGGCGCCCAGGACGCAAACGATTACCGTATTTGGGGAGAAAGCCGTTGCAAATAGAGCCCATCCGGCAGCAAGGGATGCCGCGAGTACTGCGAAGGTCGCGAAGCGGAGCGGGTGAAACCCATGGAAAACATTTGCGGTGCTGTACAAACTCATTTACCTGTAGGCCTTTGCCAGGAAGAGAACATCTTCGACGTGTTCAACGGCTGCGAGGTTTACAGGTGTTGTACCGTCGATCAAGTCGTATGGGCTATAGCCGTAGCTCGCCGTGTAGTCTGAAAGTTCGGAAATTGTTCGGCCCAATAGCGGGTAGGCGCGCGGCGCTATTTCGCAGATAATGGCAGGGCGTTGTTTCGATCTTTCAAAAAAACCTTGCAACCCTTTCAAAATGGGCAGCTCGTAACCTTCCGCGTCAATTTTGACTAGGGAAATGCGGTCGATATTCCGCTCCGCCAGATAAGAGTCCAGCCGAACCACCGCGACCTTCAAAGTTGAGATCACTTCCGGGCCAGACTTGTAGGCCAGGACCATCGTGTTTTGACCAGGCTCGCGGGTCACGTAGATCGTGCAGCTCCCGGGCTCTTCGCCTGCCGCTATGCAATTGGGCGTGATGGAATGTTCCGGATTTAATTCGACAAGCCTCTGGAGTCTGTCAAAGTACGCGGGCACAGGTTCGAAGCAATGTACTTGGCCGTGCTTTCCGACTATTCCCGCCGCAAAAGCTGATAAATATCCGACGTTCGCTCCGACATCTACAAACACATCCCCGGGCTTCAGGAATCGTCTCATGGCCTCAATAATCAACAGGCCGTAGGAACCGAAGTACATCGGAGCGGTACCCCGGTAGTGGCCCAGGTCGTATTCGAACACAACGTCGTCGATACGCTTTTGCGCCGGCAGTGGCGGCAGACGCCGGGTGGTGTTAATTTTTGCGAGAAGCACGCGACAAAAGAGCGACGGGTTTTTGGCCAATAGAGTAGTGGCACGAGATGCCATGGTGCGGAGATGCATGTTTGTATTCGTTGGTTTTAACTAGCGTGCGCCGTGCGTGCGGCTTCCTGTTCGACGAGAGTGGGGTGCGCAAAGAGACGCTGCAGCTCACTCATTCGAGCGTAATCCGAGGACAGAATGCGGTTTTCGTTCAGATCGCGCGATACGCCCGACTTGTAGCCATGAAGATCGAGCTTGATGGCTGTTCGCGGGCGATTGTTTGGATCACCTGGCCTGCTCCACGCCGGCCCTTTGTGGATGCCATTCCCGTGAATTGCGGCAACGCTTCCTCGCAGCGTGTGCAACGCTGCCCAGCTCCGCCGGGGATAAACACGCTCGACTTCTTCATCGCTCAGCCGGCCGTCATTTGCAAGTATCCCTAGATCGCGAGAGAGACGGGGACGGCAGGAACGGACGTCGTAGTGATTGGAACCCGGGATATAAACAAGCGGGCCGCAGGTGGCGTCAACATCCACCAGATAAATGAAGATTTGGAGGGAGTCCGACTCATCGTTGTCTTTATGAAAATTGCTCGAATGCAGCGGGCGAGTGTGGGGAAAATCGCGAACGATCGTTACACGATACAGCGGCGGCACATATCCGAGAAAGTTCGCCGCAATCTTCAAAATACTTTCGTGGAACGCCACATCCAGCGTTTCAGGAATGCGAACCAGGGGGTCGCGCAGAGCGATCAATTTTTCCGTCGCCGCGAGATGCTCGTAACAAAGGCCTTCAAGTGTGGAGCGCTCTTTCGTTTGAATTGAATAGGCAAAGTGCGTGTCAATTTCAAGGTTCTGGAACATGGCCTCGGCCTTCGAAAATATGCGATCGATCAGTTTTCGCGGGAAGAACTCGGAAATCAGGGTATAGCCGAATTCACGTAGAGAATTCACCTGGCGTGCTTCGGCTTCATTCATCGTGAACAGATGGCGGTTTCGTCTGAACAGCCGACGCATTTCCGCTCCGGCGATCCGGCGCGAATAGAGCATCCTCGCTTTGCAAATGGCGCTGTAGAGATGCGGCTGCATCCGAACAGTGCGCACCAGGAATGAAGAACGCGGCGAATTCTGACTTGACTTGAAATTCATACTGTTCATCCCGCCGATGCGCTGAGTTGCCTTTGTGGGGAGCCGGGGCCGTGAGCGCTTTCCGACAATAATTCACGCACTGCGGCAGAAACTTCGGCGATTTGCTCGCTCGTCATTGTCGAGAAAAACGGAAGCGCAAGGCACTGGTCCGCAGCCGCATCCGTTTGTGGAAGCGAAGGAGTACGCGAGAGTGCGACTTCCTTGAAGTAAGGCTGGCGATGAATTGGAGGGAAATATGCTTGGCACGCAATACCGCGCGCCCGTAAACCGGCAATCAAATTGTCGCGTTGCCGCGCAGGCGACGTTCCCTGCAACTGAATCACGTAAACGAACCAGCTTCGCGTCGCCTCGGGAAATTCCTGTGGAAGAGCAATGCCCGGAGTCTGCGCAAAAGCGCGCGAATATTCAGCCGCCACTCGCGCGCGCGAGGACAGCAGCTCGTCGATTCTTTTGAGTTGGGCCAGGCCCAAAGCGCAGTGCAAATCGCTCAAGCGGTAGTTGTATCCCAGGGCGATATGACGCAACCAAGCAGAGTGATCGTCGCGGCCCTGATTGCGGAGGCTGCGGCAGAGCGTCGCGATCTGCGCGTCATTGGTGACGATCATTCCTCCCTCTGCCGTGGTCATCTGCTTGTTTGGATAGAATGCGAACGCCGCGGCATCGCCGAAAGTTCCGGCGAGCTGACCACGATACCGACTTCCCAGGGCTTCGCAGGCATCTTCAAGTACACGCAAATTAAATTCGCGCGCTATCTCGAGAATAGGGGCCATATTGCATGGCAGGCCAAAAATGTGAACTGGAAGGATTGCTTTCAGAATGCGTCCGGACCGGCGATTGACCAGCCTGGATTTGTCCGGCTTCCAGGCGTATACAGACGTCAGGGTTTCCCGAATCTCTGCCGGATTGATATTGAGTGTGTCGGGGTGGATGTCCACAAACATCGGCAACGCTCTCTCGTACAGCAAACAGTTTGCTGAAGCCACGAAGCTGAAAGATGTGGTGAGAACTTCGTCCTGCGGCCCGATGCCCAGCGCCCTCACGCAAAGATGTAGAGCGGAAGTGCCACTGTTGGTCGCGACGGCATAGCGCGCGCCGATGTACTTCGCGAATTCCTCTTCAAATCCAGAGACTCGAGGCCCCAGGCTTAGATTTCCCGACCGAAGGACGCGCGTGACGGAATCAATCTCAAGGTCTCCAATATCGGGCTGTGAAAGCGGGATGTTCACGCAGCACCCATTGAGTCAAAAGCAGTGCTGGGAAGTTTCGGAGCTGAAACTGGGGGACAAAGCGGGTGCGTTTGCGTTCCTTTGAATCCAGGCTCGATTTCCGAGAGATATTCGAGCAGGCCTTGCCGATCATCGCGCTGAAGGAAGTTCTCCATTTTGCGAATCTTGCCTACAATTCCGCGCGCCATCGGGTTCTGCTCCGCGATCATGAGGATTCTTTCCGCTTTCGTGCGAACGGGGCGTTCCCAATCAGCCCAAAGGGCCTCTTCGATCTTTTCGCCATCTTTCAGGCCAATGAACTCAATGGGAAGATCGCGTCCGGGCTCAAGGCCGGCGAAAAGCGCCATAGCCTTTGCCAGTTCGTAGATATTGAGCGGCTCGCCCATGTCAAAGACGAATGTCTCTCCGCCCTTGCCGAGAGCTGCAGCGCGCAAGATTAGATGCACTGCTTCGGGCACCGACATGAAGTAGCGGGTTGCTCGCGGATCGGTGACAAGTATCGGTTCTCCCTTCTGGATTTGTTCCCAGAAAAGTCTGATGACACTTCCGCTGCTTCCCGCAACATTTCCAAAGCGCACGTTAGAGAAAGGTTTGCGGCGGGTTCGAGCAAGCTCCTGAATGTATAGCTCCGTCAATTTCTTGGACAATCCCATGTAACTTTTGGGGCTCACTGCTTTATCTGTGGAGATATTTACGAGCCGGGCCGCGCCGCACTCCAACGCCGCTTCCGCAACATTGCGCGTGCCCAACACGTTGTTGCGCATTGCTTCTTGGGGATGCAATTCGAGAAGTCCGACATGCTTATGCGCTGCGGCATGAAAAATAATTTCCGGCCGTTCACTGGAGAAGAGCTCCCGCAAGCGGGCGGTATCAAGGATATCGGCAAGTACCGGCCGAACGCGCGCCGCTTCGCAACGCTGGGAAACTTCGCGATGTACGTAAAACAGGCCGTTTTCGGACTTATCGAGCAAGATGATCTTTTGCGGAGATGCCTCCGCAATCTGGCGGCAGAGTTCCGAACCGATGCTTCCTCCGGCTCCGGTGACCAAAACCACTTTTCCGCCGACAATCCTTCGACTTTCCGGCAAATCTATGTGGATCTCTCGGCGATCCAGAAGGTCCGTAATCTTCGGGCTCCGCAGCTGGCGCCTGGAAACCTTCTCATCGGCCAACTCCGCAAGCGAAGGGAGCGTTCGAACTGGGAGACGGGACCGGCGGCAAACAGCATGGATGTCACTCATCTGCGATGATGAGGCGCTCGGAATGCACACAAGAATTTCTTCAGCGCGCATTTCCGCCGCCAACCTGGCGATATTTTTGGTCCCGCCGAGAACCGGAACACCGTGCATTGACCGGTTCGACTTTGCCAAATCGTCATCTACAACGGCTACAGGTTGGCAGGACGAGGATGGGTCCGTTGACAGCTCTTTTAGCAACGTCATCCCGGCATCACCGGCTCCGACAATCAACACACGCCTTCCGTGTTTGCGGTGAACAGCTTGCTGCGTCTTAAAAATACGCACGCCGAAATGCAAGTAGCCCCAGAGCAGTTGAAGGAGCATCCAATCAATGACAAATAGAGCGGCCGGTATTCTCAAGTCTTGAAATCGCCACCAAACAAGAGCCCAAAAGAATAAGCTGCTGAAGAAAGCAACCTTGCCAATCGAGATCAGATCCGGGATGGAGGAATGTCTGAGCGAGCGATGATAGAGTCCCGACATCACTAAACTAACCAAACGAAACAGAATCAGAAAGCCAAGAGTCGCGCGCAGAATATTGAGGGCCCATCCTGGCTCGTGGGTTTCGGATAGAACGTAAACGGCAAGAGAATAGGAAACTGCTGCAAGGATTATCTCGGCGCAGAGCATGAACAACGAGCGATGTGCGGACCACGCGCTCTTTGCCAAATGCGCACCGCGGGCTACGACGTTACGTAATGTCCCACCTTGCGGCTGGGCCGTTTGCCCGATGGAAACGCTGCTCATTCGTTTTCCCTTCTTCCCGTGTTTTATATTCAGCTACGCCGTCATTCGGGACGTAGCTCCGCCATTTGAGTCACATTTGGCACTCCAGGATTGGCGCCGCTCCTGGTCTAATTGGGCTATCACGGCCCTGCTACACGGTCCTTACCTAAAGCTTTCTGTAAATAGCTTCAGGAATTGGAAAGAGCCGCTTATTCAGGACCGCTCCAAGGATTGGTACACTAGCTGTTTCCAGGCTTTCTTTGGCCATGCGCGCCGACTCTCGGCGCGTCCTATTCGAGCCCACCACCAGGACCGCTCCGTCGGTCAGATGGGCGAGCAGAGCTGCGTCGCCATAGGGGAGAATTGCCGGAATATCAATCAAAACAAAATCGAATTCCTTCCGCAATTCAGCGATGCGAGCGCGTAATCGTCCGGGGTTTAACGGTTCTTTTCCGATCAGGCCGGCCGTCATCAACCAAAGGTTCGGACCTGAAACGCGCCGAACGAAGTCACGCACTGAATCGTTGCTTTTCAGGGACTCCGCAAAACCAGCTCTATTACCCACTTGGAAATGGTGGTGAAGCGAAGGGGAATAAAAATTTGCGTCTATGAGGCAAACAGTCCCGAGGCCTTGCGCAGCCAGCACCTGGGCAGCGTTGGCGCAAACCCAACTGCATCCAACGCCTTTTTCCACTCCGCAAAATGCGATCGCGTCGGGGGCCTGCGCGCCATCGGGGAGAATGAAAAGGCGCTGCACTAATTTCATCACTTCGTCATCAACAATAGGGCGATGATCGTGGCGCTCCTGCGGGGCACTCGACCACGAGTTTGTTTCTGACGCCGGATGATACTTGTCGTGGACATGGTCCGCGATTCGAAGAAGGTCAAAATTTCGGCTCATGGTTTGTCCGGTTTGTCCGAAGTACTGGGCGGAATTGACGCCAGCACTTTCACGTTCAAGTAGCGAACCAGTTCATCGGGAGTGCGGAACGAAGGGTCCATGCGGTCAACAGCATATGCGGCAGAGACGCTTACGATTCCCGCAGTGAAAAATCCGCCAACAAACAGCCAGAGGATATTCAGCGCGGGAAGCGCCGGGACGGTGGCCGCTTCCGCGATAGCCACGTTCACAATACGTTTGCTGTCTAACGCGTCGGAGATCCGGGCTTCTTCGCGCTTACGGAGATAGAGCAAATAATTGTCTTCTCCAATTTTCACATTTCGGATCAGGTCGTCCTGGTGCCTACCTTTTTCGTCGAGGTTTCTTGCGATCCCCTGATAAAGGCGCACCACTCCGCCAATGGCACCGGCTTGTGCCTCGAAGGCTGCACGGTCCGATTCGGCGCGTACAACTTCTGTTGCCATCCAATCCTGCGCGGGGAGACGGTCGGTCGTGACCTGTTGCGTGGGCGACGACTCCGCTTGATTAATGGCTTTTTGGGTGTCGGCGATTTGCGATTCCAATTCCATCACCGGTTGATAGGTTGGGGCGTATTTGGTCAGCATGTCGCTACGTTTCAATTCAAGATTGAGAAGCGTAGTTTCCAGCGCGGCCATCAACTGCGCGTTATCGATTTTTGTTATTTGCGTAGTTTGCCGGGAGGGCGTATCAGCCGCTCGTGACTTTAAGGCGAGAGCGCGCCGATTCGCTTCATAAGCATTGGCTTTAGACTGGTGCAGTTCGGCTTGGAATTGGCTGATCTGCTGAAGCACAAGCTGTTTCTGTTCGGCTGCGGAAACGATTCCTTCCGTGCCGTCGAAATCAGACAATTGAGTTTCTGATGTAGCAAGTTCACCACGATAACGCTCCGCCTCCTGATCGAAGAAATGAAAGGTCCCTGGCGGCCGGTGCACTGCCGCATGTTTTTCTTGAAACAAGTTTCCGAGGTTTTGGAGAACCCGCGCAGCCAACTCAGGATCGCGCGAGGGATACATCACGCGAATTAATTTTGTTTTCTTCAAAGGATCAACGACTAAGTTGTCTTCAAGCGCCTGGACGGACCGTGCCAGCTCCATCTGGGGCGAAGGCGTCGTCCGCCACAACGCGTTTTCGAATCGTTCAACAGCTTTCCCCCAGCGCGATTCAACTCTCGATTCGAGACCGCTTGCCAACACGACTTGCTCCAGCAGGTCGCGGCTCTTTAGCAACTCAACTTCAGAGTTCAGGTCTTCTTCGCTAACGACCGATACGGCAGCCGATCCTCTCTGTAGGTCCGCGTTGGAGGTAATGACGGGGTCCACGCGGTCCTGATTTACCAGGATCTTCATTTCTGCTTCGTATCTGGGCGGAAGCAAAAGCGCCGATAGAACCGCACCGGCAAAGATGCCAATGAAAATCATAGTTGCCAGGCGTCGCTGCCGGAAGACAGGCATAAGTGCGTCCCGAAGAGTTACGCCCAGATGGTATGGAGTGGCGCTTCGCCGGATTGTGAGATCGTCCATGTTTTTTTGCCCTGCCTTCGCGCCGCTTCCCTAATACGAGTAATAGCCACCGAACGAAGACTTCGGAATAAATTTCTCAATCTTCGAAATTAAATTTTGTGGAACGAACAGCATGTCTCCCGGCTGAATTTCAACGTCTTCGCGCACATCATGGCCTTGAAGAATGTGTTTGAGGTCCAGGGTCTGCACTGCCAACCAGTTATTGTTTACGCGGCGAAACAGCAGTACTTGCGAGTGTTTGGCTGAATCGTTGAACCCACCCGCCATGGCTACCGCTTCCGTTGCGGTGGTGTAGCCGCGCAAATCGAATTTGCCGGGTTTGGACACCTGGCCGCCCACGATGAAGTACGGCTTGTTGAAATCCTTTAACTCGATTGTGAGCAGAGGATCGTGGAGTATTTTGGAATACGCCGCCTGCACTGCGAGCACCGACTCCTGAGTTGTCAGCCCCTCCAAGTGCACGTCGCCTGCGCCGGCAAGGCTGACGAAGCCGTCTGGCTGGACGTTCACAGTTTGATCGAATTCGGGCGTGAGTGGAAAAGTGAGCGTGATGGCGTCACTGGCGCAAAGGCGGTAGCGCGGATTACGCCTTTGCAACGCTGGATCATTGCCTTCAGGAACGCTCGGGGAAGATCGGCTGTTTGGTGCGGCCTTGGCGCGGCCAACGGGGGGACCATTGGCCGCGGTGGCGTCTTCCTGGGCCGGGGAAAGCGGCGCACAGGTTAGGATGGCCAGTATGACGATTCCCGTGAAAACAGCCCAAGTATCTTTCTTGCCCATGCACAGGCTCCCAAGAACCCTGATTCTGAAAATAGCCCTGTATAACTAAATATATTTTTCGCTGCCTAAATACTTTTCATACGGGAACCACCGCGTAGCCCTGTACGCGGAGCGCCACGGATCGCTGAATCAACTCCACGGATATGACTAGACTGCAATCCGGATTTCGTCCGACGAGAATACCCACAAGTCCGTCCAGTGCGCCGCCGCGAACCTGAACTCTGGTTCCGATCTTCACGAATGGACAGGGGGAAAAAGGAATCTGGCCGGCGGCGAGCGCCTGGATGTCTGCGATTTCACGATCGACAATAGAGAGAGGTTTTCCCATGGCATGCACAAAGTCCGCAACGCCGGCACTGCGCAAAACCAAAGATCTGATCTCCGCGCTAATTGCAGCGCGAAGAAACGTGTAGCCGGGGAAGAGAGGTCGATGAATCTCTCTGCGACGGTCGCTCCAACGGCGGACTTCGCCGTAAAGGGGGAGAAATGTCTCGAGACCGTGGGCGCGTAGCTGGGCGTCCACAGTCTTTTCGGATCGGCCGCGAATTCGAATCGCATACCATCGCGGCATCTCCAACGGAACGGCCGATGCGGGGGTTCCGATGCAGTGATTGAGAGCAGCTTGGCGCAGTAGTGAGTTATTCATTCTTATGTACACGCGAAGCGGCAAGTTGCTTCTGAGAATCATCGGCTTCCGCTTCAAACCGTTGTCAAGGCGCAACGTACGCTTCCGTGCAGAATCGAGCAAGAGGCGCAACGTCTCAGATGAATACTTGAAATTGTTTAGGCAGCGACGGTCTTTAGAGAGAAGGATTTGAAGCCAAAACCAACACAGGGCGTTCTTCAACATTGCCTAGATGACAGAGATTAACGGCTCAGATTCCTCCGGTACTTTTGTACCTAGACGTAGGGAACGAACGTCTCCTCTACTGGGGATCCTGCGAGGATCGGTCGGACCGAATTTTTAAGAGGCCGTCATATTTAAGTGTCTTTGATTGCATTGCACTGGATTGGACTTCCCAATTTGGGAAGTGCGTTTACTGGGCATGTTCACAAATTCTGGAGACGCTAACAAATGCTTCCGGGCGCAATCTAATTCGCACATCTTGAGATCTCAAAGAGGCCGAAATTCGCTGTGAATTTAAGGAAATTGTTCCAGTGTTCCTGGCTGGAATCGAAATAAATTGTTGGCTAATTGCTTACTTTACTCTTGAAAGAAAAGCTTCATTTTGCCTACAATACCTCACCCTTCCAGACTCCAAAGCAGCGAAGGAACAGCATGCAAAATGCGCTGGAGTCTTGCAGCAGCAGTAGCGTTAGCAATGTCAGTGTCTTGGTGGCTGAAGCAAATGAAATGAGCTGTCAGTTAGTCGAGACCGCGCTTCGGCCAAAGCGGTATCGCGTCAGTGTAGTGGGCAGTGCGGTAGATTCTTCGGGTGTCGTCAGCCTGCTGAAGGAACGCGCGCCGGACGTTGCGGTGATCAGTTCACAGTTGCGCGAAGGCCCGCTCGAAGGATTTCGCGTGGTTCGTGAGCTGCGCGGTCTTCAAAGTCGCACGCGGGCCGTCATGCTCCTCGATACACGCGAACGCGATCTGGTAATTGACGCGTTTCGTTGCGGCGCTCATGGCGTAGTCTTTCGCGACGAACCTCTCGAAACCCTCGGAAAATGCATTCATGCGGTCCATCTAGGACAGGTGTGGGCAAATAGCCAGCAGCTAGGTTATATTCTTGAGGCGCTTAGCTTGACGATGCCGATGCGCTGGCAAGACGCTCGTGGAATTGATCTGCTTTCGAAGCGCGAAGAATCGGTGGTGCGTCAGGTTGCGGAAGGGATGACCAACCGCGAGATTTCGGTCCATCTGAAACTGAGCGAACACACGGTAAGGAATTATCTGTTTCGCATTTTCGACAAGTTGGGAGTTTCTTCTCGCGTCGAGTTAGTGCTTTATTGCTTGCAGGAAAGACCTAGCGGCGCGGCCGATTCCTAGCCTGACGCGATTCGCACACCACGTGAATTGAGACTACGGCCCACGAAGAAAACATTCCAATTCCTGCTTATCGGCTTGTTATGTATCGGGACCCGTGCGCAAACCGGCAAACCTCGCGCGCCGGTGCCGATTTTTGAGGAAATAGCGGCGCGTGCCGGCCTCACCGTCCCGCACATCTCCTCGCCCGACAAGAAGTACATCGTCGAATCGATGAGCGGTGGCGTCGGCTTTATTGATTGCGATAATAGCGGCACCCTCTCGGCATTGGTCGTCAATGGCTCGACCGTCGATCGCTACAGACAGGGCGGCGACCTCATGATCACGCTCTACCGCCAATCGGCCCCGCTGAAATTTGAGGACATCACGAAGCAAGCCGGGCTCACCCGCAAGGGCTGGGGCATGGGCGTTGCCGTCGCCGATTTTGACAACGATGGGTTGCCCGACATATTCGTCACCGGCTACGGCGGCAATGCGCTCTACCGTAACCGTGGCAATTGCACCTTTGAGGATGTCACCGAAAAAGCCGGCGTCCGTGGAAGGGGCTTCATGACCGGCGCGGCGTGGGCGGACTATGATAAAGACGGCTTCGTCGATATTTTCGTCGCGCGGTACGTTCACGTGGACCTTGCCAACGTCGCTGCATTCGGCTCCTGCAAATTCCGTGGCATCGTCGTGCAGTGTGGTCCCTGGGGCATGGTGGGCGAAACCGACTTGCTGTATCACAACCGCGGCGACGGAACATTCGAAGAAGTCTCGCAGAAAGCCGGGGTGCACGACTCGAACGCCTACTACGGTCTCGGGGTGGTCTGGGGCGATTACGACAATGACGGCTGGCCGGACCTCTATGTCGCTAACGATACTGGCCCCAATTATCTTTACCACAACAATCACAACGGCACGTTCACCGACGTCGGCATGCTAAGCGGTGCGGCCCTAAGCGCCGAAGGAGACGCCGAAGGCTCGATGGGCGTGGACTTTGGCGATTACGATCACGATGGCCGCCTCGACATCTTCGTCACCAACTTCATGGACCAAGGGGACAGCCTCTACCACAATCTCGGCGCCACGGGCTTCGACGACGTCAGTTGGAAAGCAGGTGTGGCTACTGCCAGCTATCCCTACGTGAAATGGGGTACGGGGTTTTTCGATTTCGACAACGATGGATGGGCCGATCTTTTCGTCGCCAGCGGGCACGTTTACCCGCAGATGGACTCGCTGGATTCCGGCCCGCGGTATCGCGAGCCGCTGATGCTGCACATGAATAATCACGACGGCACGTTCACGGATTCCGCTGCAGCCGCCGGGCTCAACGCGATTCCGCCTGCTTCGCGCCGTGGCGCGGCGTTCGGCGACGTCAATAACGATGGAAACATCGATGTCCTGCTTTTGAATGTGGGCGAGCCGCCCTCGCTACTGCTGAATCATGGCGTCGCGGGAAATCACCGCGTGCTCTTCAAGCTCATCGGCACGAAGAGCAACCGCGCCGCGATTGGCGCGCGCGTCACCGTGCGCGCGGGCAAACTCGTGCAGTTCAATGAAGTCCGCGGAGGCGCGAGCTACCTCTCGCAAAACGATCTGCGCCTGCATTTTGGGTTAGGCAAGGAAGCAAACCTGGATTCCGTGGAAGTTCAATGGCCCAGCGGCTTGGTCGAGAAGCTCCAGAATGTAGCGCCGGACAACATCTACACGCTGGTTGAAGGGAAGGGAATCCGCGATACAAAGTCCTTGCCCGCTCCATAAGAACCTCTCTCGCCCTCATTTATTCCCGCCAGATCGTTGAGATCTGCTCACGTTCCCAATAGTGACTCCACCTTGTCGTGCCGGAAGACAATTAGTAAGGTTCGCTCCTTCGCCCGCCTGGAAACTGGAATCTCACGAATAAGAGTTCGGTGCCCGCCCACAGACAGCTGCGCGGAACGGCAGGGTCATCCGGATTACTCTGATCGCAAAAATGGTAAGCTCCGGCTTCAATCCCCCAGCGAATGTGAGGTCGAAATTGGAATTCCTGCCTAATCGTAAAACCTTGAGTCCGTTTGGATTGCAGCCTGCAAGCATTGGAAGCCGTAGCCCAAACGCAGCCAGTCGGAATCAAGTAACTAATGTACAGCCTTCCAGGATATCTGTAGCGAGTGCGGATCACAGCGCCAAATGCCGGAGCCGTGCCCCCTTCGTTGAACTGCGAAGTCCATAAGCGGTCATACTCTACTTCGCCCAACGCACCTACACGCGAATTGATCCAGAAGATTCCGGTTCCGCTCGCGGAAATCGAATGGCCGTCGTCGGTGATTTTCTTTTTGTCCGGTGAGAAAGAGGCTGATCCCTGTATCTCGATGTGACTTCTCAGCGGAACTTCAAATGACACACCAAAATCGGTGGATGGCGGTAGAAAGCCAAGTTCGGCGCGTATTCCTATATCTGTGTCCAAGAACAGTCGAGGCGACAAGGTCGCGCATCGCCATGCTTCCTTTATTTCTTGCGCGTCCTGTGCTCCAACCGGGGCCGCACACATCAGCAGAAGGAGGAGGCATCTCGAAATCGAGCCAACTGTCATGTTCTTCTCGTGGCAACTGTCCGGTTCAAGTGCTCGTGTTGGCTCGCTCCCGGGGAGCCGCTCAGAAGGGGTTGAGAACGCTGGCCGGAGATTTAACTAGAGGGTTGCGAATGAGAGAGGATTCGAATAAACCAGGTGTTCGGCAACTTCACCTTGAACTATTTCTTAGGCTCGGGCGGCGATGGGGTACCAACTTCGTTGAACGTAATATTCGACGATACTTCGGAAGTTGTCTGCTTTGTGTAGCGCGTTAGATACGGCATGAACGGCGTCAATTCAAGCGGCATCTTGTCGCTCGCCGACGCGATCGGACTTGGCCTGGCCTTTATTAGTTCGACCTCATCGGTCCAAGGATCGAGCTTGATCCGTGCGCCCAAAGGAAGCGCGGCCACCTGATCCAAGTTTTCCGGTTCCAACGCTGGCGCCGATCCGGTCAGTTGCGAAGCCACATAAATTCGGTTCCCTAAGTGCGGAGCGACCAAGGCTCGTAAATTCCGCGAATCCTGCTCAAACTGCTTCAGGAAAAGGCCAGCGCTCGCCAGCTTGTCGCTATAAGGCGAGTTTCGCATAAGGGCGATAGCTTTCTGGCCGCTCGCTTCGCGTTCCTGGGCGTTTTGTTTAAACGAAAACCGCCTTAGCGTATAAAGTGACGGAACCTGCACAATGTCATAGAACGCATACTGGTCGGGACGCGAGTTCGACACGATAATCTCCCCCAGCCCTTGTGCCAGCATGGCGGCGAGAGCGGCTTCATCGGGAAGAACGTCCAGGAGACCGCGGCTTATCACTATTACATGGCCGACAGCGAACAGATCGAAAGTGGCCGTTGTGAGCACTCGGCAATGCACGCGAGGCTCGACGTCAAGATTGTTTGTAATTTCCAAATTATTCACTACGGTGTCGAGAGTCTTGTCTACATCTCCGGCTGGGGCCAGTAAGCCAGTCCTCTGAAGTGCGGCGAGGACGTTATCCTCGGCCTGGCTTTGCCATTTCCGCTGGGCCTGTGTGGGATATTGGTCGTGACCATCTCTGACATCAGCGTTGTCGTTTACTTTAGATGGCGCGTCGAAAACCAAATCGCTGAATTCTTGCTGATGGGTCGGTTTCTTGAGGTCGTAGCCCCAGAACCGCGTTTGGGCTTTGAAGCGAAGGCGGTCAAGGTCATTGACATATTTGATCTCTACCTTGCGCGTGCGTAGGTCCGATTCTTCGGCGAATGTGTAAGCCGGAAGCCAGAGCCCTGGTTGGAGGTTCAAGCGCCAGCTATCAAAATGGGAGTTGTAATGGCCGTCGTGACGAACAGGCAAGAAAACCCCGTTGAACCGCACTACGGTATAGTTCTGATCCTCAGCCCAAATCCGGCCATAGAATCTACCTGGACCGGCTTTTGGAAGCGGCTTGACATCGAAAAGTATGCATCGGATATCGCCGAGAAACTCCCGTCCGACGTACTGAAAGCTGTAGTGGTCCCTGTCAAATTGTTTCTGATCTATATAGACCATCTGAATAAAACCCAAGGGATGGAAATCGTCGCCTACTAGCCCTTTCTTGGGGAGCTGGTCCTTAGACGCGAGCATTGAGCGGTAGCCAAACTGCTTTCGATCTGAGAGTTCGGCCTGTCCAAGATAGTAGTAATCCCTTGATACCTGCCGGCCCCCACTTCTTTTTTGGCTATACACCTGAACGTAAGTCTCGACAATCGGATTATAAGAGTTGACGACCTCAATCTCTTCGTGTTCACGCGCGATGACACGGTCAACGAGATCGCCTACTGTTTTTGCGTCGTGTTTTCCTGCGAGATCCGGTCCCAGCCGAGGATCATTCCCGGATTGTTTTGCCGAAACAGTCGCAAGGCTCGCTAACCCAGCTATGGCTAAGAGACTTAAAAACTGTCGCATGTATTCCTCCTCTCATTATCCCGTTCGAGCACGATGCGAGACGACGTGGGTCGACAACCGATCCAACGCAATCACGGTGCATAGCAGAACCGGTGTTTTGAACGAGCAGAGACTCAGTGTCGCTTTAGCACTTAATGTGCCAGTAGCGAATACGCGGATTCTAAAGAACTTTTAACTATTGCTACTCCAAATCTCTGTGAGGAAGGTTCACATAGGAACGAAATTCGCGATGAAGTTCCCAAATCCGGAAATCAAAACTAATTCACCCCGCTTGAGCTATGGGTTAGGCAAGGAATCAAACCTGGATTCCGTGGAAGTTCAATGGCCCAGCGGCTTGGTCGAAAAGTTCCAGAATGTAGCGCCGGACAACATTTACACGCTGGTTGAAGGGAAGGGAATCCGCGATACGAAACCCCTGCCGGCTCCCTGAAATATTTCTGCCTGCCTTATTCCCAAGATCAGTTAGAAGAATTCCTCGTAGACTATAAGTTCGCACCCAATAAAAGAGGGCGCCCCGTCTCTCGGGACGCCCTCGAACAGCCTGTGCAAAGTTTTTGTCGCCTAGAACAGGAACTTCAACCCGAGTTGGAGAATCCGGGGATTGTGCGCCCCCTCCGGCTGCAGGAATCCGCTTCCAAGACACGAAGAATACGCAGCGGAATTGCTCGGTCCTCCATAACAGGAGATCGTATTGTACGCGACGCCACCACTTCCCGTCGTACTTGCCGTGCCGTTGTTGCTCGCCCATTGCGGGTGGTTGAAAATGTTGAATGCTTCGACGCGGAATTGCATGGAAATGGATTCGTGAATCGGAAAGTTCTTGAACATCGCCATGTCGAAGTTCAATCGGCTTGGATTATTCAGCAGGTTTCTGCCGGAATCTCCGAAGGTCAAGCCGGTCGGGGCTTCAAATGCTGCGGGGTTGAAGAGCAGGGGGCCCGTCCCCGGAACCAGCGCCGCAACTGCCGCCGCCGAAGGCTTGCTGTAGGGACTCACACCGGGAACCAAGTCAGCATAAGAGCCGTTAGTTCCGACACCGTTGGCTACTCCAGCGTTGTCGCCGAAAACGCCATTCAACACGCTGAAGGGCTGCCCGGTATTGAACGAGGTTATCCCGGAATACTGCCACCCTGCCAATGCGACCTTCTTCCATCCGCTTGCCCAGTGCGAGGGAAGGCTGTACACGTAGCTGAACGTCAGAATGTGACGTTCATCGAAGTTTGAGCTCGCTCGGTTCGCGGCCAAGTCGTAGGAATTCACAAAGTTCTGGTCGGCCAAGTCGGAGGCATCGTCGATCGAATGGCTATAGGTGTAGGACAACGACACCACCAACGGCGCAATCGTCCGCCGGATGGAGACTTGTAGCGAGTTGTAGCTCGAATCCGCCCCGTAGTACTTGCGAGTGATCGTTCCATAACCAACAAAAGGGCGGAATGGCGACGGATCGTTTCCGCAGGCGGTGCCCAGATTAATCGCAGCCTGCCCCGTTTGAGCGATGCCATTCACCGTCAGAGTGTCGCAGTTTGTGTTTACCACTTGGCCGGTATTAGCCTGTATCACAATCGGTTCGCCGGGATTGTAAGGATTTTGAGACGCCGCTGTCGGTTGCAACTGGTTCTGGTCCACGTTCAATGCCAGATGGGTTCCTTTGCTGCCCACATATCCAACCTGTAGAACCGTATTCTTAAACACTTCCCGTTCGATACTTAGATTCCACTGTTGCATATACGGCCATACGGCATGGGTAGGAATGGCCACCAGGCTAAGAGGGTAAGCCAATGCTCCGCTACCGCCGATGCACGTATATCCAGTACCGCTTGAGGGGCAGGACCCCACTCCCGCAGCGATATTCGGCTGCTGTGGGTTCAGGACAAACGGGGGACTTCCTTCCAAGGACTCGCTGTTCCCCTCGTTTCCATTACCATGATCGAAGAAGATTCCGTAGCCGCCGCGCAGCGAAGTCTTTCCGTCACCGAAAATATCCCAGGCGAACCCAATTCTCGGTGCCGGGTTAAATAAATGGCCTTTCATGCAGCCGCGCGGCGCGCCCGAAGCGCCGCACTGAACGAGTCCGTTGTACAAAAACTGAGCATCGGCGGGATTTGTCGGCGAAAGAAATGCCCCGGTGATGGGATTCACCAAAGCTCCCGAGCCCGCCGGATCGAGTTCGGGCGCGTTCGCAGGGTTAAAAGCGCCGGCCTCAAAGTTGAAGGTGTTCTTCTCTTTTTCGTAGTAGGTGCCAAACAGACTTAGGCGCAGCCCGAGGTTCAAAGTCAGCCGCGGCGTGATGTGAAAATCGTCGTTGATGTACGGTTCCACGAATTGATAGCGGCTGTAATACTTTGGTTCCAGATTTACCTGCGAAAAAGTCGAGATATTTCCGAGCAGCAAGTCCGCGAACGCGTTTCCCGTTGTGACGTTCGTGTTCGTGGCATCGAATGAAAGCGAGCCTTCCAGTCCCGTGCCCGAAAACTCATTCTTCTGCGCGATTACAGCGTAGGCCCCGAATTTCAAAGTGTGTTTGCCAATGATCTTGGTGACGTTGTCCCGGATGGTGTACGTCGGGTTCGCATTGTTCCACGGCTCATCCGACGGGTCAGCGGTAAATCCCTGCCCATAGGCTTGGTTGCCGCTCACACTCACCGTCGGCAGTTTTCCGCCAAAGTCGGGGAAAATACCGGTCATCGTCATGCTGCCGGGGCGCGCGAACGGTCCCACGTTGGTGAGAAAAATGTGGTCGGTCGTATAGCTGAAGACGAATTCATTCACCAGCGTCGGTGAAGCAGTGTACACCAGCCGCGCGACCGCGCTGGTTGTCGGACCCACAAATTTCGTCTGAATCGAAGGCAGCGTCGCGTTGGACCACAGCGTCGTGGGCGTAACCGTATTCCAGGAGTCGTGGATGTAATGAAACATGCCGCGCAGGTTGCTGGAGAAGTTGTGGTCCACTCGCAGAAGCTCTTCACGCCAGTAAGTGGGTTGTATGACGTCGGCGTTGTAGCAGGAACTAATCGTCGAAGGGCAACCAGTCGTGCTGTTGGGCGCGTTGATCTCAGCGAGGATGGCCAGTGCATTGGGATCCAGCGGTGTTGCAATCTGCGTTCCGCCGCCGGGCAAGTTTGGACAATCCGGACCCGGGCATACGTCGCTGAAGTTCCCACCTCTCTCGGCATTTGATGGAACCGGGATATTGAACGTATTGGGGATGCGCTCCAGCCGCCATTCCTCCGACCAGAAGAAGAATGTTTTGCTCTTATCCGTGTTGTAGTGGCCGGGGATGTAAATCGGGCCGCCCAGCGTGTAACCGAAATCATTCTTCTTGTATTCCGGAGTCGGACCCGGTCCATCAAAATAATTCTTTGCGTTGAAAAGATCATTGCGCACGAACTCGTACGCGTCTCCGTGAAAGGAATTCGTTCCGGACTTGAGTTCCGTCTCCACCGTTCCGGAGGCGTTTCTTCCGTATTCCGCGCCATAATTGGAAGTCAGAACGCGGACTTCGGCAATGGAGTCGATGCTGGGGAAAACGTTCAGCGAGTTGTTGCTGCCGTTGTCCATGTCGTCACCGCCGTCCACTTCCCAGTTGTTGTTTTCTCCACGGCCTCCGTTCACCGAAAAGATGGTGTTGCCGGCGATCCCCACGGTTCCTTCATCTTGTCCGGTTTGGTTGTTCACTCCAGGGGTCAGCGTTATAAGCTGCGCAAAATCGCGGCCATTCAATTGCAGTTGGGTGATTTCAGTCCCGGTGAGCACTCCGCCGACCTGCGCTGATTCTGTCTCGACTTGCGCCAGGCCCTGGCCCACAACCGTGACTTCATTCGTGATCGCTCCGACCTCGAGCGTTACATCTACTTTCGCCGTTTGCCCGACTCGCAGGACTACACCTTTGGCCTCGTATTTCTTAAACCCTTTCGCGGTGACGGTTATATTGTATGTACCGTTCGGAATGTAGGGAGTAACCCAATCTCCGTCCGTATTCGTTGTTACCGTCTTATTCATTCCGATAGCCGAGCTGGAAACATTCACTTCTGCGCCGACCACAACTGCGCCCGAGCTGTCATGGACCGTCCCGGTGAACGTGCCGGTGTCCTGGGCGAACGCCGCCCCTGAGACGCACAAAAGAAATATGAGCAAGCAGAAAGCGGTGCGAAGAAATTTCATGGCCGTCTCCGTCGATCTGAAAGTCAAGAGGTCACGCATGCGCAATTAGATCGCTCGCCGTGCGAGATTCTGGCAGCGTCGAGAACAGGGCTTCCCCGAATCCGGATTCAGGATTTCAGAGTCCAAATGCGCTTGGGCACCCCACCCGTGTCTTTTATTAAATTTATTAAAACGAATTAAAATTCATGGGCCGCCGTATGTCAAGCGAAAAAAGCTTTGTGCCGCCCTGGTATAACGGCGCCGCGCGCAGCAGAGCAATCACGGGACGTCCGCTTCCGCCACGTATGCCCAAAGCGTCCTCGCTTTGAGGTTGCGCTCATAGGACCTAGGTCGCGAAATTCCGTGCCTTGCGTCAGAGTGTGCGCGAACTGCGTCGAAGTACTAGACCGTCCACAACGCACACATCCTTGAAATTCGCCAAACAGAGTGCTAGCGTTTTTCGTGATTAAAATGGAACAGCTTCGAAA
>JBEKSN010000046.1:0-22077 GCA_049517055.1 Candidatus Acidiferrales bacterium | reverse complement strand
GTCCACGATCCCACCATCGCCGAAAAAATCGAAATCCTTCACCTGATGGAATCGCTCGGCATTGACACCGTGAACATCGGCCTGCCCGGCGCCGGCCCGCGCGCCTACGCCGACACGGAAGCCCTCGCGCGCGAAATCGTAAATACGCGCATGAAGATCCGTCCCAACTGCGCGGCGCGCACGCACAAAAATGACATCAAGCCCATCATCGAAATATCCGAGCGCGTGGGCATGCCCATCGAAGCCGCCACATTTATCGGCTCCAGCCCCATCCGTCGTCTGGTTGAAGACTGGACTGTCGATCATCTCCAGCGCACCACCGAGGAAGCCGTAAAATTCGCCGCCGCCGCCGGCCTTCCCGTGATGTACGTCACCGAAGACACCATGCGCACCGACCCGTCCACGGTGATTACGCTTTATTCCACCGCCATCCGATCCGGCGCGCGTGCCATCGTCCTATGCGACACGGTTGGCCACGCCACCCCGCGCGGCGCATTCAACCTTGTAAAATTCGCGATCGAAGAAGTCGTCAAACCGTCCGGCGAAAAAATTCGCGTGGACTGGCACGGCCACAACGATCGCGGCCTGGCCATCGCCAATTCGCTGGCCGCCATTGCCGCCGGTGCCGATCAAGTTCACGCCGCAGCTCTCGCCTTGGGCGAGCGCGTTGGAAACACCCCGATGGAGCTGATGCTCGTCAATCTGCGCCTGCTTGGCCTAATTGATCGTGACCTTTCCACGCTAAAAAAATATTCCCGCGCGGTCGCCAAAGCCACGCACACCGAAATTCCGCCGAATTACCCGGTCGTCGGACGCGACGCATTTCGCACCGCCACCGGCGTCCACGCCGCCGCCATCGTGAAAGCCTACAAGACCTTCGCATCTCTTCGGCCTCGAGCAAGTGATCGAAGTTGGCCCGCTCAGCGGCCGTTCCAACGTGATATTCTGGCTGGAAAAACGCGGCGTCCCCGCGACGGACGAATTGGTCGATCGCATTTTCAGCGTCGCCAAACAGTCCGAGCGCGTCCTCACCGAAGAAGAAATCCTCGCCTTGCTTGGTTCCTCCACCTCGCGCGGCAACTGAATCAGGCAAGGTCGGATCAGTGTGATCTCTCGAAGGCCGGCACGACAGTATTGCTTGCTTCGTTCTCCGGCTGCTAAGATTCGTGCACGAAACGCGTGAAACTCGCTCACATCTCCTGTATCTTTCTCTTGATGGTCACACTTTCCGCGCGCGCCACCGATGACTCGATTGAAAAGCTCGCCGTCGCGCCCGACTGCGCCCGCGGCCTCGATTGGATCGCTAAAAACGCGGACTGGGTGACCGAACAGCAAATTCGTCTTACCGAAATTCCCGCTCCTGAGTTCAACGAAGCGCGCCGCGGCGAATTTCTTAAGACCCTATTCGAAGCGACCGGCCTACAGGTTCGCACGGATAAAACCGGCAATGTCATTGCCGAACGTCCCGGCTCGGACGATAAATCCATCATTCTTCTTGTCGCGCATCTCGACACCGTTTTCCCCGGCTCCACTGATGTGCGTGTCAAGCGTGACGCCAATCGCTTGACCGCGCCCGGTATTGCTGACAATGGAGCCGGCCTCGCTGCTCTCGTCGGTTTGGCGCGTGCGCTTTCCGAGTCTCGGATTCGCACCACCAAGACAATCGTCCTCGCCGGTGACGTCGGCGAAGAAGGCGAAGGCAATCTCCGCGGCATCCGCGCCCTGGTAGAAAGTTACGGGTCGCGACTCGCTGCCGTAATTGCCATCGACGGAGCTTCCATCGAACACATCACCACCCAGGGCATTGCTTCGCAGCGAGTGGAAGTTACAATCACCGGGGCCGGCGGTCACAGTTGGTCCGATTTCGGCGCGCCCAATCCAATCACGGCGCTTGCCCGCGCCATCGTAAAGTTTTCCGCTATCGCAGTTCCCGAAACTCCGCGCAGCTCGTTCAATTTCGGCGTCATCGAAGGCGGCACCTCCGTAAATTCCATCCCCGCGAGCGCCGCAGTCAAAGTCGATCTCCGCTCCGAAGACGAAGCCCAGGTGAAGACTATGGAGGCTGCGCTGCGCGACGCGGCGCAGTCAGGCATAAAAGAAGAAATGTCGGCCGCCAGGCCGAACAGTGATGCCCTTAACGTAAATTTCCGTTCGCTTGGTTCGCGCCCTGCCGGAAAACTTCCTGACAATTCGCCGCTTCTCGATACCCTTCGAAGCGTGGACCGCTTTCTGGGCAATCGTTCGCGCCTGGAACGCAGTTCTACCGATGCGAACATTCCTCTTTCTCTCGGCATTCCCGCCGTCTCGATCGGCGGAGGAGGCAAAGGCGGAAGCTCGCACACGCTCGCGGAATGGTATGACGCTACCGGGCGCGAAGCCGGACTCAAGCGCCTCTTCCTGACCACTGTCGCTCTCGCCGGAGTCCAGCCCTGATGTTTCGCACGATCCGAATTCTTTCGCCATCGGTATCGGCGGACTCGCGCGCACGCTTGTTTGCGATTCGCATTCGGATCGTCGCGGTCGTCGCTCTCGCGCTTTCGTTCGCCTTCCTCTCTTGGCACGCCATCAAAGCGGAGGCGCGACCAAGCCCGCTGCGGCAGACTCAATCGGGCGCTCCGTCCCCACAAATTCCCGCAGACCTGGTCCTGACCAACGGAATTATCAGCACTATGGATGAAAGTCATCCACGTGCCAGCATGATTGCGATTCGCGGCGAGACAATCGTCGCGGTCGCGTACAACATCAGCGACGCCGTCAAATCGGAACAAGCAGCCGAGGTCCAAGCGCTCATTGGTCCGAACACACGCGTAATTGATCTGGGTGGAAAATTCGCCATGCCCGGGTTCAACGACGCCCATATCCATCTTTTCGGCGCGGCCTACGCGAAATTGCAAATTGATTTCACCGGCGTAAAGTCGATCGCCGAATTTCAAGACCGTATTCGTGCGCGCCTAAAGGATTACAAACCTGGCGAATGGATTCTCGGACGCGGATGGGACCACACTCTGTGGCCTGAAAAGAAATTTCCGACCCGCCAGGATCTCGACGCCGTCTCTACGGATCACCCCATGGTTTTCGGCCGACTCGACGGCCATGTCGCCATCGCAAATTCGCGCGCGCTCAAAATCACGGGCGTCACGCGCGCCACGCCAGATACTGCCGGCGGCCACATAGAACGAGATGCAAGCTCCGGCGAACCGACCGGCATGCTGGAAGAATCCGCGATGTCACTGGTTTACGGCCACATCCCTCGTTACTCCATGGAGCAGCGTCGCCGCGCGTTTCAACTCGTGATGGACGAAGCCGTGCAATATGGCGTCACTTCCGTCCAGGACAATTCAGTGATGGATGCGGATGACGCCGCGAATTACGGCTGGCAGAATTTCCTGGTTTTAGACCAGCTCAAGCGGGAAGGGAAGTTGAAATTCCATGTTACCGAGTGGCTTCCATTTCTTGCGCCCGTTTCGCGTTTGGAAGAAATGCGACGCTTCGGCGGTAGCTCCACTCCGGAAAATCCGGGTGACCCGTGGCTCAAGACCGGACAAGCGAAGCTAATCATGGATGGCTCGCTCGGCTCGCGTACCGCCGCGATGCTCGCGCCATATTCGGATGACCCCAGCACCTCTGGAATTCTTGAAATCGATCCTGACCGTCTGAAACAAATGGCCATCGAGCGCGACCGCGCAGGATTTCAGCTCGGATTTCACGCTATCGGCGATCGCGCGAACCGCGTTGCTCTTGATACTTTCGCCGCCGTGCTCGAAGCCAATGGCCCGCGCGACCGCCGCGACCGCGTCGAGCACGCGCAGGTGGTCGAAGCTGGCGACTTCGCGCGCTTTGGAAACCTAAACGTCATCGCCTCGATGCAGCCCGCGCATCTCCTCGACGACGAGCGTTGGGCCACAGACCGTCTTGGCTCGGAACGTTCGCGCGGCGCGTACGCCTGGCACACCATGGAGCAGAACGGAGTCCGTCTAGCCTTCGGCACGGACTATCCCGTCGTCGCCATCAATCCGCTTCGCGGAATTTATGCATGCGTTACGCGCCAATTGACCGATGGCATGCCCAAACGTGGCTGGCAGCCGCAGGAGCGTTTGCGCGCGAAGGATTGTTTTCGCGCCTACACCGTCGGCTCCGCCTTCGCGCAATTCGAAGAGCAGCGCAAGGGAACTATTGCGCCCGGAATGCTGGCGGACATCGTTGTGTATCCCAAGGACCTCAACGAAACTAGGCCGAGCGAGATACTTACTATTCCCGCGGTGATGACGATCGTCGGCGGAAAGATTGTTTATCAGCAGGCGCAACAGTAGATTCTCCCTCTCGTATTCCGCGCCATGAACGCCGGCCATTTTGGGCATTGTCACCTTTTCATGCGCCGCTTAAACTCTTTGCGCCATGTTCAGCAAACGCGTCCGCGCCGACCTCGCTTTAGGCTTCTGCGCGCTCATCTGGGGCGCCACGTTCGTGGCGGTGAAGGACGCGCTTGCGGACGTTTCCGTGCTCGTCTATCTCGCGGTCCGGTTTGCGCTCGCTGCGGTAGTGATGGCGATTTTCTTTCGGCGTTCACTTCGCGGCATCAGCCGGAAAGCGGTATGGGCCGGCGTGCAGATCGGCTTCTGTATGTTCACCGCGTACGTTTTTCAGACCAGCGGGCTGAAATACACGACGCCTTCGAAAGCCGCGTTTATTACCGGATCGAGCGTCGTAATCGTCCCTCTTCTTCTGGCGTTGTTTGCGCGCCGCCGGATTAACGCGTGGATTTGGGCCGGAGCTCTGGCCGCGCTGGTGGGCCTCTATTTTCTCACCGTGCCGCCGGAGGGTCTCGGCGGACTAAATCGCGGCGATCCCATTGTTTTTGGCTGCGCCGTGATGTTCGCCGTGCACATGATCTTCATCGGGCGCTACGTCGGGCAGCACTCCGTTGGCGCGCTGGCGGTGGTGCAGGTGGCCACCACCGCGATTCTCGCCTCGTTCGCTGTGCCGTTGCTGGCCGTCACCGGATGGGAACCGCCGCGCTTCGTTCCGACCGGCACTTTGATCTTTGCAATTCTCGTCACCGCAATCGGTTCCACCGCTATTGGCTTCTCGTTTCAAACCTGGGCGCAGCAGTACACTTCACCGACTCACACTGCAATCCTGATCAGTCTCGAGCCCGTGTTCGCGGCGATAACTTCCTGGCTCCTCGCGCGCGAACATCTGGGAGGCCGCGTGTTGCTCGGTGCCGCCCTGATCTTCGCCGGCATCCTGCTCGCGGAATTAAAAGGCCACGCCCCCGCCATTGCGCCCGAATCCCTCGAGCCCGTCATCCACAAGGAATCTTAGCGAGTAAGCGCTCAGCGTTAAACTTTCTTCAATCTGCGGTTAGTTGTGTTGCGGAGGTTCTTGCTTGTGGTATTTCACATCCACCGGATCGTACATCACGGGGAGCTTCAGATTCTTTCCTTCGAAGCCTGTGATGTGCTGATCGTGGACCAGGGTCAGGCCGATGTCGTCGAGCCCGCGCAGCAAACAATCACGGCGGAACGGGTCGACCTCAAACGAATAGCTCAGTCCGCTATCGTCGGTGACAGTCTGCTTCTCGAGATCTACCGTTACGCGATAGCCCTGCCGCTTCTCTGCACGCTGGAAAAGCTCGTCGATCTGTTCATTCGAGAGCGTAACGGGAAGAATCCCGTTCTTGAAACAATTGTTATAAAAAATGTCGGCGTAACTCGGCGCCAGAATCGTGCGAAATCCGTAATCAAGTATGGCCCACGGCGCATGTTCGCGGCTCGAACCGCATCCGAAATTCGCGCGCGCCAGAATCACGGAAGCGCCCTTGTACCGCGGCTGATTCAAAACGAAATCCGGATTCAGCTTTTCCCCCGGCAGATAGCGCCAATCGTAAAACAGGACGCGGCCGTAACCTTCGCGCGTCAGAAATTTCAGGAATTGCTTGGGCACCATCTGGTCGGTATCAACATTTACGCGGTCCAGCGGCGCTACAAGCCCAGTGTGCTTGACGAACGGTTCCATCTATTCGGCTCCGTCGGCGTTTTTCCAGTCCCGGATATCAACAAAGTGGCCTTCAATGGCTGCCGCTGCCGCCATCACCGGACTGACCAGATGAGTTCTTCCGCCCTTGCCTTGGCGGCCTTCGAAATTTCGATTCGACGTGCTGGCGGAACGCTCTCCGCTCAGGAGCACGTCGTCATTCATTCCGATGCACATGCTACAACCCGCATCGCGCCACTCGAATCCAGCGTCGCGAAAGATTTTGTCCAGTCCCTCGGTTTCGGCTTCCACTTTCACACGACGCGAGCCCGGCACCACCAGAGCCTGCTTCAAATCTGACGAAACATGTTTCCCCGCCACAACCTTCGCGGCCGCCCGCAAGTCTTCGATGCGCGAGTTCGTACAGGAGCCGATGAAAACGCGGTCGAGCGGAATGTCCTCAATGCGCGTTCCAGGTTTCAAGTCCATGTAAACGAGCGCGCGCGTGGCGGCCTCGCGGTCCACGGGGTCGTTGAACGAGGAAGGATCCGGGACGCGATCGGTGACTTGCGTGACCATCCCGGGGTTGGTTCCCCAGGTAACCATCGGCGCGAGTTCGTTCGCGTGCAGAGTAAGCGTCTCGTCGAACTTTGCTCCCGCATCGGTAGCCAGCGAGCGCCAGTGGTCCACCGCAGTTTTAAAATCTTTTCCGCGCGGGACGAACGGCCGCCCTTCCAAATATGCAAATGTAGTCTCGTCGGGAGAAACCATTCCAGCGCGCGCCCCGCCTTCGATGGACATATTGCACATGGTCATGCGGCCTTCCATGGACAATCCGCGAACCGCTTCGCCCATATATTCGAAGACGTAGCCCGTGCCCCCGGCAATTCCAATCTTCCCGATGACCGTCAGAATGAAATCTTTGGCCGTCACGCCGCGCGGCCGCTTGCCGTTAATTTCAATCTTCATTGTCTTCGATTTGAACTGCGTCAGGCACTGGGTAGCCAGCACGTGTTCAATTTCGCTGGTGCCGATTCCAAACGCGAGCGCGCCGAATGCGCCGTGCGTGGACGTGTGGCTGTCGCCGCAAACGATCGTCTGTCCCGGCTGCGTGATGCCAAGCTCCGGCCCGATGATGTGAATGATCCCTTGATTCTTACTGTGCAGGTCGAAAAGATGTACGCCGTGCTCCTGGCAATTGCGCGCGAGCGCTTCGAACTGGCCCAGTGCGTCCGCGTCCAGAACAGGGAGCAAGCGGTTCTTCGTGGAAACAGAATGGTCCATCACGGCAAAGGTGAGCTGCGGCTGGCGAACTTTGCGCCCCGCGGCTTTCAGTCCCGCAAAGGCCTGCGGCGAAGTGCCTTCGTGGATCAGGTGACGGTCAATGTAAATCAGGGTGGGCTGCCCGGGTTCTTCCCGGACGATGTGTGCTTCCCAAATTTTTTCGTAGAGAGTGCGAGCTGCCATACGGTTGGTTTTCCACCTGCGGGGCAATTCCCCGAGCCGAAAGCGCAAAGCGCTATCGCTCTACCGTTCCTATTGTAACAAGCCAGTCAAAATTGCGCCAATCGGGTTGGGGAGGCCCCCTCGCGTCACCGCGGGAACGCCGCGGCGGGCATTATGCACGAAATTACGACGGAAAGCTGAGACGGCGGACGAGATCTTGGAAGCGCGGATCCGAATGCAGCGAATTGAATCTGTCGTCGGACTTGATGAATGGCATCTGGCTTTCGCGCTGACGATAAGATTTCTCTAGCCACGACATGGCATTGTCAGACTCACCCAGCCCGGCGTAAATAGTCGCGATTTCAAACGAAGGAACGTAGTGTTGCTTCGAGATACTCGTCAGTTGGCTGACGATCTTTCGCGCTTCAGCTTTTTGGCCGGACCGCGCGTAGATGTAACCGAGTGCCGCGATAGCCGACGGATCCCCAGGCGAGAGTTCGATCACTTTCTTGTACTCGTCGATTGCTTCCTGCAGCGAACCTTGCTGCTCATATACCGCTGCAAGGGAAAAATGTGCGGGGATGAAGTTGGGATCCATCTCCAGTGTGCGGCGGTCCAACTGAATGGCATCATCGTCCCGCCCCGCGTGACGGTACCGCGTAGCCAGGGTCGCATTAATCGACAAGGACAGCGGATCGATCTGCTGCGCTGCTTCCGCTTGCTCCACCGCTTCCGGGAAGCGCAACATGGCGGTGAGATAGTAGCTGTACCACTGATGGGCCGTCGCGTAATTCGGATTTAGCTCGATGGCGCGGCGAAATTCTTCTTCCGATTGCTTCCAGTTCCAGTCGTAATAAAATTCGACTAACGCCAGCGCCGCGTGTCCCTCTGCGATCGTTGGGTCCAGTTCGATGGCCTTGGACGCCGCGGCGCGAGCCTTCGAACTCGCCACATCAGCCGGCAGCACGTCCGATCCCAGAATCGAATAGGAATCCGCCAGTCCTGCATAGGCGACTGCAAACGAAGGGTCTTTTGCTATGGCTTGGCCGAAATATTCGATGCTTTTATTCAGCCCATCCGGAGTGCGCTTGTTCCAAAAATAGCGGCCCTTCAAATAAGCCTCGTAAGCATCTGTATTCACGGGCGCCGGATTCGCCGGATGCAGGCTAAGCTGCGGCGAGCCCACCGACCCGCGAACCTGATCCGCGATTTCTCGCGCTGCTTCGGTCTGCATGGACAGCACATCTTTCAGGTCGCGGTCGTAGCTTTGCGCCCACAGGTGACGGTCCGTGGCGCAATCGATCAACTGCGCGCGAATCCGCACGCGGTCGCCCACACGTTCTACCGAACCTTCCACTATCGCATCCACGCCAAGTTCTTTTCCAATTTGCGGAGCGGTCTTGCTGCTGTCCCGGTAATGCATGGCTGACGTCCGCGAAATCACCCGCAAGTCCGCAAATTGCGCCAGATCGGTAGTGAGCTCGTCCGTCATTCCATCAGCGAAATAATTTTGATTGGGGTCGGCGGAGAGATTCTGTAGAGGTAGAACCGCAACGGAGCGGCGCGATTTCTTCGCCGCGCCTGCCATCCCCGCACCATTTTTTGACGAGCGCAGAATTCCCATCAAGCGATCGCGCGTCTTACCGGCATTGAATGCGACTGCCGTTCCTGCGATAGCGAAAGCCGCAAGGGCAAGGCCCAGGAACCAGGTGAACGAGTGTCGGGGGGACGACGCTTCGGCCGTAGTTCCTGGGATGCCGCCTACTGGGGAAGGGGCCTGGAGAGGAAGCGCAGCGATATCACCGGTGGATTCTTCCGCCACGGTAACTGGCGCGATAAATCGGTATCCGACCCGGGGCAGCGTCTCGATATATCGCGGTTCTGCCGCGGAATCGTTCAGCGCGTGACGAAGTTTCTTTACCGAAGTATTAAGGCTGTGCTCGAAGTCAACAAAAGTGTCCACCGGCCAAAGCTTCTGCTGCATCTGCTCCCGGGTAATCACTTCGCCGGGAGATTCCAGCAGCATCAGCAACATCTCGAAGGGCTGGCCCTGCAGTTTGATTTTTGATCCGTGCTTGCGAAGCTGCCGTGAGCGCACATCTGCTTCAAAATCGGCAAACCGGTAGATTTGAGAGGGCTTCGCCATGTCTCCAGGAAGAGTGAGCGAACCCACGATTCTAGCACCCGCTGATTCGGGATGCCAAACAGCTAGCGGTTCACCGCAACGGAGCCAGTCCAGCGGCCAGCCGGAGACAAGCGAAATGCGAATTGTATCCGCCGTGGACATTTTTCAGGCGGTGCAGCCAAAGTCCTCGATTACGTAAACTGTCCGGCCATATTGATCTGGTTCAACCAGCAGAATCACTTCATGGTTCGAATTCTCCTGATCGTAATCCAGGTCCTGGATCGAGCGATAAAGATGCAGCCCGAATCGTCTTCCTTCCAGCCAAGCTTCTGTCAGGAAATGTCGAGAATCTTGCTGGTGGAAGACCAGCTTGGATCTGCTGTTCCCGCGGCTTGCTGACGAGGACGCGCTAACGGCCAGCTTGTAAACCCGTCCGTCTTCGCCTCGAACTGCAAGCACGCAGACTCCGGGAGTCGGGCTGTGCAGTGCCTCAAATCGGTAAGTGCCGGCCAAAAAAACGCCCGTGCCAACAACGAAGTCGAAGGGTACCTCGACGACAAATCCGATGGCTGGCGGTTCGATGACTGCCGAGCGGACCTTGTTTGCCCACAGTGCCAATAAACTAAGACCAGTGAACGCTTGCATCTATTTTCTCCTTATATCGGTGATGGAAACCTGGCCACCGAGCGTCTCGGAGAACTGGGCTTGATCCCCGAACGAGCGCACTTTGGCTGATCTGGGCGGGGATAACAATGCACCGGCGGTGAAACGATTATGTTCTGGAGGTGAACGCGTAAGTCATTGAAACTACAAATCGTAGTGGCAGACGTTGCTGCATATCCCGGCACGTGGCGTTCGGGTCAGAAGCTTCTACGATCCTTGCGACACTGTCCGTAAGAGGACTTGCTCCGATTCTCGGTTTCAGCGACCCGGTCCGGCCTGTCAGCTCGAAATTTTCGGTTGCTTCTTTTCGGTATCCGGTCAGTTGACGCCTTTACTTCTCCTGACCAGGTTACTGTACCTAAACTGTACCCCGGCCACCTTGACCCCACTTCTCATCGGACGTATGGTCTAGCCCATTATTCGCCGTGAATCTGAATTTCAACGGCATAGCGCAGCCCACAGCTACGTCACAGATTCACAAGGTTAACTCACCCGCCAGGTTAACTCCCGAACGTCACGCTTTTGCGTGAATCATCCCTAACTGTGCTCAGACTTGGGCCCCGGGGGAAAGGAGTAACAATGAAACTTATCAGGTGTTACACAATCGGTTCAGTTTGCCTATTCTTGTCGTTGAGTCCGTCTGTTTTTGGCCAAGGGCAGCCAGGCGGTCGAGGCCCTGGTGGGCAAAATTCCGGCGGCGGCGGCCAAGGCAACACGGCTCAGGATCCTGGAGTCCGTGCTTCGAACAGCGGTCTAGGCCAACCCCTCAGCACACTCACACCCGAGCAGGTTCAATTTTTCAACGACGGCCTGGCCCGCTTCGTTCAAGTCGATTCCGTTAGTGGAGGTGCGCCGAACGAGCCCGGCACCGGTCTTGGACCGGGGTTCAACTTGAATAGTTGCGGAGGTTGCCATTCGCAGCCTGCTCCCGGCGGATCGAGCCCAAGCCAAAATCAGTATCCGTTTATCGGCCCCAACCCCCAGATTCAGGCGGGCGTGGACTACAGCGCGTCGAATTCGATGCCTTTCTTCATTACCGCGGACGGGCCCGTACGCGAAGCGCGATTTCCGTACATGATGAACGCCAACGGATCTGTAAGCCAAGTCGCGGACGGCGGAGTTCACGACCTCTTCACCATCGCCGGGCGACAAGATGCGCAGGGTTGCGTCATGCCCCAGCCGAACTTCGAACAAATGCAGCAGCTCAACAATTTGATTTTCCGGATTCCCACGCCCGTCTTCGGCGCGGGCTTGATCGAGTCTATTCCGGATTCCACAATTCTTTCCAATATGAGCGCAAATTCCCAAATGAAACAGTGGCTCGGTATTTCCGGACATCCGAACTACAGCGGCAACGACGGAAGCATCACGCGGTTTGGATGGAAGGCGCAGAACAAGTCACTTGAGATTTTTGCGGGTGAAGCCTACAACGTCGAGATAGGCGTCACGAATGAGTTGTTTCCGAACGAGCGTGCCAACCCGCCTGCCGCGTGCCTCTACAATTACACGCCGGAAGACTCCACGAACTTTAATTTGTCCGGCCCGCAGATTTCGAGCGATACAGTCGCATTCGCTCTTTTCATGAGGTTTCTGGCGCCTCCCCCACAGTCCAGCCAGGGGATTCCGGGAAACCCATCCCAGCGGTCCATTCAAAATGGACAGGCTGCATTCTTAAAAGCACACTGCGACATGTGCCACACCCCCTCGATGCAGACTGGCAACTCCATTTTCACTTCGGGGCTGAGCAATCAAACCGCGCAGCTATTTTCAGATTTGCTGGTGCATCACATGGGATCGGGCCTGGCGGACAACGTTTCGCAGGGTTCGGCTGCAGGCGACGAGTTCCGCACCGCTCCTCTATGGGGAGTGGGGCAGCGGATCTTCTTCCTGCACGATGGGCGAGCTACTCCGGCAAATGGCGGCCTGCTCCGTGCGATCCAAAATCACGCGAGCAATGGTTCCGAGGCCAATCGGGTGATCGGTCTATTCAATCAACTCTCGAATCAGGACCAGCAGGATTTGCTGAATTACTTGCGGTCTTTGTAACCCTGGCGTGACCGGCATGCAAGCATCGGGCGTGTTTGCATGCCGGCCTCATACTGACGCTCTACGTCACTACCAGTCTCTTAGAGAATGCGAC
The DNA here is from genome assembly GCA_049517055.1 of Candidatus Acidiferrales bacterium. GTDB lineage: Bacteria > Acidobacteriota > Terriglobia > Acidiferrales > UBA7541 > Palsa-295. The sequence goes on along the minus strand of JBEKSN010000046.1, from coordinate 9,730 downwards.
TGCCCGCTTCTTCGCTACTTCCTGCCTACTGCGGTTGTGCAGGTGGGGCGCCGCCGATCTGCGTGCCGATTACCTCGCCGGAAATTATAATTTCCACGCGGCGATTCTGCTGGCGTCCCTCATTCGTGTCATTGCTTGCAACCGGATTGGATTTCCCGAAGCCTGTTGCCGTGATCGAGCTGGGATCCACTCCCTGCTGAACCAGGTAATCGCGAACTGCGCCGGCTCGTCTCTCCGAAAGCGTTTGGTTCACTTCGTCGCTCCCGATGCTGTCCGTGTATCCTTCCACGGAAAGTTTTAAGCCCGGATGGCCCAGCACGATGCCGGAAAGTTTTGCCAAAGCTTCGCGTGCCGCGGGACGAAGATCGTACTTCCCGAACGCAAAGAGCACATCCGCCATGTTGACTTTCAGTCCTCGCGGAGTGTCGGTGGTGGGCAGGATGCGATTGAATTGCTGCAGCAATTGCGCGCGAAGCTGCTGTTTTTCGAGTTCCGACTGCGCCGCTGCGTCCTGTGCTTGTTGCGCCTTCAGCCGTTCTTGTTCCGCATTCTGCCGTTCGCGTTCCGCCTGCTGTTGAGCGGCCAGGCGGTCGGCATCCGCGCGTGCAGTGGCTGCCGCAGACTGCGCAGCATCGCGCTCTGCTTGCAGTCTTTGAATTTCCGCCTGTTGGCGCGCTGCGGCTTCCTGCTGCTGGCTTGCCGCGGCAGCATCGGCCCGCGCCTTCGCGTCAGCTTCACGCTGGGCGGCGTCGGCGCGTTCCTTCGCCATGCGTTCTTCTTCTTGGCGCTGTACGGCGATGTGCCGCGCATCTGCCGCGTTCTGCACTGCGTCGCGCGAAGCCTGAACGATCAACTTGTTGTTTCCGTTGCGCGCCAGCAGGTCCTGCGCCTGCGTCAGAGAGATTTGCGCTTTATTCAGTGCATCCGCCGCGTACTTTTGGGCCCCTGCGTTTATCGCGATTTGCACCGCGTTTTGCGCCTCGAACAGCTCCAGCGGGACCTTATTGTCGGATCTTGAGAGGCTGCCGCTCGTTTTTGATACCTCGTAGCTGTACGCGCCGCGATCCAGCAATTGGTAGCTCGCCGGCGCCTGGTCGATTGTCCCGCTCGTCTCAGGCAGCACCACGTTTTGCAACACCACCACATTGCTCGGTTGCGATACCGCGAAGTACGGTTCCGCCGTCACGATGAGCCCGAACGTCTGCAGCGAAGTGGTCACGTCGATCTTGCTCTTGTCTCCGTCTAACAGAATCTCCCCGAGATTATTTGATTTGCCTTCGGGCGTAATCGCCCACAACACATAGGTCAGATATTCGTTGCCGAACTTTTGCGCCGGCTCCAGTTTGCTGAACTGAGCGTTGATTTGGATGCGGCCCACTTTCCCATTCACTTTGGCCTGTCCCTTGGCGAAGGGCAGCAGTGGCGAGCCCTGGAATCCGATGGTCGTGGATCCGCTGCGGTGCTGGTAATTAATGGTGACGATGGTGCCCGGGGTCATCGTGACGTGATAAGTGGGCTGATTCTGCTGCGCGCTGTTTCGCGCCCGCGCTGCATTCCCCAGCGGCATCGATAAAAATGCCAATACCAACACCGACAGCACAAACGCTCCTCTTCTCATAATTCTCCCTCTATCCGCTTATCGATTTTACGCCCTGGGAAATTCCTAGTCTCTGCATCGTCGCTCAGCCGATTCCAGCCGGATAGGATTTTCCATCGCATCGAACATCGCGTCAATACCCGAGCTAATGGGTCCTCGATCTCTGCGCGACCAGCAACATGTCACCAAAATCAGAAAACTAAACACAGGGGAAGATTCAATCCAGGAAGGGTATGGTACGTCAGCGGACCTGCATTGTCCTCATAGAACTGGCGGTTTTAATTCTCAATGCGTCACAGTTAGCGTGAACTGCTGCGTGTGAGTCGGGCCGTTCGCAGCGGACGCCGTAACCGTGACCATGTAGCTTGTCGGCTGTACTGTATTTTGGTGGATGTATCCCGCGCAGCTTGCCGTGAAAAGCAGGCCAACGAACATTGCCGATGCCAGGAACGTGCGCTCAATTCTTGCAGTTGCCGTAACTGATCGCTTGTTTCCAGCTACTCTCACAAGCCCCGCCAGCCCCATCGCCAAAATAAATAAGGGCATATTGGCGGATCCGGGGAAAGAGCCTCTCGACGGGACTTCAGTTCCGCCGGCGCCGGGCGCTTGTACCGTTAAAGTTGTCGCGACGGCGCTTCCTGCTGGCGTCACGCTCGGAGGATTAAAGCCGCAATTCGCACCCGCCGGCAAGCCCGAGCACGCAAGCCCCACCGCCAGTTTAAATCCGTTTTTGGGCGTTACCGTGATTGTCAAAGTCCCGGAAGCTCCGTTCGCGACGGTCAGGGACGAACTGCTCATCGTCAGCGAATAGTCCGCCGTCGGCGGAGTTGCGACGTTCACGCTCAGTGCGGCAGAGTTCGATGTTGCGTAGTTTGAGTCACCAGAATATGCCGCCGTGATCGTATGGTTTCCAACCGAAAGACTGGCGCTGTTGAACGAAGTCCACCCTGCGCTTAACGTCCCCACGCCAATCTGCGAAGAACCATCCTGGAACGCGACGGTGCCGGTCGGTGTTCCACTTCCGGATTGCGGCGCGACCCCCGCTGTGAACGTAATGTTTTGCCCGCTTGTCACTTGCGTCGCAGACGCAGAAAGGGAAGTGCTAGTTCCGACCTTTGCCGGAGCCGAAACAGTTACCGACGCCGCAGAGGATGTGGACGTGGAGAAATTCGTGTCGCCTGAATAGACCGCCGTCACCGAATGCGACCCAACACCGAGACTCGATGTGCTAAGTGTCGCTGTCCCCGAGGAATTCAAAGTGCCGGTTCCAATTTGAGTCGCGCCGTCACTGAACGTCACAGATCCCGTAGGCGTGCCGGAACCCGACACCGGAGCGACAGTCGCAGTAAACGTGACGCTCTGCCCCAGAGTTATTTGCGTAGCGGATGCGCCAAGAGACGTGGTCGTTGCCGCCGTCGAGGAATTCGCCGGAGTGAAAACAAAAACCGTCGCGGAATATGCCGGAAAATTGTAACTCACAGTGTTGGACGCCACATGCACAGGCGTCCCGGCAACAATCTGCGTCAGGTTCGCGTTGCTGTAGGTGTAAACCGCAGCCGTTCCGTTTGGATTGAAGTTCGCGAGCGTCAAGCTGGTCTGAATCGCGGTCGTAGTCTTGTTGATCGCCACCACAGTCAGCGCCCCGTCGCTTGAGCGCACCGCACCGTACACCGAAAGCTGCCCTTGATCCGTACTGGTCGAATTTACTGAGGTGTCTCCGAATTCTCCGCCCGCTCCGTCATAGTTGCGGTACAAACGAAAACTGTACGCCACCGCATCGGTCGGCTGCGGCACTGTCCAAAAATTCGCAAAATCCAGCCCCTGGCGGCCGTAGATTCCAAGCACGTCGGCTTCCGTTAGCGCGTCCACCAGCGGATTGGTCCCGCTGCTGAAGCTGTACTCCGAAATCGAAAGCTTCGTCCCCGGATAGTAAGTCTGGATCCAATTCTGAAATCGCGGCAGCAGCATCATGGGCCCATCGAAATAATATTGTTCCACCCAACTTCCCGAATTGAACGTGGGATCCCATAACGCGCGCGTCGAAGCCAGTTCGGCGGCATCCGTCGATCCGCCGCCATAGTAATGCTCGTCAAAATAATCGAGGATGCGTTGGTTGTTGGCCTGGTCGTAGGCTGCCATCTTCTGCAGATAGTATTGCCCGGCGTAGAGATTGTTTTGTTCGCTGGGAGTTCCAATCCATCCGCCCAGCGTGAAATCCACAGGCCCGAATACTTTCGCGGAAGGGTCGGTCTGTTTGATCATCGCGGCGTACTGCTGGCCCAGGGAAATAATCGTGTCGTAGTCGGGCTGGTTCGGCTCCACGTCGCGATGCGTGTTGCTCCATCCTCCGGGTTCGTTGTCCAGCTGGTAGTAGGGAACGCCTCCGTTTGCGGCTGTGCCGAATGTCGCCAGCAAATGCTGCACCCAGCCTTGCTGCAGCGCCACGGTGTTATCGATGTGATTGGCGTAGATGTTGTTGTCGATCAGCTGCGTTCCGTTCGTCGCGATGCTGTTGCCGCAATTGTCCCCGTTCGGATGCACGTAGGGGTTCGTCGATTGCTGCGCGCCGTACACCGAGACGGGAAAGCTGCAGTTCCACGCCGCCATTTTGTTCACGTACGGAATAATCGGAATCGTCAGCAGAGTGTGAGCGTTCGACGCTGTTTTATACGTATTGATCATCAAATCAGCCGAAGCGCTGGGAACCGCCGTCGCCTCCCCGTTTCCGCCCATAAAATACCAATCGAAGCCGGCGTTGCTGGCGTCCACCTGCCAGTTGTAGCGCGTCGTTCCGTCGCCGCCCCACCGGATATTGGGTACCTGAATTTCTCTTGCGTAACCTGCGTCTAATCCATAATTCGCGATCCCGTAAATATCAGCATCGATCGGATGTGGATTTCCAGCCGCGTCCACGCTTAGTGTCGGAGTTGTCTGTGCCAGGGAGCATTGAGACGCTGCGGCGACAAGCACAATCGTGACTGACACATAGCAGACCAGGCGAACCCAAATTCGACGCATGAATCGCTCCCGAATACGGAAAAAATTGAGGAATTCCCTTAGAAATCAAACACTAGCGGCGCTCAGTACTGGGGTCAATGGTACGAGAGGTCAGGCTCAGATATTCAATTGAAAGGGGCCAAATTGATCAGCGAAAGGGAGGAACACCACCGTTATCGCGGAAGCTAACTCAGGAAAGGGAAGCGCGCGCCCCTAGACCAGCGCTTCTTCCGCCTGGGCGACCGTGTCGTAGGAATCAAACAGAGGTGCGATCCCGGTGAGATGCAGCACATTCTGCACTCGGTGATTCATTCCCGCCAATGCAAGTTTACGTCCCGACTTATGGCAAGAAACAAACGCCCGGACCAGCGCGCCGATGGCCATCGAGTCCATCATGGGGACTTCCGAGAGGTCCACGATAAGCCGCGGAGCGGCCACGGCTACAACGGCGTCGTTGAATACCGGCGACGAGGACGATGTGAAAGCGCCCTTCAGCACCAGGATGTGCAGGCCCTCGCGGCTGCCGGGTATCGTGAGCACCCGAAATGGCTCGATTACCATGCCGGGCATTCTAGTACCGTTCCAATAAATGTTCCTAGCGTTTTCGCCGCCCCCTTCGGCCCTGCGTCATCCATCCGACGCCTGCTGTCACATCGCCGCGCCGTAGGGCTGAAACAGCTTTCTGCACCCAACGCGACGTGGATTTTGCGCATAAACGTGTTAAGATAGAGCTGCGCTTCCTGAAAGTTTTACGTGGCTTTATCGCCTTGTGGGGCGCGGCTTGCGACCTGTTTTGCCCGACCTCTCGTGTTTTATTACGGCTTGGTCCCTTGCCGCGGTTACTGATTTTTTCAGGTGGCATGTCCGTCCGGCGGCCGCAAAATCCTTGCAGCAGGCGGAGTAAATCGTTCAGGGAGAGAAGAGCATGAAGAATCTTTTTGTCGGCAACATGAGTTTTCAGACCACTGCGGCGGATTTACGGACACTCTTCGAACCGTTCGGGCAGCTCGCGCGAGTTCATGTGGCTACCGACCGCGAAACCGGTAAAGCGCGCGGCTTCGGTTTCGTGGAAATGGTCAATGACGCGGATGCGGCCAAGGCTATCGCCGCGCTCGACGGCAAAGACCTCGGCGGCCGCAATCTCAAGGTCAACGAAGCTCGGCCCAAATCCGAATCCAGCGGTCCACGCGGCCCTCGCAGCGGTCCCGGCAACGGCGGTCCCGGCGGCAATCGGGGCAGCGGCGGGAACCGCGGTGGCGGAGGCGGCGGAGGCCGCGAGAGATTTTCCAATGAGGATTACCGCGAGGTAGCCCGTCAGCCTCGCGAGCCTCGCTGGTAGTTTCGTAGCATCAGCGTTGGCGGTTGCCGTATATTGCCAGCTCCGCAAACCCATCCCAAGGAGAGGGTATGACAACGACATTCAAGAAGCGCCAGAAAGAAATGAAGCGCATGGACAAAGCGCGCATGAAAGCCGAACGCCGTGCGCAAGAAAAGCTTGAGCCTCGTGAGGGCAGTCCATCCGTGGAAGAATTTGACACTCGCATCGAGGACTTGCAGCCGCTGGCTTTTGAAGATTCCGTAACTCCCTCGGACCAGAAATAGGTGCGTCACACTATCCTCGCTCGAATTTCGGAACTCGAGTTCTAAAGGTGCGCGCGAATATCGATCGAACGGCCACGATTTTTCCGAAATTCCGCGTCTTGCTTACTACGGTGTACCGCAACCGTCGAAGCTTTAGCGGGTTAGAATAGGTGTTATACTTGGCGTTCGTCGCTTCCGTTCAGTGATTTTGGCGCCTGCGAAACTTCGGCGCGACCCTAAGGAGTTCGAGGATGGGTATCCAATTCATAGAGTTATATAGCTGGATTCGGCACCGCAAAATTTTTGCCACCCTCCTCATAGTCGCCACCCTCGGCATCGGTATCCTGATCGGCACGCTGATTTCAGGCCGTGCCCTGGCCACCCGCGATCAAGGGGCCAACGGCGCCCCGCTCCTGGCCATTCCGGATCCGGTCAATCTCTCCAATGGCTTCGCCGCTATTTCCAAAAAGCTCGGACCCGCTGTGGTGAATATTTCAACCACGCAGATCGTCGAAAAGCCCAAGGGAGGCAAGAAGCCCCACGCCCTGGGCGATCCTTTCCAGGACTTCTTCGACCGCTATTTTGATACGCCCGATACCGGCCAGGACGCCGAGCGCAGCCTTGGCTCCGGCGTGGTCGTCAACAAGAATGGTTTTATCCTCACCAATGATCACGTGGTTGACCAGGCCAGCAAAATCCAAGTCACCATCGACGGCGATCCCAACCATTACAACGCTCACGTAATTGGCATCGACAAGGATACCGATCTCGCCGTAATTAAAATCGACGCAAGTCACGACCTGCCGGTGGCAAAGCTCGGCAATTCGGACGGCGTACAAGTTGGCGACTGGGTTCTCGCCTTTGGCAGCCCCTTCGGATTGAATTCCACGGTCACCGCCGGAATCATCAGCGCGAAAGATCGTTCCAACATCGGCCATCAATTCCAACGATTCATTCAGACCGACGCCGCCATCAACCCCGGAAACTCCGGCGGGCCGCTGGTCAACATGGCTGGGGAAGTAATCGGAATCAATACCGCGATTTATACCGGCAGCCGTGGGTTTGAGGGCGTTGGTTTCGCCATGCCTTCCAATGTCGTGATCAACGTTTACAACCAGCTCATCACCAGTGGGAAGGTCATCCGCGGCTCCATCGGCATCACGTTCCAGGATGAGCGCAGTAATAATCCCGTGCTCTTGAAGGAACTTGGCGCCCCCTACGGAATCGTGGTCGAAGCCGTCGAGCCCAACAGCCCCGCGGATAAAGCCGGATTGCAGCCTGGCGACGTCATCACCGATGTGAACGGCCAGCCGATTCATACCGGCGCCGATCTGGTAAATCCGATTGCGCAAACCGCTATCGGACAGTCCGTGCAAATTCGCGTGGTTCACGGCAAGCAGACCAAAGATGTTTCGCTCACCGTCGCCGACCGCTCAAAGATTTTCCCGCAGTCCGCGCAAGCCGAAGAAGATCAACCGGGAGAGGAAGAGACGCCCGGGCAGTTTGGTTTGCACGTGGAAGAATTAACGCCCGATCTTTCGCGCAAACTGAACATGGGCAAAGTGACCGGGGTAATCGTCTCTGAGGTCGAGCCGGCCAGCTTCGCCGAAGACATCGGCTTCAACCGCGGCGACGTAATCATTGAAATCAATCACACACCCGTGAACAGTCTGGCCGACTATCGTCGCGAGATGGCCCAACTCAAGCCTGGCCAGGACGTGCTCTTCAAGGTTGCGCAGCGGGGAGCCAACGACCGCGTCTTGACACTCTTTTTGGCAGGGGCCGTGCCCGCGGCGCAATAGCGGACGGTCTCTGAACTGAATTTGTAGCGGCGGCCTTTAGGCCGGCGTCCTTAGGCAGTTAAGGTACGCACAGCCATCCCATTTCATTCATTGTCTAATAAGCGCTCACCCGTTCTCCACGCCTTGTTCTGAGACTTGATTGCGCGATAATAGGGCAGGGAGCCTTTCGATGACGCGAACCATAAGATGTTTGGCAATTGCCGCGGCTCTCCTGGTTGCATCCGCCCAGGCATTTGCATACCAGCAACAATCGGCTTCGTCTTCATCTTCATCCGCATCTGCTCCTTCCACTACCGCCAAGAAGAAAACAGTTTCGAAGAAGCATCATTCCAGGCGCGAACCCACGCAAAAAGCTCCCACCCCCGCACGCATTTCTGAAATTCAGTCGGCGCTGGCTCGCAATGGCTATTACCAAGGCCAGCCAAACGGGAAATGGGACTCGAACACCGTCTCTGCGATGCAGAAATTTCAGTCGGGTAACGGCCTCGAGCCATCCGGCAAACTCAACGCGCTCAGTTTGCAGAAATTGGGCCTCGGATCAAGCGTCGCCGGTGTGTCCGCCCCCAAGCCCATACAGCCCGCCGGCAGCAAGCCTCCGGCATCGCCTACTTCGTCCACTGCTCCCGCATCTGCCCCGCAATCCGCGAACTCAGCCGCTGCTTCGTCCCCTGCTTCCAGCTCGGCATCAGCCTCAACAAAACCCCCACAGCGCTGATTCGCCATTCTCGTCGATCCACGCCGTGTGGGGAAAAAAGCCCGACGGCAAATGGAAAGTGCTGTTGGAAACTTATAATTTAAGAACCAGTTGCGAATGGGGTAGTTCCGATGTGATGGTCCGCCGCATCAAGCGCTAGGTTGACTCGTCAAAAAATAAGGGAGCAGACCAGATAGCCTGCCCAATAACGGACACCCAATTTCGCAATCGGACGGTGTCGTCTGCAGCAAAACAGGCTCTCCGTCATATTGGATCAATCTTTTTAGTAGCATAGCCGTTTTCGACTTATGGTCTGAATTGTGCTTAAGCGTCCGAGGCAGCGCGAGGTCTAACCTAAGTCTCAACCAGGCATAGGGCCTAAAGGAAGCCTCCACATGTGGACTTTACTTCAGGATGTTCGCTATGGTTTGCGCATGCTGGTCAGGATGCCGACATTCACGATCGTGGCTGTCCTGACGCTGGCTCTGGGCGTGGGAGCCAACACCGCCATTTTCAGCATCGTGAATACCGTTTTGTTACGTCCTCTGCCTTACCCCGATCCCGATCGTTTGGTACGAGTCTTCTTTAACGAGCCCGGCGTGGGATTGCGCGACGTTAGGTTTTCCAAGCCCGAACTGGATGACTTGCAGACGCGATCAGGTGTATTTGAAGATGTGTCCCCGATCTTTGAAGGTAGCGAGAATTTGACCGGCACCGAACAGCCCGAGCGCGTTGAGGGGGTCAATACCAGTTTTAGTTACTTTTCCATGCTGGGTGTGGTCCCGCAAGTTGGACGGTTGTATGGCCCGCAGGACTTCGCCCCTGGTTTCGCTCCCGAGGCCGTGATCAGCGATGGCCTGTGGCGCCGTGCGTATGGCGCCGATCCGACCGTTATCGGCCGTACCATGCGGATCGATAATGATCCCCTTACAATTATCGGAGTTCTGCCGCGCGGATTTCGCCACCCTGGACCGACGACCTCCGGCGACGCAGAAGTGTTTGGCGCCGGCGGATTCAGCGCAGATCCCTTTCCCCCGCCAATGCGTGATACGGATTTTA
>JBEKSN010000045.1:0-21274 GCA_049517055.1 Candidatus Acidiferrales bacterium | reverse complement strand
GAGAAGTCCTTCAGAAAACTCTGAAAAAGGATGAAAAACTCTGAATAGCGCTATATAAGCTAACCTGGTTTCCATGAGCAACTTCTACCGGTTCGGACAGTTTGTGTTGGATCCTGCTAGGCGCACGCTGTCCCGCGCAGATTCACCCGTTTCTCTGACCCCTAAAGCTTTTGACGTTCTTTTCTTCATGGTGCAAAACCCCAACCGTCTGGTCACCAAAGAAGAACTGCTGCAAGCGGTGTGGGGCGACACGATCGTGGAAGAAGGGAACCTGACGCAATACATCTCGCATTTACGCAAGGCGTTGGGTGACAACTCCGAAGACGCTCGCTTGATCGTGACGATTGCTCGAAAAGGCTACCAGTTTACCGCGCGTGTCACTGTCGTCGCCGAGTTAGCAGATATGGCAAAGCGTGCCACGCTTCAGGCTGATGCGGCCGAAACCTCAAAAACTGATGCGCGACCCGTGGAATTTCCACCCAGAGAGAAAGTTACCAAATCGCCGCCGCATCATCTCCGCTTGCGCAAATGGTTCGCGGCAGTCGGGCCGTTGGCCGCTGTCGCTGCGGCCTGCTGGTTGTACTGGAGTTACCACCGCCCCGTGCATCTCTATGCTACGGACACCATTGTTCTCGCCGATGTCAAAAACGAGACGGGCGATCCGGCGTTCGACGACGCATTAGACACAGCTTTGCGCTACGAAATGGACCAGACTCCCTATCTGAACATTCTGGGAATGGATAAAGTCCTCGGGACCCTGGCGCAACTCAACCTCCCACCGACTACAAAGTTGACCCCCGAGGTCACGCGCCAGATATGCGGGAGGACGAACAGCAAGCTGGTTATCTCCCAATCGATCACCGATGCTGGCAATGGCTTCCATTTGCAGATGCGAGCGCTCGACTGCGGGTCGGGAGCAACCTTGGTTCAAGAGCAGGCGGAGATCGCTAAGCGGGACGAGGTGGTACACGAATTGGGAGTCACAGCCGCACGCCTTCGCGCGAAGCTGGGAGAGCCCTCAGATTCGCTGGCGCGCTTCAACCAGCCGCTGGAAAAGGCGCTCAGTCCTTCGCTCGAGGCTTTGCAAGCCGCCACTCAAGGGCTCAAACTCTCCCTTGCCGGCGACGCTCAGGGAGGGCTGAAACTCTTTCAGCGAGCTGTCGAACTGGATCCAAACCTCGCCGTAGCGCATGGGCGCATGGGCGCGACGTACCTTTTCCTTGGAAACACGGAGTTGTCGGAGGCTGCGTACACGCGTGCGTACCAACTCCGAGACCGATTGACCGAAAAAGGCCGGTTGGGAGCGGAAATCAACTATTACAGTACTGTGATCGGCGATTGGGAGAAGGAATATTCCTCCGCGCTTCGTTTCTTGGAGATATTTCCTCGGGATGTGTTCGGTCATGTCAACCTCAGGGAAGCATTCGTGCATCTCGGCCAGCCCGACCGAGCCGCCGACGAAGCGGCCGAAGTAGCACGGTTACGTCCGAGCGCATATTATTTCGGTAGCGCGATACAGTCCATCAGGTTCGCCAGCAGATTCAATGAGGCAAAATCATGGCTCGCCAAAGCGGATGCCCTTAAATTCGATAGTTCACTAATCCGGCGGGAGAGACTCATTGTGGCATTCGCTGCCGGCGACCGGGACAACGTCGAAAAGATCCTCCAGCAGGAGGAGCAAGGCAAGTATCGAGACGACTTCCTGTATGAGCATGCGTTGATCGAGATTCAGCGTGGTCGCTTTCAATCCGCCGAGCGCCTGCGACTGCAAGCTCTGGGGCCAACCCCCAAGGCTAGCAACGCTGATTCGTGGGTGATCCCCGCGGCCCTGGAGGATGCCGAAGTCGGAAAGGACGCACAAGCTCGACGCTATGAAAGCAGCGCGGCTGCAAGCCCGCTGGATCGCAATGGCAAGATCGCCCTGGCGCAAGCGCTCGCACGATCGGGACGAACAGCAGAAGCCGGTACGCTCGCAGACCAGGTCAGCGCGGAAAGGCCCGAGGACACGCTCGTGCAGCATTACTTTGTTCCCACCATCCGGGCCGCGATCAAGCTGCGGCAACACGATCCGGCGACAGCCATCGATCTGCTACGTGGCACTGCCAAGTACGATCTGGCGTTTACGGGATTCGACTATCTGTACCCCGCCTACATCCGTGGACTGGCGTATCTGGATCTCGGCGATGGCCCGTCAGCCGCGGCTCAGTTCCAAAAGCTAATCGACAATCCCGGTTTTAGTGTGAGGCATGTCACGGGAGCCTTGGCATGGCTCCAGCTCGGCCGCGCGCAGAAGATGATGGGCGATGGAGCCGCTGCACGGAAGTCCTACGAGACTTTCTTGGATTTCTGGAACAACGCCAATCCCGACATTCCCATCTACCAGCAAGCCAAAGCCGAGTATGCCAAGCTCCGGAAATGAATCGCACAGACTAAAGCCCCTTTGGGATGGAGCCCCTCAAGTTCCAGGATGGGCCCTGAAGCGATTCTTGTTGATCTTTAGTGACCGGATCTTGGATTCCAGCGTGGACCGCGCGATTCCTAGCTTTGCGGCGGCACCCGACGGTCCGAAAACCCGTCCTTGGCATTCTCGCAGGGCTGCTTCGATGATTTCTTTTTCTTGTGCGGCCACCTTCTCGGAGAGATCAAGCTGGCTCTCGGTTCTTCCGTTCGACGGCTGCTGGGACAGCCAGCTTTCATCCACCGAAAAATTCTCGGTTTCGCACACGATGACAGATCGTTCGATGACGTTCTGTAATTCGCGTATATTCCCGGGCCAGGGGTACGATTCAAGTAATCCGAGAGTCTTCTTTTCGACGGTCGTAAAATTCTTGCCTGTCTTTCGTGCGTACCTATCGATGAAGTATTCAACCAGCAGAAGAATGTCCTCTTTTCGTTCTCGAAGAGCAGGAATTTCAATCGGGAAGACATTCAGGCGGTAAAACAGATCACTGCGGAAAGACCCGACTCCGATAGCGGCCTGCAAGTCACGGTTGGTGGCTGCGATCACTCGGACGTCAGTGCGTATCGGACGCGTCCCACCGACACGTTCAAATTCATGCTCCTGCAAAACACGCAGCAGGGCAATTTGACTCTCGGCTGGAAGTTCTCCGACTTCGTCCAGGAAAAGCGTGCCGCGGTTTGCTAATTCAAACCGGCCCAGGCGCTGCTGAGTGGCTCCTGTGAAGGCACCCTTTTCATGGCCGAACAACTCCGAGGCGATCAAGTCGCGTGGGATTGCGGAGCAGTTCACGCTAACGAATGCGCGCGACTTGCGGTCGGAACGTCGGTGGATGGCGCGTGCAACTAGCTCTTTGCCCGTCCCCGTCTCGCCAGTTATGAGGACCGTAGAATTACTTGGCGCAACTTTGGAAATACGCGAGAGAACGGTTTTCAAAGCTCGAGAGGTTCCGACAATCTCTTCGAACATTGAAGCCTTATCGATTTCTTCGCGTAGAGCGACGTTTTCGCGTTGAAGCCTGTCTTCCGCCTGCTTGCGATCTTCGATATCCGTCGCGGCGACATACCAACGTGTAATCTGTCCCTGTTCGTCGCGCAATGGGTTAAAACGAGTCAAGAACCAGCGATAACTTCCATCGCCTTTGCGTAGTCGCAACTCCAACTCGTCAGCACAGGCACGAGCGACAGCACGACCAAAAAGAACGTCGATCCGCTCGTTGTCATCAGGATGAGCGCCGACGTTATGCCCAGCAAATCGTTGCCACTCTTCAAGACTAAGGCCGATGTAATCGAGCATGACGCGGTTGGCGTAAAGGCGTTGCCGGTTAGGCCCGTATACCGCCATAATTTGGGGCGCCAGGTCCAGAATCTGCCGAAGCTCTTCTTCTTGTTCGCGGATTTTGTCTTCCGCGCGCTTACGCTCCTCAATATCCAAGCTCGAGCCATACCACTTGACGATGTTGCCGCGCTCATCCCGGAGCGGCACTTTGCGGTGGAACATCCAGCGGTATTCTCCATTGGCTCTGCGAACTCGCGTTTCGTATTCGAAGATTTCTCCTGTTGCCAGGGAGGCCCGCCACTTGGTCACAATTCCATCAAGGTCTTCCGGGTGAACGAAAGAGGTCCAATTCCAGCCACTCACTTGTTCAAGTGTGGCGCCCAGGTATTCCAGCCAAGGTTTGTTGAAGTAATCGAGATGACCGTCGGGCCGGGAGGTGTGTATCAGCGAGGGGATCGAATCCACAAGAAGCTCAATATTCAACGGCTCCGGTTCTCGTCCTGGAGAGGCCATGGCCGGCATTATATGCCTTTTGGTCATTTTGCAAACCTCTCTGAAGTCCCGGCTGCGGTCGCCATGTCAGCATCTTTGCAAATGGCGGAATGTTGGCACCAACTCTTAATGACGATGGGATTGTTTCGGCAGCAAGGCCCTTGTTTCCATGGAGATTGACGCGCTCCTAACTCGGACTCAGGAATGCTGAATGCGGAACTTGGCAAGTGAAAAGGGTTCGACCATCGTCCCGATACTCTAGTGCTGGTAGAAAGACATTGCGTCCGTTCGCGAGCTACGAAGCTTTTACTTAGATTCAAGACCACTGCTGCAACGGAAACTAAAACCAGAATCGCAAAAAGGAGAAATACAATGGACGATTACAACAATCCCCTCAGCGAAACGCCGGGCGGACAGCCGGAACGTGGAGCTGCAACCGCAGCGCGTATGAAGCTTTCAGAAAAAGCTGCAGAAGTTAAAGAGAGAGTTGCCGACTTCGGCCGAAAGACGGCGGACAATATCGACGAATCCCGGATAAGCACTGCGGGTGCCTTGGACCAGACAGCAGCGAAACTGCATTCAAGTGGAGACCAACTCTCCGGCGCGGCACATACCGCCGCTGATCAAATCTCCGGCGCGGCGCACGGTACTGCGGACAAGCTTCGAGCCGCCGCGGACTATATCCGCGAGACGGACTTGAAGGGCATGGGCGAGGACTTAAAGGACATAGTAAAGCGGTATCCGGGACCAGCGTTGGCCGCCGCGGCTGTGCTGGGCTTCATTGTGGCGCGCGGCTTTCGTCGCGACTAACGAAATTCGGAATCGGGAAGGAAGCCGCTTATGACAGCACCACAAATGCAGAGATCCGTGCCGGAAATATTGGAGGACATCGCCTCTAATCTGACGCAGATCGTCCAAGCTGAGTTTCGGCTGGCGAAGACTGAACTGAAAGAAGAGGCGGAGAAGCTCACAGGGCCAGGCGCCGCACTGGGTGCAGGTGTGGCCCTGGCGTTTTACGGGTTGGGGTTTTTGCTTCTTGCCGTTGTGTATGCGCTGTCGTTGGTTGTGGCAGGTTGGCTCGCAGCTTTGATCGTTGGCGGTGCGTTAACGGTCGGGGCAGGAATTTTGATCGGCGCTGGTGGAACGAAATTGAAGCGGGTAAATTTTGCACCCGATAAAACGATTCGAACGTTAGAGGAGGACGTGCGATGGGCGAAACAACAAATCAAATAGAAGGGGAAATCGCACAGAAGCGAAGTGAGCTAAGCGATAACTTGATCGAGTTGAAGCAAAGGGCGAAAGCAGCGGTCGATTGGCGTTCACAGGTTGAAAAACGTCCAGGAACGATGCTCGCAGTTGCGTTCGGCGGCGGCGTTGTCCTCTCAGCGCTGTTCAGCGCGCTGCGAGGACCAGCGAGGGTTTATGCGGAGCGACCGTCGGGCGATGCCGTCGAATACGACAGGCCGACCTCTAAGACTTCGGCCCAATCGCCGAGCAAGCTGGCCACCACGACCCGAAAGAATCTAGATGCTCTGGGCGGAGCGTTGCTCGGCGTCGTGGCAACCCGCGCGACGAGTATCCTGGAAGGAATTCTGCCTGGATTCCAAAGAGAATTTGAACTAGCGAAGAACTCGCAGGGCCAAATCTAAAAGCGATGTGGCGGAGTGATGGTACCAAATCTCAATAACGACGAGAAAGCGTTAAAGCGAGTAGCAAAGCAGCCATAAGGAGTGTCAAGGATGGCCACAGGGGGCACGCCGGCTCCCGCAAGAGCGCCGGAATCAGAGCAAGCTCAGGCAAAGCCTAAAGCAAAATTGCAGAAATTTGTAGTGCCTGTATTGATCGTTCTGCTGGCTGCCGTGATCCTCGCCACCATCACATGGAACTGGAACGCCTGGGAGGGTGGGCGGGTTGAACAGGTCACAGATGATGCCTACGTTCGCGGCGATCTGACTCCCCTGAGCACAAAAGTTGCCGGCATCGTGCGGGACGTGAAGGTCACGGATTACCAGCAGGTGCGCAAGGGAGAATTGATTGTCGCGTTGGACGATGACGATTTTCGGGCGCAGGTGGATCAGGCCACCGCTGCGGTTGAGGCTGCGAAAGCTGCAATCGAGAACAATCGCCGACAGCGCGAGCTTCAGGACAGCAAGATTGAGCGCGCGGTCGCCGGTATTGATCAGGCAAAGGCACGGATCGTCGCGGCCCAAGCGGGTATCGAGGCCGCGCGGGCGGACGTGGTGCGCACGCACGCCGAGCGTGTTCGCCAGGAAGCGCTTTTGCAAACGCGTTCGACCACGCAGCAGAAAGTTGAGCAGGCAGTCGCCGATGACGAGCGGTTTGCCGCCCAGCTCGCAAGCCGGCAGGCGGATCTTGAAGAGGCGAAGACTATGCTCCGCAGCAACGAAGACGCGGCGGAAGCCGAGAGGCGCACGAAAGCGGTATTGGAATCGCAAGATCTACAACTCATCGCTGAGCAGCATGCAAAAGAAGCGGCGCTGAACGGCACAAAAGTGAACCTCGGCTACACAAAAATTGAGGCGCCGGGTGATGGCACTGTGGGTGAGAGGCAGGTGCGGCCCGGACAACTTGTATCGCCGGGAACGCAAGTTATTTCCTTCGTTCCGCTCATCAAGTGGGTTCAGGCGAACTATCGCGAGACGCAGCTCACCAACGTGAAGGTTGGCGATGCGGCGGAAATACGCATTGACGAATTTCCTGGCCGCGTAGTCCACGGCAAAGTACTTGAGATTGCTCCGGCCAGCGGTTCGCAGTTTGCACTTCTAGCTCCCGATAACGCGACCGGAAATTACACCAAGGTCGTGCAAAGGATTCCCGTGAAAATAGCGCTCGAGGATTCGAGCTTTGCGAACAGCTTGCGCCCCGGACTTTCCGTAATCGCCACAGTCCGGACGAGCCACTGATCGGAGCGTAGGATGTCTGCTTCCTCGATAGTCCTGTCGCAGCCCAGTCCGGCGCAACTCGCACGCGGAATTGCCGGAGCCGTGCCAGCCGAACTTTCCAAGAGTCCATTGCTTGGAATCCTCGGTGTCGTCACAGGCGCGGGAGTCGTCACTCTCACGAGCCGAATGATCTCGCTCGGCGTTCCCGACCTGAGGGGCCACCAGGGATTCAGCTACGACCAAAGCGCATGGATCGGTACGGCCTTCGATGTCGGCCTGATGTTCATCGGCCCATTCACTGTGTACTTGGGCGGGCTAATGGGGCCACGGCGAATTCTGTTGACGGCCGCGGCGATCTTTACGGTGCTCTGTATTTTTTTGCCTTTTATTCATAATTACAGTTTCCTCATTCTCGCGACGGCCTTGGCGGGATTGGCGTCCGGAACCTTCTATCCCCTGACGCTCACTTTCGCTCTGCGCAACATTCCTCTCCGCTATCTTCCATTCACGATTGCTCTCTACGCCTCGTTCGTGGATGGCGCTGTAAACATCGCCCCATCGCTTTACGGCTGGTACAGAAATCATCTCTCCTGGGAATGGATATTTTGGAATTCGGCGGTGATCACGCCGCTGATGATGTTATTCATCTACTTGGGAATACCAAAATCCCCTCCCGCAAAAGAGCATGGCGAGGCGCCAAGTTTCGCGGGATTTTTATATGCGAGTGCGGGTTTTGCATTGATTTTGGCGGCGTGCGAGCAGGGTGAAAGGCTCGACTGGTGGCACTCCGGGGTGTACGTCGCGCTTTTCGCCAGTGGCTCGTTCCTCTTATTGTGCGCTCTCGTGCGTCGCCTGCTCGGCCCCAATCCTCTTGTTGACATGCCTTACCTCAAGCAGTGGAACACGATTCTGCTGGGCGCCGGGCTGTTCTTCTTTCGTTTTTTTCTAGTGACAACGATCATCTTGGTCCCGCAGGCATTGGCCATCCATGGATTCGAGCCGGACCAGATCGGGCCGGCGGTGATTTGGACGGCAGCTTCTTTTGTTCCTCTCGCGCTTGTCGCTGGTTTCCTCCTGCTTTCGAATGTGGATCCGCGCTTGCTCCTCGCATCGGGATTCGTGGCGATGGCGGTTGCTTCTCTCATGAACGCTGAAATGACCAGCGCTTGGGCGGCAGCGAATTTTTACCGAACCGAATTTCTAATGGGCTTTGGGCAATGCTTTGCGTTCATCGGTTTAGTCTCAGCGATCATTTTGCAGGGACTTTTCTCGGGCGGGTTGGTGAAGCCTCAGCGGATTCTCACATTTTCTGCCTTCTTTCATACCATTCGACTTTTCGGAGGAACACTCGGAGCGGTCCTTATGGGGCGGTTCATTGCTGAGCGGGAAAAGTTTCATTCGAACATGCTGGGGTTGCATGTACAGCATGGAAGCTGGATCACCGACGGAAGCGTGCGCCAAATGACGGGAGGTTTCTATGCCAAGTCAACGGGCTTGGCTGAAGCGACAGGTCGTGCCCTGGATGCGGTGGGAGGGCGGCTTCGTCTTCAAGCCTATACGCTGAGTTTGATCGACGGATTCTACTTGGTCGCGTGGGCCTCCGTAGTCGCTTTGGTGCTGGTAGCTCTCTTGCGAGAGCCGCCGCTGAAATATGGCGACCTCAGCGGGATTCAACAGGAACAGGCTGCGGTGAAGGGGGAGAGGTAATGAGATTCCGCTGTAGTGGTCTGGGCATCGCACTATTTGCAGTTAGTTTCCCTCTTTGCGCTCGAGCGCAGAACGCGGAACCGGCTCCCCGGAAAATTACTCTTCCTGAAGCAGTGCAGTTGGCGCTGAAGAATAACCATGTGGTGCGAATCGCTGGGCTCGAAGTGCAAGTGAAGCAGCATGCGAAGGAGGCTGCCCGGAGCGGATATTTCCCAACCATAACGAACGAGAGCCGGGTTTTACGTGTTACGGATACACAGTTCATTGCAATTCCTGCTGGGAGCCTAGGCACTGTAGGTGGCACACCAATTCCATCGGTGCCGGCGATTCTGAATCAGGGTGAGAAAACTTTTATCACGAGTGGAACGGGCCTAGTGCAGCCGCTCACTCAGTTGTTCACAAGAGTCAAACCGTCAAATGACCTCGCCCGCGCTGACTTGGACGCAACCCGGGCGAACGAGAAGGCGACTGAAAACGACGTCGCATTGCGGGTTCATGAGATTTATTACCAAATTTTGGTGACGCAGGTGCACAAGAGCGCAACGGAAGCGAAAATCCGCGCTGCTCTGGAGATGGAGAGTGAACGCGCGCAGCAGGTGAAGTATGGCAGCACGCTCGACGAACAACTTATCGACAGCCGAGCGCAAACTCTCGAAGCTAAGCAGGACTTGCTCACCATGGAACTGCAACTTTCTGACCTGACCATGCAGTTGAACGATGTGCTGGGATTACCAGTAACTACGCAACTCGAACTCGATCCCACCGTCCCCGAGGTCCAGGAACCTTGCCGTCGGGAGGAGTGCGTCAGTACTGCGTTGGCATCGCACCCGGAAATTCTTGCGGCAAAGGCCGAAGTGGAGAAAGCGTCGGCGGGCGTTCGCCTGTCAAAGGCAGATTACTTCCCGGATGTCTCGGCTATTGCCCGGTACAGTTACCAGGACAATGTCCCTTTCCTCGCCCGCAACTTTGGAACTTTCGGAGCGGAGTTGACCTACGATTTGTTCGATGGGGGGCGACGAAAGGCCAAGCTGGGCGAAAGCAACGCTGGTCTCGGAGTAGCGCGCGAAAACCTCGCTCGGATAACGGACGAGGTTGAGCGCAAGGTTGAGACTGCCGCTAACAAATTGGCACGGACGAAAGAAATGATCGAGGTGTCACAACAGATTCTTACGCTACGGACGGAATCGAGCCGGGTTGCTGCACAACAGCTCGAAAGAGGTGAGGCTCTCCCATCGCAGGCCGATGCCGCTATCGCTCAGGAATTCGACGCTAAGGCCTTGCTGCTTCGGTCTCAGCTTGAATACGTCCAGGCGAGAGACGAAATGATCCACGCCATCGGGCGCACTCCTTAAATCCATAGAACTCTGAACTCGGAAAACCAATATTCGTCCGGCGCTTGCTTAAGCACGCTCGTGACTCGCTTGCCTCGAATTAAACGCATCAATTATTCCGGGCATTTCCCACCGCAAACCGATCGAAGCGTGCAACCCAGGCAGAAGAAATTGGGCCGGTGTCAATATCTGCGCACGCGTGAACATGCTGACAGCAAAGTCTTGTCGCATTTCCGCGAAGGGAAGCTAAGCCATTGTTTTTCAGCCGCTAAACGTACGATTAATTGGGCGATGAAATGCCTAATGACCTGCTGCGATGCGTTTACGCGTCGCGGTGGGCAAGGCGCCGAGGAGATCGACCAAGGAATCGCCCCTGTCGGACGATTCCTTTCTTCTCGTTGCAGAGCGAGGTGTCGCAGAACCATGGCCACAGTTGCATTGGACCAAAAACAGACCGGGACCCAGACGCGTGCATTTGTCATTGCTTGGGTTTTCACGGTGCTTTTCTATTTCCTGGAGTATGCAGTGAGGTCAAGTCCAGCCGTGATGATTCCAGAGCTGGAAAACTCATTTCACACCACGGCGCTCGGCCTCAGTGCGATTCTGGGGGCCTACTACTACACCTATTCCACAATGAGCTTGGTCGCCGGAGCGGCTCTTGATCGTTTGGGAGCCAAGCGGACTGTTCCGGTTGGCGCTGCCATCTTGGGTATCGGATGCCTCTTCTTTAGCGGAGGCTCCGTGGTGGCAGGTGATGTTGGGCGATTGCTCCAAGGGGCAGGCTCAGCCTTCGCGTTCACGGGCGCCGTTTACCTCGCCGCACACGGATTCTCCGCGCGCTACCTTGCAACGGCAATTGGAGCCACGCAATGCGTTGGAATGCTAGGCGGTTCCGCGGGCCAGTTCGCTATCGGACCGATGATCGAACATGGACTGGAGGTCCACGCAATCTGGGTCGGTTTCGGAGTCATCATCCTCGCGGTCGCAGTGTTCTTGTACTTGGCGATTCCTAAGGAGCAGTCTGTATCCCACGCGCAAGAAGGAGGCGCTGGTTCAGTCCTGACGCCGTACAAAATTGTTTTCTCGAATCCCCAGTCGTATCTCTGCGGGGTAATTGCCGGACTGTTGTTCGCACCCACCACGATTGGAGACATGATTTGGGGCGTAGCCTCGTTTCAAAAAGATCTGCAATTCTCCTACCACAACGCAGTACTGGTCGCCTCGATGGTCCCCCTCGGCTGGGTTTTTGGATGTCCGCTGCTTGGATGGCTTTCGGACCGCATAGGAAGGCGAAAGCCGGTGATCATGGGGAGCGCGACGGTCATGATTCTGGCCGGCCTCCAGCTCGCGCTCAAACCCTTCCCAATTCCACCGCACGTCGCCATGTTTATATTCGGAGTCGCATCGGGCGCGGCGATGATTCCTTACAGCGTCATCAAAGAAGTCAATCCAGACAATGTGAAGGGCAGCGCGACTGGCGGCATTAATTTCCTCGTCTTTGCGATTACCGCATTCCTTGGGCCAGTTTATGCAAAGCATATCGGTAAAGGCATCGGAACCGCGACAGACCTGCACCTGCATTTTCAGAAGGGCGCATTTTTTTGGATTGCATGCTGTGCGGCCGCGATCGTGGTGAGTTTTTTCCTCCGCGAGACGGGACCAGCCGCGCACGCGCAGGTGCAATCGAAATAGCTGCAAATTGCGGCATGGATTGAAGGTGATGTTGGCGCTCTAAATCGAATTCATCTCGTTTCAGGAATACAGAGACAAATAGGGAGGCAGAAAAAATGCCACATAGAGTTGCGGACGAACTGATTCGCAGACTTGCCGAAGCGGGTGTGGAAAGGATTTACGGGGTAGTGGGCGACAGCCTGAATCCGGTGACAGATGCGCTTCGGCTGAACAGCAAAGTTAAATGGATCCACGTGCGCCACGAAGAAGCCGGCGCGTATGCGGCCGGCGCGGAGGCACAGCTCACCGGCAAGCTCGCCTGCTGCGGGGGGAGCTGCGGCCCCGGCAACCTGCACCTGATCAACGGACTGTTCGACGCTCATCGAAGCAATGCTCCGGTGCTTGCGATCGCGTCGCATATTCCCACCAGTGAGATTGGCACCGGATATTTTCAGGAGACCCACCCGGAAATCCTGTTCAAGGAATGCAGCCACTATTGCGAGCTGATTTCGAACCCGAAGCAGTTCGAGCGCGTGCTTCACATCGCGATGCAAAGCGCACTCGGAAAAGGCGGGGTAGGCGTGATCGTGCTGCCCGGCGACGTAGGTGGTGCGGACATGCCTGCCGAGGGGACACCCCGTTCTCTCGTCGGTCGCAGGCCGAGCATCCGTCCCGGTGAAAAGGACCTGGCGCGTTTGGCGGAGCTGATCAACTCCAGTAAGAAAGTGGCGCTCTTCTGCGGAATTGGATGCGAAAACGCTCACGATGAGGTCGTCGCTCTCGCGGAGAAAGTGAAAGCTCCGGCTGCGCATACCTACCGAGGAAAGCCGTTCGTCGAATACGACAATCCTTATGACATGGGCATGACCGGTTTGATTGGTTTCGGGATGGCTTACGAGGCGATCCACGAATGCGACCTTCTGATCCTCCTGGGTACTGATTTTCCATACGACAAATTCCTGCCGACGAAGTGCAAGATCGCGCAAATCGACATCCGGGTTGACCGTTTGGGAAGGCGAAGCAGACTCGATCTCGGAATTTGGGGCGATGTGCGCGAAACGTTGCAAGCGCTGATGCCGATGTTGGACGCAAAGTCGGACCGAGAGTATCTGGAAACCACGATCCGCAAACACAAAGAGAAGATTCGAAAGATGAATGTGTACGTTGACCACGTGGGAAAACGCACGCCTATGCACCCGGAGCCGGTGGCAGCGGCGCTGAGTGAGTTTGCGGCGCCCGACGCGATCTTTACAGCCGACACCGGTATGTGCAACGTCTGGTCCGCCCGGCATATCAAGGCGACCAAGGACCGGCGCATAATCGGGTCCTTCAACCACGGGTCCATGGCAAACGCGCTCCCCCAGTCTATTGGCGCTCAATGCGCCTTTCCCGGACGCCAGGTCATTGCGATGTGCGGCGACGGCGGTTTTGCGATGAGCCTCGGCGACATCCTGACCGTGACGCAGTACAACCTTCCGATCAAAATGGTGGTTTTCGACAACAGCGCCTTGGGAATGGTGAAGCTGGAGATGGAAACCGCGGGATTACCGGACTATCAAACGGACCTGAAGAATCCAAACTTCGCGAAGCTCGCCGAAGCCATCGGCATAATGGGTGTAAGAATCGAAAACCCCGCGGATTTGACCTCGGGCATCAAGAAGGCTCTGCAGCATTCGGGGCCCGCGCTCATCGATGTGGTGACGGATGCAAATGCTCTTTCGATTCCTTCTCATGCCGACCGGTCGCAAGCCGTGGGCTTCGCGCTGGCCATGGGCAAGCTGATTCTCTCCGGGAACATCGAGGAAGTAGTGGACACAATCGAGGGCAATATTCGACATGCCGGCGAGGCACTGGACTCGCTCTAGACCGATATTCGAGATTGTTGAGGCCGCTTTTGCCGGGGCAATCTTCATCGGACTGCAATCCCGGGGGCTGGTGTAGGTGACGACTTTAGGCGAGCGAGGTTTACGATGCGAAACCTTTCACGAACCGTATGGCTCTTGTTGATGGTACCTGGCCTTGCGTTTGGCCAGACCGCCGCGCGCCCGGCCGATTCTTCTACGAACACCTCGGACGTTAGCGCTCAGTTGGACGCTCTCCGCGACGCACTTTTGCGTACCCAGCAGCAAGTAGCTGCACAACAGCAAGAAATCCAACTCCTGAAAACGCAATTGAAAGGCGACCAATCGGGCACCGCTGGTGGCGCGCTGGCATCCGTTGCCGAGGTAGCTCGGCCCAATCCGACGCCGCTCAATCAGCAGACGCAGCAGGGTGAACAGCAAGCTCCGCTAGGGTCCTTCAAATTCGGCGATGCTGTTCTGACCCCCGGAGGATTCGTCGATTTCGAGAATATATTTCGAACTACAAACACGCAGAGCAATATCGCCACCGATTTCGCCGGCATACCTTTCAGCAACACCGCTCCAGGACGTGACACTGAATTCCGCACGACGGCGCAGTTCTCCCGCGTCAACCTCAAGGTTGAAGACAATTTCAGAGGCTATAACATCATGGCCTACGTCGAGGCCGATTTCAGCGGGAACAACGCTCCCGGCGTGTATCAGAGTGTGAATGGTGTTACGAACCGCTTGCGGCTTTACTTTGGATACGTAAAGCGGGGCAAGTGGGAGTTTCTAGGCGGACAAACCTGGAGCTGGCTGACGCCGAACCGTAATGGCATCGGCCCACTACCCTCCGATTTGGCCATCACCTACAACGAGGATCAAAACCTCGGCGTGGGAGTGCCTTATACGCGCGCGGCCGAATTACGCGCCGCTTACCACGTCAACGACCATTGGGCCATCGGCGTAGGTATCGAAAACTCCAACCAATTTATCGGCAACTATGTCGCTCTCCCGTCACAGTTCACCGCGATCGGCTCGCAGTTCGATAACAACGCCAACGCGGGAGCGGCGAATCTTATGCCGGACGTTATTGCCAAAACCACCTACGACACAGGTCTCTTCGGCAGACACTTTCACGCGGAACTTACGGGATTTCTTACCGGCGCGCACGCGTCGGTGATGCCCAGTGGATCGACTTCGTTCAACTCGCACAGCGCATTCGGTGGTGGTGGGCAAGTCGCCATGAACTACGAATTGATTCCCAATAAGCTCGTTGTCCTCGCAAATGCTTTTTGGAGCGACGGTGGCGCTCACTATTTGGTAGGAACGGGGCCGGAACTCGTGGTTCGCCCTAACTTTAATGGTACAGACGTGAACCTTTCCATGGTGCACGCTGGAGCGGCTTCCGCGGGCATCGAGTGGAGAGCAAGCCAAAAGCAGGCATTCGCCGTTTATTACGGCGCAGACTATTACGGACGCAATTTCTTCCCCGACACGACGAATACCACCAACCCCGGCACGATTATCGGTTACGGCGGTCCCAGTTCACCTAATACAAACAATCGTGCCATCCAGCAGATCACGTTCGATTGGTTGCTGACTTTCTGGAAGAGCGAGAGACATGGCGCGCTGCAGTATTACACACAGTATTCCTATCTCACTCGCGCTCCCTGGTTTGTGGCTCCGGATGATCCTAAGGATGCGCATCTCAGCATGGTCTATGCCGGCATCCGCTACGTTTTGCCGTCTACTTCAGGCACCCTGCTGCGCGTGCCTTACCCCAATTGAACGGCGAGCTGCACAGCGTGAGCAAAGTATGGCGAGTAATCGAGTGGCGAGCAATCAGACGGTGTTTTGAAAGAGGCCGGCAAGCGCTCGGTTGAAGAACTTGAACTGGAGCGCGCGAGCATGCTATTAGGATTGTCCACCACAGGTCTGGAAGGCGAGAAGGTTGCGCAGGCGGCAACGGCAGACGGCCGGGCACCGGCACGAACCAAATGAAACCGAGCGAGCAAACTCGCAGCCTTGGGAGAAAGATAGCAGGTATCGCTGTACTACTTGCGGGCTTCTTGCTTGCCGCTACGCTCTGCTTCGGCTCTTCCCCAAATGCCTCTCAAATTCCCAGCATCTTCAAGCCGCAGTCAACGCCTGCAGACTCGATCTTTCGTTTGTCGCTATTGGTTCTGACAATTACCGGTCTCATTTTTTTGATTGTCTTTAGCCTGCTAGTGTATTCCGTCGCGAAGTACCGCAGGCGCGACGGCGACGATGGCCGCGAGCCTCCGCAAGTGTATGGCAGCAATCAGGTGGAACTCGCCTGGACCGTGATTCCTGTCCTGATCGTGTTGGTGCTGTTTCTCGCTACTGCGCGCGTTATCCATTCTATTCAGGATGCCCCCAAACCTCCCGGGACGATCGAAGTTATCGCCATCGGCCATCAGTTCTGGTGGGAATTTCGTTATCCCGCTCTAGGCGTGGTTACTGCGAACGAACTGCACGTCCCGGTGAGCGATTCATCGAATCCCTCACCCACTTTCATTACCTTGCTTTCGGCTGATACCGACCACAGCTTTTGGGTGCCACGTCTTGCGGGAAAGACGGACCTGATTCCAAACCGCGAGAACCACACGTGGATCGATCCCCACGAGACGGGACTCTATCTCGGTCAATGCGCGCAGTATTGCGGCACGCAGCACGCCAAAATGCTGTTGCGCGTTTACGTTGATTCGCGCGAACAGTTTGACGAGTGGGTGCGGGAAGAAAAAAAGCCGGCCGTGATTAATGCCACGGCGGAGGAAGGACGCCAGATATTTGAGACCACCGCCTGCATAAACTGTCACGCTATTTCGGGAACCGTAGCGGACGGGCATTTCGGACCGGATCTGACTCATTTGATGAGTCGCGATACGATCGCGTCAGGCGCCGCACCGAACACTCCCGAACAACTCAAGATGTGGATTCAAAATCCCGACTCCATCAAGCCAGGCTCATTAATGCCCGCGATGAAGTTGGATGAAAAGGATTTGGACGCGCTCACCGCATACCTTGTGACACTGCGATAAGAGCGAGGAAATAGCTATGGCCTCAGACACCATCGCGCTCGGGATAGCCGACGCCGACGCACGACCGATCGGCGAGAGGCTGCACGATTGGGTTGTCACCGTCGATCACAAGAAGCTCGGGATTCTTTACATCCTCTACTCGCTTTTGATGCTCGTCATCGGCGGCGTCGAAGCGACGATCATGCGCATACAACTCATCGTTCCGCATAACCATTTCGTTTCGCCACAGGTTTTCAACCGCATGTTCACGATGCACGGCACCACGATGATCTTTTTCGTGGCCATGCCGATCCTCTTCGGCTTCGGCACCTACTTAATTCCCTTGATGATTGGTACTCGCGATATGGCCTTTCCGCGGTTGAATGCCTTCAGCTTTTGGATGACCGCTTTCGGCGGTCTGCTTTTGTACTTCAGTTTTATCGGTGGGAACGGACTTTACGGCGCCGGCAATGCGCCGGACGTGGGGTGGTTCGCCTATGCGCCACTCACTTCCCGCGCATTCTCGCCCGGGCATAGCACCGATTTCTGGACGCTGGCCATTCTGGTCTCCGGTATCGGTAGCATCGGAACCGCGGTCAATTTCATCACAACTATTTTGTGCATGCGCTGCCCGGGGATGACTCTGGGGAAAATGCCGCTGCTGGCGTGGCTAAATCTGGTCACGGGTGGGTTGGTCATCCTGGCCGTATCGCCCCTCACAGCGGCCCAGATCATGCTTTCAATCGATCGCTACCTCGGCGGCCACTTCTTCGACACGCAGGCCGGCGGAGCCGCCGTCCTCTGGATGCACTTCTTCTGGATTTTCGGTCACCCAGAGGTCTATGTCCTGATTATTCCGTGCTTCGCGTTTGCTTCCGAAATCATTCCGGTTTTTTCCCGCAAGCCCATCTTCGGATATCCAGTGATGGTGGGCGCGACTGTGGCTATCGGGTTCATAAGCATGAGCGTCTGGGCTCACCACATGTTCACAGTCGGGATGTCCTCTTACGGAAACGCTTTCTTTACGGCCACTACGATGGTCATCGCTGTTCCCACGGGGATCAAGATTTTCAACTGGATCGGGACGATGTGGGGCGGCAAGATCCAGTTCAGGGCGCCCATGCTTTTCTGCATTGGTTTCTTGTTCCAATTCCTGATCGCAGGCTTAACCGGAATTATGCTGGGAGCTTCCCCGTTTAACTGGCAACTCAGCAACTCTTATTTTGTTGTGGCGCATTTTCATTACGTCATCGTGGGGGGAATTCTCTTTACCATTTTCGGAGCTTTCTACTACTGGTTTCCAAAAATGAGCGGGCGCATGTACAACGAGGCGCTCGCCAAATGGCACTTCTGGCTCTTCTTGATCGGTTTTCATCTGACTTTTGATTTCATGCACATCCCCGGAATGTTGGGGATGCCTCGCCGGATCTACACCTACGAGCCTGGGCGCGGGTGGGATATCTGGAACCTGATCATCACGATCGGCGTGTTCTTTCAGATTGCCGGCGTGCTCGTTTTTGTCGCCAATCTTTTGTGGTCACTCTTAAGAGGAGAACCTGCCGGGAATGATCCCTGGGACGCGTGGACGCTGGAGTGGTCCACGGCTTCGCCTCCCCCGGATTACAATTTTGCAAAGATCCCTGTGGTCGAAAGCAGGCGTCCGCTCTGGGACATCAAGCACCCTGAAGATCCGGATTGGAAGTATGAATAAGGCGGGAGAACTCGATTGAGCAGCGCGACATTATCACGATCGTCGAATGAGTCCGCTTGGGTTCTTCCCTCGCGTGGGCGCGTGGGAATGTTTTCCCTGATTGCCGCTGAATCTGCGGTCTTCACCATTTTTGTGGTCGCTTACATTTACTATATCGGGAAAAGCCTGTCGGGCCCCACGCCAAAGGATTTGCTCGAGCTACCCATCTTTAGCACGGTCTGCCTGCTCTCCAGCAGTCTGACGATTCATTTAGCCGTTAGGGCTCTGCGGAAGGCAAAGGTCGGCGTGTTCGGATTATGGTGGTTCATAACGATGGCTCTGGGCGCGATTTTTCTGCTGGCAACGGGGCGCGAATGGCATCACCTGATTTACGAAAAAGGTTTCACCATCAGCACAAATCTTTTTGGCACAACGTATTACTCGCTCGTGGGACTCCATGCTTTTCACGTCACCGTAGGTCTGCTCGCTATCGCTCTCGCCATGATTTTCACTCTTCTAGGCAAAGTGAAGCCGGAGCATAGCGAGCGGTTGGACGTCTTTTCGTTGTATTGGCATTTCGTTGATGTGGTCTGGGTCATTGTATTCACCGTGGTCTACTTTATCGGTCGCTGAGGAAGACCAAGTCGCATGCATCGCTCTGATTCACGAACGGAAGCACCCGAAGCCATTCCAGGCACGATCAAGCTGCCGGCGCCGACAGCTTGGCCCATCGTTTTTGCCTTCGGCATTACGCTGCTCTTTGCCGGACTGCTCACGAGTCCTTCGGTCAGCATTCTCGGAGCGATTCTGGCTGTGACCGGATGTATCGGTTGGTTCCAGGACGTGCTTCCCGACGAAAAGGAGGAGACGGTCGAAGTCAAAGCGGAAGTGTCCGTGATCACCACTCCGCGGCGTGAAGTCGAAAGGTTGCCGGTAGCACCCGAGCTTCCGCGAGCTCTGCTTCCACTTGAGACATATCCGGTGTCCGCGGGAATTAAGGGTGGCCTGGCGGGCAGCGTGGCCATGGCTGTACTCGCGTGCCTCTACGGTGTTCTCAAGCAACGGAGCATTTGGTATCCGATCAACCTGCTGGCCGCGACGATCTACGGACAGTCGCTGCAGTTAACGCTGGCGACGCTGAACGGGTTTCACCTTGGCAGTTTCATGGTGGCGAGCTTCATTCATCTACTCACGTCCCTATTAGTGGGCCTGCTGTACGGAGCCATGCTGCCGATGTTTCCTCGCCGCCCAATTCTTCTGGGAGGCGTGATAGCGCCGATTCTCTGGACCGGATTGCTCTACAGCGTCCTGGGACTTCTAAATCCCTTGCTGAATAAGGTCATTGATTGGCGGTGGTTCATTGCTTCGCAATTTGCCTTCGGTATCATCGCGGGGTTGGTCGTAGTGCGCCAGCAGCGCGTGCGCATCCGCCAGTTCGTACCGTTTTTAATGCGCGCTGGTTTCGAAGGGCCGGGCATCACGAAAGAAAAGCCGGAGAGCGACGGGTCGCGATGAGGATTCCTCCGCTCATCCTCGCCGTAGGCATCTCCGCACTTGGTTTGTGCGGATGTGCTGACGCACCCGGGCGGCCGACTCCGGGGGATGTTCCGATCGTTCCTAGCGAGGTTTCAGATTTCAACATTCTGTATGCGCAGAACTGCTCGGGTTGTCACGGGTCGGAAGGGAAGGGTGGAGCTGCAATCCCACTCGGCGATCCTGTGTACTTGGCGATTGCGGATGACGCGGTGCTACATGGAGCGGCGACGAATGGAATTCCCGGAACCTCGATGCCTGCTTTTGCGCAGAGCGCCGGAGGCATGCTTACTGACAAACAGGTTGATGCGATAGTGCATGGGATTCGCGAACGTTGGTCCAAGCCAGATGTTTTGCAAGGAGCGAACCCGCCACCGTACTCTTCTTCCGAGCCGGGTGATGCCTCGCGCGGATCGAAAA
This sequence comes from Candidatus Acidiferrales bacterium, assembly GCA_049517055.1. Classification (GTDB taxonomy): domain Bacteria; phylum Acidobacteriota; class Terriglobia; order Acidiferrales; family UBA7541; genus Palsa-295. The sequence goes on along the minus strand of JBEKSN010000045.1, from coordinate 906 downwards.
CTTATTCCGCCTATTGCTCTTCCTGTCATGGCGACGGCGGCCTCGGAGGCCAAAAGGCAGGTTCCATCGTGAATGGATCGTTCCTTGCTCTATTAAACGATCAAGAGCTTCGCACCATTGTAATTGTGGGACGGCCAGAACTGGGTGCTCCGGACTGGCGCGGAGATATTCCGGGGAAGCCAATGTCCGCACAAGATGTATCTGACGTCGTGGCTTGGCTCGCCTCCCAGCGGCCGAAATTCCCGGGCCAGCCTTATTTGAACACCGCCAAATCGACGGGAGAAGTTCGATGACTCTTCCAGCAGGTTTAAGCAGACGCGATCTTTTCATGAAGATCGGGATTTTCTTGAACGGCATCGTTGCGGTGATTCTAGGTGTGCCGATTGTGCGCTACCTTCTCTCTCCGGTTGCTCACGAGCGGAAAGGAAGTTATGACGCCTGGGTTCCCCTCGGCAGTCTCGAACAGTTTCCTTCGGGTCAGACTCGGCTTGCCACGTATCGAGACCCTGTTGTGAGTCCAACGGATGGGGAAACGGCAGATATCGCCTGCTGGGTCCGAAATGTGGATGGACAAACCTTCCAGGTTTTTGCGATTAACTGCGCGCACCTCGGATGTCCTGTTCGCTGGTTCCCGCAATCTAACCTGTTCCTGTGCCCCTGCCATGGCGGAGCCTACTACCAGGATGGCTCCCGCGCCTCCGGCCCTCCGGAACGCGGATTGTTCGAATACCATTACAAGGTCGCTGGTGGGAAGCTCTTGATTAAGGCTGGCGAGATGCCCACTCCCGGCCAGGCCTCAGACATCGTTCGGGAGATACGCCCGTGCGTCTGATCAAATCGATCGGTGATTGGCTGGACGCGCGCCTTCAACTTGGCGATACCATCCGCGAGACCGCCGAGCACTCC
>JBEKSN010000044.1:0-21385 GCA_049517055.1 Candidatus Acidiferrales bacterium | reverse complement strand
GGGTGCGGCGAGAGGCTTTGCGTTCAGAATTTTTCCCAGGCTCAGAATTTTTGCCGAAGGCTGAGAAGCGCGGGCGTTATCAGCAAATCCCTGAGATTGAGCGCCGGGAAAATTCTCGCTCTTCGCGTCGATAGGCACCGCGGGTGCGGCCGGAGTGGAATTGCTCTCGATTTCAGCGCTCGCCGAGGTGTTCCCTGCTGACAGCTCTGCGGACGCTTCGGGCGCCGATGCCGGCTCCGTTGCTGCAGCGCGCTGCGCTGCGCCGCGATGCCGGAGGAAAAGTCCTGTGGCGCCCGCGCCCACCAGCAAAAGGCACGTCACAGCGACCCAGGCGAAAGCCATTCTGCGTCGCGGGGAAAGATTTCTGTCCGCCCCAGGCGGAGAGGTTATTTGTCCCGGCAGCGAACTCACCAACTCGCGAATCCAGGAGCGCTCGCTGGCGGACTCGACGCGCTGACGCTGCTGCGCCGTTGCCAATGTCGCGCGCTGCGACGGCTTGTCCGCGGAATTACTCTGCGTCACGCGGCTTTCGATGGAACTTACCTTGCTGCGCTCCGCCAGGCTTTGGGCCGTCGAAGCAGCCCACGCGTCTGCGAGAGCGGAGATCGCTTCCTTCCGGGAACCGTAGTCCCAGAAATCGTCAGCGGATTTTTCCGCAGCCTCAGCCTGTGCTTCCGCGGTCAACTTCAACACGCCCTGCGGGGCGTAATCGCCCCAAAAACCCTTTGTGGAGCGGAAGAACTCAATCTCGGCATAGCCTTTCACGTTCGAATAATTTCTGGATTTCACTACGCGGCAAGCGGTCACCTGCTGCGTCTCGCGATTCGTCAGCATCATCATTTGGCCCGGAGCAACCGCGGCGGACAAGCGAATCACCGCGCCGTAGGGAAAGACGATGACGGTGCAGGTTTCCTCCGCGAATACTTCAACCCGCGCCGCCTGGCCGGAAACGGATGCGCCGCGCCGCGATCCCCACACGCCGACGGGAACCTCGAGCACTCCGATCGGAATTTCGTCGGCAGAAACAGCGCGACCCTGCGATGCAGGTGCCTCCGCTGATAGCGCTGCCGGTGAAACAATCGATCGCGTTACGGAATCCAGTGATTGCGTTGCTGAATCTTGCGCGGATGGATCGAGCGCGTCCACCAACGGTTGCGTTGGTGCCGGCACCGAAGTTGTCTGCTGAAACTTTTCCCCCAAGCCCCGCCCCCGACAAACTACGATTTAGTGATTTTGTTCCCGGGGCACAAAATCGGCCATAGTACTTTGCTACTCTTGCTATTGCCGAGCTGGAAACATTGCGGAGCGCGTGCGGGAGGCGACGGGAACAGCTTTCTCGAACGGCATGTGCCGGTGGCGAACGCGGAAATGTTGGGTGCGGTTTCGGAATACGCGCAGAAATCGCATCACAGGATGGCTGACGCCGCGCGCCGAAACATCGCGCTGACCGCCGCGGGAAGGCTTATTCGGTCACGCCGTCGTAGATTTCGCTGCAGTCCATGCGCATTGTGCCGTTATCGAAGAAGACCAGGCCTTTGAAGCGCTCGAGGCTCCCCACATTGACCATGCCGCCCGAATTCAGAAATATCGCGCTGGAGTCCGCGTAGACGACGATGGTGGTTGGGTCCGCCAGATGTGGAAACGGCAGGTCGAACGCGTACATTTGGAGAATCGGAAACAAATCGTAGGGCGCGAGCGTGACGGTATACACCCTAAACTCGGCATCGTTTGAAATCGCCGTAACCGTGCCGTTAACAGTTTGCGGCACGAGCGTAATCATGTTTGGGATCGGGATACCGTCCCCGTTCACCGCTCCGGAAGTAAACGCGGATATATTCTGGCCCTGAAGAAAGTTGGCGCTGTTGAAGGTGGCGGGGAAAGGAAGGCTCGACACATTGGAAAACTGCTGGGAAATGTTGAACGCGGTATTGCTGTCGAACTGAAAGAGATTGTTGCAAAACGGAGCTCCGCTCGTCGCGCAGCCATTCGATTGAAACAGCAGCGTAACGAACCCACCGGCAGGGCCGGCGGGTATGCTAAATGGGCCAATCGACTCTTGCGTTGCGGCGGCATCGTCCACTTCAACACGCGTAGCCAGCCACGATCCGTCAGACTGAATCGCAGCGTCAAAGTGCACGAGCAGGTTTGTGGAGAGCGAGGAGAAGGCGCTTATTCCCTGAAAAATTGTGCTCGTGTTGGTACCGAGCGTCAACGGGATGCCGTCCGCGGTCCGCGCAGTGAAGCTGTTGGCTTTCATGTTGAGAGAGAACACCTGCCCGGCAACATCGATCACTTTGCCGTTCAGTTCATCCGTGGGCTCAGCCGCGATCGACACGGGAGTGAGATTGAACGTGGGAGATACAGTGTAGGTTGCGGTAGCACCCGTTCCGTCTAGCGTAAAGGACTGCGGCACTTGCAGATTCAAAGACAGGGCCATCACGGAGCCAGCGACCACGATTGGGCTGGGCAGGTTGACGGTTGTAACCCCTGTGCCCTGGCCACACAGTCCCTCGTCATACGTCGCGGTGGTGAGATCCGGAGCGGCAAAAGTAACATCGGTGAAAGCACACCCGGCAGCGGTGACCGTCGCTGCGGTGTAGGTTCCTTGAGGCAGAGTGGCAGTCACGAGAGGTTCGGCGGCGCCGTTCAGATGCATCCATTCGATCCCCGCGCCGATTTGTGGGTTCGTGCTAGTGAAAATGGGAGTGGATTTGCCCGTGCTGTCGTTAAGCGCGACACTCACCAGCGATAAGTCAAAAATGGCCAACTGGTCGTTTGCCGTGCTGGTCAGCAGCAGGACGACTTTTGTGTTTCCAACCGGCGGAGGCGGACCTGCCATGTGCGAGCCTGAACCGCAGCCCGTCAGCGCCGCGCCGAAAATGGCGCTGGCCAAAATCGAAAGCAAAAGGCTGAATGCCTTTCGCGGGAGCATCGATAGATTGTACGTCTTCAACGCGAGACCTCCATTTCGAGATTCCAGGGGCTTCGCATGGGGGAAACTTTAAGAACGGCGCAACTTCAGCCCGTCCGCTCTTGAAGCCTATAAACTCTAGCACGGTTATCTTAGATGCAAGTATGTTTTTGGGATATAGGGGCGCGGGCGGCGCCGGGCGCCAGCTCCTTACCACACCGGTATTTCGCCACTGATTTTCCTCAAAGCCACCCGTTGCGAAAGCCGGCGCGCTGGAGTCCCGCAACGATGTACGGACACTGGCGCATTAATCGCCACAGAAAACCGGTTCGATAGTTTTCTATCATCATTACGATTGGTCCCTGATCCAATCCAAAGTGCCAGGGCGTGACCCAGCCGTGGGGCCTTCCGCCTTTGTGCGGGAACGTGGCGTTAAACGTAGCCTTGAAGCCGTATCGGTTCTTTTCGCGCAAGCGCAACTCATTAAAGTGCTGGATGGTGGGCACGACGATCTCCGGCGCGAATGGAAGCGATGTCACCACGACCCAAGGCGCGATGGTGCCATCGTCGGGGCCATAGGGCGCACCACGAGCCACATAATCGAAAAATTCCCGCTCGACCCCATCCACGCGGAGGGTTGCGGGGCCGGGCCCATCGCTCGCGGTAAATCCCCAACAGTATTCGCCGTAATGCGCGAATCGATGGGGGTTGCGAATCGCATACTGTTGCTGCACTAGCGTCGCGCGACGGCTATTCTCGAAATAGTCGATGCCCTTCTCCCGCATGAAATCGTCCTGGATGCCGCGCAAATCCAGCCACAAGTGCGAGAGTTGGTGGATGAAGAGCGGTCCGGCATACAGAAATTCAATGTCGTAGACCTTTTTCCACTCGTAGGATGCGCTCCATGCCGGGTAGCTTTCGCCGACCGGCGGGTGCGTCGGAGACCCGAGGGCCAGCACGTACAGCAGCAAAGCTTCGTCATATCCTTGCCAACGATAATCCAAGAATCCGCTTTCCGGTCTCCAGCCCTGGCAGACCGTGGGGCCTTTGTTCTGAGCCCATTGCCAATCCACGCGGCGGTACATCGCGTCAGCAAGCTCGCGGATTTCGCGCTCCTCCGGCGTATCGCGGTCGAAATACATGGCTGCTGTCAGGGCGCCGGCAAAAAGAAACGTGGAATCAACGGTAGAAAGCTCGCACTTCCACGCGCGGCGGCCTGTGTTCATGTCAAGAAAGTGATAATAAAATCCGCGATATCCGGTGGCATCCGGCTCGGGGCCTTGCGGGCTGTGTGAGAAAAACCTTAGTGTCGCGAGCGTTCTTTTGATCGCATCGTCGCGAGTGAGGAAAGAGCGCTCCACGCCGATGGGGTAAGAAGCCAAGCCCAATCCGGTGGCGGCGATGCTCGCGGGCCAATCCGCTTTGGTCTTGTCTCGTACCAGGCCATTCTCCAAATTCGCTTCATGCAGGAAATAATCGAAGGTTTGTTTCTGAAGCTGGTGCAGCATGGCGTCGTCGGACGGATTTTGCGAACCGAGCGGCGGGTTTACTGGCATTGGTTGATCTGCGTTCAAGCGAACTCGATGGTGATGGCCGCGACTGCATGAGGCGGCAGCGAGATGGACAGATCTATGTTCTGCTGTTCGTATTTCCACGGTTGAGGTTGTTTCTCCAGGCATGAAGCGGCCTTCAGCTGCTCCACTTGCAGCGCATTCAGATAAAGCGGTTCGCCCATGGCCTGCCACAGTTGCCGCGGGTTGGCGTGATCTTCATCGATTCTTTCGATGTAACCGACGCGAGGCTCCGGCGCGTTTGCGATGCGCAGATTCAACAATTCCGTCTGAATGGGATGCCGCGGCATGGCGTGATTCGTCAGCAGGATTGTGGCGGCGTTTTTCTTCCGAACCACCCACGCATTCACGGTTTCATGGCTTCCTTCGACGACGAGTGATTCGGTGCCAAGATGATGCAACAGCTCGAAGGCGCGGTACACCGGCTTCGGAATCCCATGAATGGTCAACAGGCCAAAACCGCCCTGAAATGGGACGGACGGGAAATAGTTCTCGGCGAAAATATCGCTGAAGGTCCAGAAGCTGTAACCCAAAACCAGCCCCGACGCTTCCATGACGATCTTGGAGGCCAGGGCCGCAGTGAAGGGCTCGTCATGCAGCGGGTCGCGCGGATTCGATGAGATATTCCATTCCGTGTAATACACCGGCAAGCCGCAAGCTTGATCGCGGACTTTGACCGCGTCCTCGCGCATGACGCCGCGGGGCGCGTTCTGCAATTGAGTGAGCGTGTCCGCGCCAATTTTTCCGAAGGCGTCCGTGGGGTAGTGATGCGTGCTTACAAAATCAACGGGCACTTTTTTCTGCTTGCAGAAATCAACAAACTCGGGAATCCAGGCATTCTTCGCGCTGACCGGTCCGCCGACTTTGAGCAAAGGATCTACACTCTTAATTGCCTCGGCGGTCACGCGGTAAAGCTTGAAGTAGTCTTGCTGCGTGCCGGTCCAAAACGCTTTCAGATTGGGCTCGTTCCACACCTCAAAGAACCACTCGCGCACTTCCTTCACGCCGTAGCGGTCCACCCAATGAGCCGTCAGCTTGCCGATCAACACGGCCCACTGGTTATAATCCTTTGGCGGCGTAACGTTGGCTCGGTACCGAAACACGGTGGTGTTGCCTGAAGCGAGGGTTCCGGGCATGAAGCTCAGCTCCACAAACGGCTTCATTCCGATGGAGAGAACGAAATCCATAATCTGATCGGCGTTGAAAAACGAGTAAAGGAGTTCGTTCTCCTCGCAAATAAGCGTTTCCATCTCGCCAGATAGCAGCGCATGAAAACGCACGTGCTGAAACCCCAAATCGTTGTGGCACTGGATCAGTTGAGCTTGCCAGTCGGCGCGCAAGGCGAGCGGCGCATGGCCGCTTCCGACGGTGTGCTCCCAGAAATGCGCAAAGGGCTTGCTTGCCTGCGAAAAATTGCACGTGAAATCCTGCATTCGTTCTCCCTACTGCGTCTCGATTCTACCGAAAGACACTCCTGCAACGGCCGCCGCTTCTTTTCGCGAGCCTTTCAGGACCACTCGATGACTTCCTTGATGGCATCAGGCGGATGCTGCTCCACCAATTGCGCGAACTGGCTGAACGGATAACGATTCGTGATCAAGGCCGCGATGTGAGCGCCCCAGCGAAGCTGCGCCTGAGCCAAATCATCCACGCCCATTTGAAAATGCCCGCGCGCGGCGTTGACGCTGCCCACCATCACCTGATTGTCCAAAACCAACTGCCGGACAAGTTCCGCGCCCGCAATTTGCAACGGATGGTCACCGCCGGGAATGCCGGTGATCACATACGCTCCGTTCCGGCCCAGCGCATCCAGCAGATTAAATTCGAGCGAAGCGATTCCGCTGGCATCGAGAACCAAATCCATCGGGCCGATTTTTTTCTCCACCTGGTCGGCGGGGACCGCGCGGCCGTCCACATAATGTCCCCCAATCACGTTCAGCCACTTCGGGCGAGCGCTGGTGGAATCCACCACATCCAGCCCGTAAACTTCAGCCCCGCGAAGCCGCAAGACCATGGAGGCGAGCAAGCCTACCGGCCCGAGACCGGCTACCAAGCAGGGGCGCCCGACAATCCAGTCCGGAGTCGTGGCCGCTTCGGGGACACGCACAATCTGCAATCGAATCGCTTCATCAATTCCCTTCTCCACGATCGAAAGCGGCTCCATCAGCACGCCAACGGCTTCCAGTTCGGCCGGCACGCGCACGACGTATTGCTCCTTATCAACCACGAATTCCGTTTGATAGCCGTCCAATCCATGCAGTCCTCGCTCTTTATATTTTCCGGTCTGGCACATATCCGAGCGGCCCACCAAGCAGGACATGCACTCGCCGCATCCGCGCCTCACGGTGAATACGGCGAAGTCTCCCGTTTTCACACGTGTGACCGACGCGCCCACTCCCACCACTTTGCCGAACATTTCGTGGCCGATGACCAGCTCTTTCTGACCCTCGGGAGCATCCGCACGCCCGCCGGCCACTTCTTTCCTGTCCGTGCCGCAGATGCCGACACGAATGATCTTGACCTTTATTTCATCCGGCGCGGTAACGGAGGGCTCGGTCCGGTCCACGATGCGCGAGCCTGGTGTGCCGGGAACGATCGCGATAGCTTTCATAAATGTTTTTCACCTTTCAATATGCACCCTGGTCGGCACCTGAACGAATTTTATCACCGTGCGCAAGACGCTTTGGGCCCGAGCCGGCTGCAACGACTTCGCGGCTGGCTGATTCCATCATTTCGATGCTGAGAGCGCTCGGCCCGCTTCTCGCCTACGGTATTCACATTAGAGAAATACATGTTTTGCGGGAGGCGAACGTATCTCGCGATGTTCTAACTTAGGCTATGCCTGAACCGGGCGTCACACTGGTTAAACAACCTGGTCAACGTAAAAAGCCTGAAAGAAAGGTTCGCGTTCTGATTGCCGATGACCATCCGATTATAAGAAGGATCGTTCGCTCCACCCTGCAAGCAAATCCGCGTTTGGAGGTTTGCGGCGAAGCGGAGAACGGCGCTGAGGCGATCGAGGAAGCGAAGAAGTTGAAGCCGGACGTAGTGGTTTTAGATGTGAGCATGCCGGTGCTGAACGGGTTTGACTCCGCTCGCGAGATCAAAAAGACACTGCCGGAATCGGCGATCGTAATCCTATCGCAGAACGCGGACCAGCATTACGTTGAGGAAGCCAGGAAGATCGGCGTGCAGGCTTACGTGGCGAAAGCAAGGGCTGGCGAGGCTTTGGTAAAGGCGGTGGAAGGGGCCGCGCTGGGCGGTGATTTCCTTCTAGTGGATTGAGCGGCTCACGCGATAGGCGCTTCCGCGATATGACCTACGTCTCCCAAGGGGTAGAAATCCGTACCAGCATTTGCTAGTATTTCGTCGCGCTCCCCGCGGTGATGGTTCCTTGAAGATTCAGCTGATACCTTTCTTGGGCTGGGAGTTCTCGTGGACCCGAACAAACGCAAGAAATCCCCAAAACGCAAGCCGGCCCACCAACGCACGACAGCCGCCGAGCGCGAACGCCGTCTAACCGCTGAGGCCGTCGAGGCCACCGCCAAATTCCGCGCCTTGTTCGATCAAAGCCCCATATTTTCAGGCGTGATGTCACTCGACGGGACGGTCATTGACGCCAACCGCCTGTGCCTGGACGTGTGCGGCTACCGCGCAGAAGAAGTCGTAGGTCGCCTGTTCTGGGAGTGTGGCTGGTGGCGCCTTAATAAGGATGCGCAACGTAAAATCCGTGCTGCAACGCCGCAAGCCGCGCAGGGCACCCCTTACCGCGAAGAGCTGCTCTACCATTGGGCGGATGGCTCCGAGCGCGTGGTGGATTTCGCCCTGCACCCGGTTCGCGACGACCAGGGCCGCGTTATCTTTCTCCATCCTACCGGCACGGACATCACGGAACGAAAGCAAACCGAAGAAGAGCTTCGGAACGCGCGCGCCGAATTGGAGAAACGCGTGGAGGAACGCACGGCGGAACTGAACAAGGCAAATGAGAGTCTCCGGGACCTCTCCGCTCGCCTCCTTCATCTGCGAGATCAGGAAGCGCGGCGCATCGCGCGGGAACTGCACGACAGCGTGGGGCAATTGCTGGCGGCCATCAACATGAACCTGGGCGTAGTGAACCGGCAGATTCACAAGCTGGACGAAGCGGGGGCCAGAGCGGTCACGGAGAACGCGCAATTGGTGGAGCAAATCAGCGGTGAAATCCGCACCATTTCGCACCTGCTGCATCCGCCGCTGCTGGACGAAATCGGCCTGGGCTCGGCGCTGCACTGGTACGTCGAGGGATTTGCGGAACGCAGCAAGATCAAAATCCAGCTCGAAATACCCAAGGATTTGGGCCGCCTGCCAACGGACATGGAAACCGCGATTTTCCGCATCGTGCAGGAGTGCCTGACCAACATTCACCGGCATTCCGGGAGCAAGACGGCCTCGATACGCGTGATTCCGGGAGATCACCGGATCCTTGTTCTGGCTCAGGACTCCGGCAAAGGCATTCCGCCGGAGAAATTGCAAGTGGGTGTGGAGGGCCGCCGCGGTGTCGGCTTTCGAGGCATGGCCGAGCGCATCCGGTATCTTGGCGGCCACCTGAACATCCATTCGGATGGTAACGGGACGATCGTAACCGTAACCCTGCCCGTGGAACAAGCCGCCGAAGCGGTGGGAACCGATTAACGCTTAAGCCTTAAGCTTTGGGTCTTTCCACCAGAAAACTTCCTCGCCTCGCTTTGCTAGCCTGTCAAAAACCTAAGATATCCAAAAAAAGGGAATCTGAAAAGTGAGCAAAAGTGAACAGATTGCCGGGCCGCGATTCTCTACTCTTTTGGGGATACTCTTACCCTCCGAACTGGCTGGAGGCAAATGGAGCGGTTATGAGCGACTTGGAAAATCCTGGATGGCGGAAGAGTTACAACGAGGCGTTGTCAGAATTTGATCCTGGGAAGCTGGTGGAGCGGGTTGCCGACGCAGAAACGGCAATCCTGTCTCGTATGCAAGCGCTACAGACAAGTTCCGACGGGCATGTAGAGCGGCAGGCTATAGGCGAAGCTCTGAACGGTTTGCGCACTTTGCAGACAGAAAAGCTCAATTATCCCGGCTGGTGAAGCGGAAAAGCAGCGGCCGAAGATTCAAACGGGAATCAGGGTCCGCACATGATCCACGATATTCGGCAGCTCGGTTTTCGTTACGACCAAGTCGATGGGCGAGTTCATCGCTTGCAGGGACTTCTTGATGGAGTCAGCGTGGATAGTGAAGAGGATGATGGGAACGTCGGGCATTATCCGCTTTATCTCCTTCGCGGCTTCCAAACCGTTTATCACCGGCATGGATAAATCCATAATGATCAGGTCCGGCCGGCATTGCTTCGCCAGGGAGACAGCCTCTGCTCCGTTGGTGGCTTCGGCGCAAAGGTCGTAATCATCTTCGGCTTCAAACATTTGGCAGAGCATCTTGCGGATGGTGGGGTTATCGTCAGCAACCAGAATTGTTTTGGCCATTTGACCTGCCGAACACTAGCTATGAGGCAAGTTGAACAGAATAGAGGTGCCGTAGCGATACATGGAAGTTGGTATTTGTGACTTGGGGACAATTTGTGACTCTATGAACGGCCAATGGCGATTATCAAAACTCGACCGGCAAAAACGCCTTTGTCCGGCACCGAATGATGAGTGCTTCACAAGGTTTGGATATAACTTTCTACTAGGTTTCTCCCCAAGCCTCTACTCCCTGGATGGAGGTGTGTTATCACTTCACAAGTTCGGCAGGGTCCCGCGCGGCGGAGAGCAACATGAGTAGCTCGCCGCAACGGCAGACGACGGACTCTGGCCGTACTCCCGTTCCTCCCGGCGCGCTCCCGCTGGAATCAATCCTTTGCACCGAGGAGTTGCAGAAGCGCGGGTCGCGGCCGCCCGACTACGAGACGGAAAATCGCGCTCTTGTGACGCTCGCGCGCGCGCTAGCAGACTCGCCAAATACGATTCTTCAGATACTGACCGACACGATCCTGGAGATTTGCCAAGCCCACTCCGCCGGCATAAGCCTGCTTACGCTGGAAGATGGCGGAAAGAGGTTCTACTGGCCGGCGATCTCCGGCGTCTGGAGACCGCACATCGGCGGCGGGACGCCGCGCGACTTCGGACCTTGCGGCGACGTGCTCGACCGCAACACTGCGCTTTTGTTTCAACACATAGAGCGACGTTATACCTATTTCGAGCCGGTTACGCCACCGGTGGAAGAAGCGCTGCTGGTTCCTTTCTACGTTGCGGGCAAAGCAGTGGGCACCCTCTGGGCCGTGGCCCACGATACCGGCCGCAAGTTCGACGCTGAAGATGAACGGATTATGAACTCGTTGGGTACGTTTGCCTCCTCGGCATATCAAGTGGTGACCTCGCTCGACGCTCTGAAATCGCACGCCATCGTTCGCGAACAGACCGAACATGCTTTGCGCCAACGCACCGCGGAATTCGAGAGGCTGGCGGAAACACTGGAAGCACAAGTTCGAGCCCGGACGGAAGAATTGATTCAGCGGAACACTGAAGTGTTGAAACAATCCAGGAACCTGCGGGATTTGTCGTATCGGATGCTGCAGATACAGGACAACGAGAGACGGCATATCGCTCGCGAATTGCACGATAGCGCCGGGCAGATCCTGGCGGGCCTGGCAATAAACCTTTCGAGCATCGTCGAGCAAGCGAGACACAGCGCTCCCGAACTTGCCAAAGAGGCGCGAGAAGGACAAGACCTCGTTCGGGAATTAAGCCAGGAGATCCGTACAACTTCTTATCTGCTGCATCCGCCGTTGCTGGACGAAACCGGGCTTTCCGGAGCGCTGCTTTGGTACATTCAGGGCCTGAACGAGCGCAGCGAGCTGGATATCGCGCTGGAAATTCCGGAAGACTTCGGCAGACTCTCCAGCGAAATGGAGCTGGTGATATTCCGCATCGTGCAGGAATGTTTGACCAACGTTCACCGTCACTCCGGCAGCAAGCTGGCGACGATTCGCGTTTCCCGTATTGGACAGATCGTCTCCATCGAAGTTCAAGATCAGGGCAAGGGCATTGCGGCCGAAAAGCTGCTGGAGATTCAAGCGCAAGGCGCGGGACTGGGCATTCGCGGAATGCGCGAACGTGTTACGCACTACGGCGGCGAGCTCACGATTCAATCCGGAAGCTGGGGCACGAAAATCCTGGTGCGCGTCGCGTGCGAGAATTCTAATTCAGAAACGGCTGCCTAAGGCCGCTTGACGACGGCCGCCCGATTCCCTTTCTCCCGACAGAACCAGGCCAGCGACACCGATGCGAATTCTCATTGCCGACGATAACGAACGCCTTCGACGGGCGGTGACTGCCCTGCTATTGTCCGAGACTAGTTTCGAAGTCTGCGGCGAGGCGGTAGATGGTTCGGACGTTTTGCAGAAAGCGCGGGAACTTCGCCCGGACGTAATCCTTCTGGATATCAGCATGCCGGTTCAGGATGGACTGAAAGCAGCCAATGCTCTCCGCCAGGAATTTCCCCAAGTGAAAATTATTATCATGAGCCAGCATGATCCGGCTCAGTTGTTGCCGCACGCAAGGGAAGCCGGAGCGGATGCCTGCGTGGACAAAAGCCGCCTGGGCCCGGATTTACTTTCGGCCATCGGCAGGGTCTGGGCGTAACCGCTATTTGACGGCGTGCAAAGTCCACCGCGCACATTGCAGCGAAACTGGATCAACGCACAAACGGGTAGATTTGTTCGCCTCAGACTCCGCTTGCCGTTTTACTGTACGGTGACTTTTACCGTGCCGCGGATGGGATCGGACGGCGGGTTGGAATCGCAAGATATGTCGGAGGTGTAGGCGACGTACACTTTCGGAGCGGCGTTTAAGGCAATCGGTCCGGACCTCGCGCGCGCGTCGGGGCCTACATCCGCGCAACTGCTTTCCGAGAAGGGGTTCGCGTCGGTCTTGAAATGGATGGAGCGGGGCGTGGCGCCGGAATTGGACCAAAGAATCCATTCGTGGCTCGCTTTGACGAGCGTGCAGTTTGATGCTTTTCCCGCCGCGATATCTATCGTGCATTTCGCGGTTCGCACCGGCGGCAGGGCGCTGGAGCCCGCAGTGCTCGCGATCGACGCAGCGAAGGCAAAAGCTAATCCGAAGCACGCGGTTGAAAGTAACGCCGCGAGAAACCGGTTAGGTTGTTTCATCGCAGATTGCCTCCTTCGGTTCACGCGCAGTTGCGGGGCGACGAGCACTTGCTGAGCGGACAAAGGGGCTGGATGCGAACCTCTCGGCTTGGACCGGAAAAGGCCCAAGCCGAGAGTTCGCTGCAAAGATTTTGCCGCTCACTCCGCCAGCGGGTAGGTGCCTGCAGCTTCAGCCTCAGACCAAATGCGATTATTGTGGGTTTCCTTCAGGAAAATGCTGCCCACAATAAACGTCATGCCGGCAATAATCATCGGGTAATAAAGCCCGGCATAAATATTGCCGGTAGCCGCGACGGACGAAAGTCCAATGAGCGGCAGCAACCCTCCAAACACTCCGTTGCCTATATGGTAAGGCAGCGAAACGGAAGTGTAGCGGATCTTCGCCGGGAAAGCCTCGATGAGGTAAGCGGCGATAGGGCCATACACCAGGGTTACGTAAAGCACCTGCACGAAAATCAGGAACACCAACATCGGGAGATTGGGATTCACAGCTTCCTTGGCTGGAACCAACGCGCCCGTTGGGCCGGTAGTCATAGCCGTGAGGCCGATTGCCCCGGTCACTTTATTGCGGGTGTGTGATACCGACACAATGTTGTTTCCCGCGGCGCGTTCCATAGCGTGGTAGATGGGGATGTAGGTGAGCACGGCGAGAAGGCAGCCCGCCATCATCAGCTTCTTCCGTCCGATGCGGTCAGAAAGCGCGCCCACCACAGTGAAGAACGGCATTCCAATCAGGAGAGCGATGGCGACAACGATGTTGGCGGTTTTCACGTTCACTTTCAGAACCGTCTGCATATAGAACAATGCGTAGAACTGGCCGGTGTACCACACCACGCCCTGCCCAGCCGTCGCTCCGAAAAGCGAAATCAGCACGAGCTTGAGGTTAGGCCATTTGGTGAAGGCGTCCTTCAGCGGTTGCGCCGAGGTCATGCCCGCGCTCTTGAGCTGCGCGAAGATGGGAGACTCCCTCATCTTCAGGCGGATGTAGAGAGAGATAGCCACCAGGATGATGGAGATCAAGAACGGGATGCGCCAGCCGTAGGCCGCGAAGTCTTCCTTGGACATCGAATTCTGCGTAACGAGAATCACGATGAGCGAGACGAAAAGGCCGAGAGTGGCGGTGATCTGGATGAAGCTGGTGTAGAAGCCGCGCTTGTTGTCCGGGACGTTTTCGGCCACGTAAACGACCGCGCCGCCGTACTCTCCGCCGAGCGCGAGCCCTTGCAGCACGCGGATCAAAATCAGAACGATAGGCGAGAACCAGCCGGCCGTGGCGAACGACGGCATCAAGCCGATGGCGAAGGTGGAGAGACCCATAATGGTGAGGGTCACGAGAAAGGCGTATTTTCGGCCGACTACGTCGCCGATGCGCCCGAAGAACAGCGCGCCGAAAGGCCGTACGAGAAAGCCCACGGCGAAAGTGGCGAGATAGGCGATCAAAGCGAACGTGTCGTGCCCGGGAGGATAGAACTTCAGCGACAGAATGGCGGCCAGACTTCCGAAAATGTAAAAGTCATACCACTCGATCATGGTGCCGACAGATGAAGCCATGATCACGCGCCAAATGCCGTACTCTGGAGTGCCGGTTCCCGCTCGCTGGGCAGCGATCGCCATATTTTCCTCCGTTAGGGAAATTCCTCAGTCTTTAAAGCCGCTTCGGAATGCGCTGCTTTACTGCCGGTTCCCTGCTGCTATTGCTTCTGCAATATCGCGCTCACCGACAAATCGGATCCCGCTGCCACGGTGAGGTCCCGCGTCCACGGCGCAAAGCCGGGCAAAGACAAGACCACCGAATGCGTGCCGGGGCTCAGCGGAATTCCGGATGGCGTGCTGCCGACATATTTTCCGTCCAGCGTAATTTCCGCCCCGGAAGGTATCGAAGAAAAATTGCACATTACGTTTCCCGCGACGGCTTTCTGCGCCGGCCGGCTGGGCGGAGGCGGCGCGGCAAGCGGTGTTGCTTCCGACGCCTTCTGCCCCGGCGCAACAGCGACCGGCTGCGGCGGTGGTTCAGGGCGCGGCTGCGCGCTGCTTGATTCACCATTCGGCTGTGCTTCGGCGGCGGCCGGCGTCGTGGGATCTTCCCCGGCCAACCTATACAATCGCGTCGCTTCCTTGCCGTTCGAATTCGGTACCCAAACGGTGATGCCGTGTTTTCCCCTTCGCGCTTCGTAGCTTTCGCCCACGGACAAAGGGCCACACCTGGACCATCGCGAGTCCACCGAGCAGGCGATAGTGAAGGCATGGCCGTCACTATCCCGCACCTTCATGATGTTTTCTCCGGTGGGATTCTTGCTCTCGTTGCAATAGGCGTCGAAGTTCTGCATATCGCAATTCACGGGAACAGGGCTGGAATTGGCGACGGGATGGAACTCAGCGCTTAAGACTTTAATGCGAGTGGGGGAGTACTGAGACGCAACTGTGGCGGCAAAAATAGCGTCCAGCAGAAACAGCGCCAGGAACAGCCGTAGAGGTCTATAGCCCAAGCCCATAGTGTCTTTTTAGTTCTTGAAGCTGGGGACGGAATCGCTCAGGTGCCGATTTCGCACCGAAACAGTTCCATCCCCGCGCCCCATAATAACGTCGAGCTTCTAGAAGGTAAAGACAGGTCCAAACTCTATCCGGTGATCTTGCCATTCGTTGCCCGCTTGCCCGGCAATAATATAATCCAAGCCAGGAGCGAGGCGTGAAGCATACACCGAGTACTCGGTGCCGAATGTGCACCACGGGTTGAGTTTGTAATACAGGGTTGCGGCAAACATCTTGCCCATCAGCAGGGGCAATGGGGACAAGGTGTTGGTGCCGTTGGTCTGGCTGTAGTTGGGGTTGGTCAAGTCTCGATGCACCACTTGGTCCTTACCGATGTGGAGATAAAGCTGCCAGCCGGCGTTGCGGCCTTTGGGGTCCGCGTTGACCCACCGGGAGATCGGCAAACCAAGGTTGAGGAATCCGCCGAACGAGCGAATCGGCTTTTGCGGAGCAACCACGACCGCTCCTGCGACGTTGGTGGCCAGAACCGCATTGCCAGCCGCGGCAAGCGGACCGCCGTCAACCGTGGGGAACGAGACGGGGTTGGACAGCAAGTTGGTGTCGGTGGCGTAGGAGTTCACCTGGCCGCCGAAGAAGAAGCGGAGGTCGCCGCCGAAATATGCGGTCCCAATCAGAGTGGCAAACCGTGTCGGCAATTGGAAACCAACCTGGTTGCCGTACTGTTTGCTGGAGGTGGTAAAGCCATTCGGGAACGCAGCTTCATAAAGGGCGCAGTTTGGATCAGGTAGACCTACAAGGGGGTCACACTGCCCCCCTACTATCGGGTTGGCGTAATTGGAGGTGGTGACGATTGATTTGCGATGGGAGTAGAATCCGGCCCAGAAAACTTGCGCGGACTGAACGCCCGGCGCTTTGTCCACCTGAGCCTGCAAGACCACTCTGGATTCGATCTCGGGATTTCCGGAGTCGGCACCTTCGCGTTCCGCTTGTCCGATCTGGCCTGCCAATCCCAAGGAACCAAGCTTTTCGATCTGACCCGTGCTGGGCATCATGATCGCAAATTCCGGAGAGATCTTGATGTTGCGCCAATCGCTCAGCTTGTAGGTGACGCCGAAGCGCATCTGCGGAGAACGCTCGTAGAGCGTGCCGTAGTAGGCGCCGAGGAACGTGGTTTCAAACAGGTTGGGCAGGACGGTGGATGAGAAAATCGCCCAATCCTGTCCGCCTTGGAAAAACAAGTCCATTTTGTCGGTGGCTTGGTAATCCAAGCGCACATATGCGAGGCGCAACTGAAAGCCGTTGCTGCGAATGGACGAAACGTCGCGGTTATCCACTTCGCTGAAGTTGCCTTCGTAGTCGCCTTCGACCTTGCCGGTGATGGTCAACGACGGCGAAGGATCAGGCCACTCGAAGTTTGCTCCGATACGAGTGGAGCGCGCCTTGAGGTGGAATTCCGAATCTTTCGTCGGGCCAGTGTTCAAAATCGATGTAGAGCTCAAGAAGATGCCTACGAACGGAAAGTCGTCGCCGTTCGGAGAGCTGGAATCATGCACCGCGGAAGCCTTGATAAATCCATACGGCGTGACCTTCACCGCGCCGGTATGGAAAGCCGCGACCAGACCATCCTTCTTGGGCGGGTCGATAGGAAGTGTACGGATAGCGGCGACGGCCGGAACCACTCCCGGTGGCGTACCTCTGGGGACAGGCTCGGTGCCGGCAGCTTGCGTTTCCGGATGGGGGTTTTGCGGGTGTTGCCCCTGTTGGGGCTGCATGTCCGTGCTCGATACCGACATAGGCTCGGCATTCGACGCTGACGGGGACGGTGCTACTAACGCGGGTCCCGTTGCGGGCGCCGCTTCCGGGGTCCCGACCGCAGCCAAGTCGGCTGCGTTCAATAGACCCTTGCGGTTGAGCGCCTCGATCAGAAGAGTAACTTCGGCGTCGGGAGCTGCGCCGCGAATTGTGTTCGCTTCCGCGGGCGCCAGGATCCCTTTGGCCACCAGCACATCCAGTAATGCAGTAACCTTTGGATTAGGCGCTGGAGTAGAGCTTGCCGCGGATTTTGAATCCTTCGAATCTGCTGGAGCAGGTTGCGCAGTAGTTTTGGTATCGTCTGCAGCAGTGCTTTTCGCTTTTGCGGTGTCGTCGGCTTTCGCAAAGACCGGTGCGACTGGTACGCTTGCGAGGAGCAGAATGCACATCCATCTCTTCAGATCCATTTGCTCTCCTTCAGCTGGAGCTTGGAGATGAGATCCGCAAGTGCCGTTCAGTAGAGCTCAAGCTACGAGCGCAACTTTAGGCGGGATGACTTCGCGGTCACTTCCCCGTGTCGCTCCTTAATGCCCGGCAAAATGTCATAAATCAATTTCGAAGTCAATTAAAATTCACGAAAATTTAATATTGTGTGCACAGACGACTCGATTGCTCCGCGAAAGCCCACATTCCCGGATGCGGCATCTACGGAAAAACGGAGTTTCCGCGGCACGAGACAAGCGCTGGCCGTTGACAAACGCCGTCCGGGCGTGGCAAGTACGCGTTCAAAGGAGTCCCGTATGAAGGTCAATCCTCTCGTCACCGTTCTTGTGTTTGTCGCGGGCCTCGGCATCGGCTACTTCGCCCGTAACGCTGGAATAGGTCTGCCGCACAAACCCGATGCGCGTGCTGCGGACTTGGCGGCCATCGAAAAATTGCACCAAGCAGACGTTGCGGCCACACTGACGCAAGACCCCAGCGCGCTGACCATTCTGTGGTCCGACGATGGCGTAAACCTCGGGTTCCCCGGCAAGCCTGTGGTGGGAATAAAAGATATGGGCGAGGCCTATGCGAGATTCCATGCGGACTATCCGGATTTCAAGGTGTTGAAATACGCGCCTAATATAACGGATGTCCAATTTGCGGACGGCTGGGCGATCGAGGTAGGCGATTTTGCAGCCACGTACAAGATGTCTCCAAAGGACGATCCCGCCAGCGTCAACGACAAAGGCATGCGCCTGCTGAAGCGCCAGAGCGATGCGTCCTGGAAATTCGCTTTGGTCGGCCTCAAATAACTGAAGCGTGATTTCCCGACAACGGCATCGTTTGTGAGCTACTTGTTTGTTTCCTGCAAATCACTAAACTCAGCCTCAGAGCGAGGACGACGCCCGTGACAAGGGCCATGAGGGTTCCGCTGAAGCTGGGAGCAGTTGTAATTGCGGCCGTGCTCATCTCCTGGCACATACCGCCGTCCGTTCGCGCACAATCCGTCGCGTATTTCGTGGAGTGGGTCGTGACCGGCATCGTGATCGGCCTGATCTACCGCCCCGCTCCCTGAGGAACATCACGCACATTTCTTGGCACCCTTTCCCTTTTTAAACTTTATCTCGAGGTTCCGGGCTCGATCGCGAGGCCGGGAGTGCGGCTGGCCTTTGCGAATTTTTTCTCCCAGCGGATTCGGCCCGGCCTGCCGGCATACGGCGCTACGAACCCCAAGGCCGACTCAGGCCTCCCGCCCGCTTTCGACCTCATTTGAATAGTGTGCGAATTAGAACAGCGCCCACGATGCGCTCTGAGTACCATTCTTGCTAGGTGCACTCGTCTGCGATGGCAGCGTTTTGCCGCGAGCGGCGCTACAAGGGAGAATCGAAATGAAGAGATCGTTGATTATGAGTACGTTTTTGCTGGTGTTTTTGGCTGCCGGGTGCTCTACGGGACCGCAGGGACAGCCTGGACCACAAGGCGCGGCCGCCCCGGCCAACGATCGCGACCGGGACGCACAACGTGACCGCGACGCACAACGCGACCGCGACGCACAGGCGGAGCGCGACCGGCAGGCTAACACCCCAGGATGCCCGGCAGGTGAACATGCCGCGACAGACCGCGATGGCCGAACGAGTTGTGTCCGAGACTAATGTCCCAGGCTGATGCCCTCTCCGGGAACATCTGATTCCCGGCACGCGGCGCTAGAAGTTTCTACCGAGCGTGCGTTGCAGCGTCTTCGATCAGAGCCGCAACCTCCTTCGGATGGGAGATGAAAACGCAGTGGCTCGCGCCGGCGACTTCCACTTTGTGGCTCTTGGCTCGTTCGGCGTACCAGCGTTCGAGATCGGGGTTGATGGTTCTATCGCTTCCGGCTACCAGCATCCAGCTTGGCTTGGTTCTCCACGCAGCCGCAGTGATGGTTGCGCTGAAATTGTCGCCAAAATTGAAGACCTGCGAACGCGCCATGAAAGCAGCTTGCTCCGCGGGCAGGTCCGCTGCAAATAGCTCGTGAAATCGCGTCGGGTCGATATAAGTGAAACCGTCCGGCGTCTTCTTGATCGCGCCAGACTTGCCTAGGTCACTCGGAAAGCGATTCCCGTCTTCGGACTCTTTCTCTCCCGCATCGGGCATGTGCGCTGCGATGTACACCAGGCCCACGACCGATGGGTCCGTCCCCGCTTCGGTGATTACCGCGCCGCCATAGCTGTGCGCGACGAGAATGGTCGGCCCATCTTGTAGCGCAAGAATGCGCTTCGTAGCCGCGACATCTTCTGCAAACGTGGTCTCCGGCTCCTGAACCATGCTGACGTTGTAGCCGTCCTTCACCAGAATGTCGTACACGCCTCTCCACCCGGAACCGTCCGCCCAAGCGCCGTGCACCAAAACAATATTCTTGACGCGATTTTCTTTGGTCTGCGCGAAAACCGCGCCGCAGGTCAACAGCAATAACGCGATGCAGAGGGATTGAGACATTGATCGTGCTACTCGCATAGCTACCTCCGTCCATTCAGAATGTGGTGTGATTTGAGATTTGGCCCGAAACCCAGCGCATTGTAGCCGAAACGGAAGACTGGCGTTCAACTTCCTGTGCGTGAAGCGGCTCCGCGATTGGTGATTGTTTAATGGGCGGACGCGATCATGTCGTTGAACTGCGCGACGAATACGAATTCATTAGGGCCTGGGTTATTCCGGAGCATTTTCACGCGCTCCACCAGCAATTCCTCCGCGTCCGTTCCGAGGACCGTTACCGCTTCCTCGATGAACGCTGCCAGCGGCATGGCGCGAGGCTCGTCCTTGCTGTTCAACAGGTCGGTCTGCACCCACGGCGGAATTAATTCCAAAACCCTCACCGAGCTGCCTTTCAGTCTGTAGCGCATCGATTGCGTGTAGGAATGAATCGCCGCCTTGGTGGCAGAATACACCGCAGTGCTGGCCAGCGGCACGAACGCCAGTCCCGACGACACATTGATGATCGTGGCGGCAGGCTGTTTCTTCAAGTGCTCGATCAGCGCCGAAGTCATCCGTATCGGCCCCAGCAAATTCGTGGTGACGGTGGACACCAGCACGCTTTCGTCAATCGCGCCGGCGGCATCATCTATCTGCATGATGCCCGCGTTGTTGATCAACACGTTCAGCTTCGGATACTCCGCAATCAGTTTCTTCGCCGCCGCTGCGATGCTCGCGGGATCTTCCACATTCAGCTCAAGCGACTGCATTCCGGGATTCGCCTTGGTCACTTCAGCCAAATGCCCTTTGCGGCGCCCGGATATGATTACCTGGTTCCCGCGCTTGTGCAGCGCCTCCGCCAGACTGCGGCCAATTCCCGAAGTCCCGCCGGTAATAAAGACAGTGTTCCCACTAAGTTTCATCTCGTCTCCCCTTGCCTACACCTAATAGATGAATAAAACATCGATTCGGTTCAATTCCCTGCCAACCGTTATAATACTTTTATGACGGATGCGCCCGCGCAGCACATGCAATGCATGGAAGTTTGGGGCGGCAGCCAACTCACCTCCAGCGGCGTCGAACTGGGCGGGCTGGACGTGTGGGTCTACAGCAAGCCCTTCGGCGAAGCACAGCGCGGCGGCGACGTGTATTACGTTTCCAGTTGCGCCAGCGGACGCATCAGCCGTCTGCTTCTCGCCGACGTTTCCGGCCACGGTGCCGCCGTCGCCTCCACAGCAGCCGACTTGCGCACGCTGATGCGCCGCTTCGTCAACCGCCTGGACCAGAAAGAAGTCGTGCGCCTGCTCAACGAGCAGTTTACCGAGCTTTCGCGCCACGGCAGTTTCGCCACCGCCGTGCTCACCACTTTTTTCGAGCCCACTCGCCGGCTTTCTCTTTGCAACGCCGGCCATCCGCGCCCGCTTCTCTTCCGCGCCGCCGATAGCCGCTGGTCGCTGCTCGGCCACGCGGACCACCCCGAAAAAAAAGGCCTGCGCAATATTCCGCTGGGCATGTTTCAGATCGCGGATTACGAACAGCTCGACGTGGAGCTTG
>JBEKSN010000043.1:0-21402 GCA_049517055.1 Candidatus Acidiferrales bacterium | reverse complement strand
ATTCTCGCTAACCATTTGGAGAGCTCTCTCCCTAAGGTTGAAGTGAACTTGTAGGATTTGGTACCAGGCGTCCGACGAGCTTAGCGCGGACGCCTGGTAGCGATTACGCCCTTATGAGCCGTAGCGGGATTCTAAGTCGGGACGCCATTCCTCTGAAGCCAGCGCTTCAAATCGTCTTGAACTGCGGCAACGGCGCGACACTTCATCATGCCGAGACCTATGTGGTCTTTGTCAGGAGGCAGCGCCTCTAAGCGCAGCCAGGGGCGTTCTATTGTCGCGCCTGAGGAGTGCTCAAACTCCGGATGCATCTCTATATAGACTTGTATGAGCAGCCCGCGTTTTCGATTCTCAATCAGCTTCGATTTAAAACCGAGCCGCTCGTCGTCGCTAGACCATCCGAATTCGCGGAGAACAGACAAACATGTGATGAGCATTTCTGCTTTACGGAGGCCGAATCGGAAGTGACTGTCCCACACGTGAATGGAACCGCCATTCTTTAGGACCTCGATCACGGGAAAACCGTGGTAGTGGCTTTCTTTAAGCGAAAAACTCGGGTTATCCAGGGTGCCGCGCTGGGTGCCTTGACAATGCGAACAATAGGCCTTCAGCATGCTGGGGTTTTTGGGGCATCGTTCTCGCTCGTCCATCTCAACTCTCTGTCATTGCACGAATCTTTCGGTGCTAAGCGACCTCGGTGCTTTCGTCTCAATGATTTTGTCTGCTGGCATGACGGGCAGGGCGGATAGTACCATACCGATAGTTCACTATTAAGTTTCCTCACCGCGCGCAAGCGAGACTGCGAGGCGAAGTTTTGCGCAGGTGAGACAGCGCAAGCGGTAGAAGAACGAATCGGGGCAACGGGTCCCAGCCCTTACGGGCTTGGCTAACTTGTGGCACGCCTACGGCGTTTGTGCGGGGCAAAAAGAGCCTGCGCTCAGGACGTGCGTGGTTGAAGCCGTGAAGGAAGCGTAGATCAAAAGAGCCGGCGGGACGCCCTTCGGCTGCGCTCAGGAGAAACCAGCGCGACGAGAACCTAGCGTTCGTCGGCTGGCGCAGTGCTTGGCTATGGACTCGGTTCTGAGCTGTGAGCGAGGAGAACTTGCTTGGCCCGAACATTCAAGGTGGGGACGAGCCAGCGGAAGAGAATTGTAGCGGCGATGGCTCCGAGGAACTGGGCGACGATGAACCACGGAACATCGCTGGGGCGTATGCCGGCGAAGGTATCGCTTAGGCAGCGCGCAATTGTGACGGCGGGATTTGCAAACGAAGTGGATGCGGTGAACCAATATGCGGCGGTGATGTAGGCTCCGACCGCGAAGGCGACCATTTCGGAGCGCACGCGCGAACATCCCCAGATGACGGAGAGCAAGCCGAAGGTGGCGAGGAACTCGCTGAAAAGTTGAGCGGAACCGGCTCGCGCGTGATGCGAAACCGAAATAACGGGCAGTTGAAACATGAGGTGGGCCGCGATTACACCGACGATTCCGCCGAGACATTGCGCGGGGAGGTAACAAGCGGCGTCGATCCAAGACACTCCCTTCTCCATGGCATCGACGAAAGTTACAGCGGGATTGAAATGAGCGCCGGAGATGGGCCCAAACGTGAGGATCAAAGCAACAAGCGCGGCACCGGTAACAATCGTGTTCGCAAGAAGAGCGATCGCGACGTTTCCGGCGGCCAGCTTTTCGGCCATGATGCCGGAGCCGACGACGGCGGCCACGAGAAACCCCGTGCCAAGAAACTCGCAGACAGTTCGGCGCAGGAGTGTGGACGTCATTGGCGGCCGATGCGGTCAACTTCTTTTTTGATAGCGAGGGCATCGAGACTCGCCAGCGGCAGGCAGAGAAATAAACTAATTCTACGATCCAGGGTCATGAAAGCGTCGCGGAAGGCACGCTCGATCGCTTCGGGTGGTCCGTTTACATCAGCGGGGTCTGCGACGCCCCAATGCGCGGTCATGGGCTGGCCCGGCCAGATGGGGCAAGCTTCCTTTGCGGCGTTGTCGCAGACGGTGAATACAAAGTCCATGCGCGGAGCATCCGGCTTCGTGAATTCTTCCCAACTCTTGCTGCGCGCGTTGTCGGTTGGCATATGCGCGAGTTCCAATTGTCTTAGAGCTTCCGGACGCACCGCTCCGGACGGATAACTTCCGGCGCTGTAAGCGGTGAAGGCAGGCTTGCCTTTACGGTTGAGAATGGCTTCGGCCATGATGGACCTGGCGGAATTGCCGGTGCATAGAAACAGCACGTTGTAGTGATTGGGCATAGTCGTCACCTGCATTTTCCCGGCTGACAGCAAGTCCGTGACGCTCGTTTGGCATCGGCAGCGAGCTCGGGTACGTCGCGGAAACATTCCTTGAGGCACTTGATGAGACTGCGATGAAACGGCGAAGCTGCAGGAGTGAGCCGATAATAGGCCCACAGACCCTGCTTTCTTTTCACGATCAAACCGGCCCGGAGAAGATAAGCCAAATGGCGGGACGCTCTGGGTTGCGGCACGCGCGTGATGCTCACGATATCGCAGACGCACATTTCGCCTTTCAAGAGGAGGTGCAGGATGCGCAGCCTAGTGCGGTCAGAGAAAGCACGGAACATGAGATTGACAGTTGGTTGGGGCATGGACTATATTCGGCTAAGCGAATATAGTATACTTCGCTCTTCAGTTCAAGGGGAAGAAGATGACCGAACCAAATAACATCACACAGGCAGTGAAGGAAAAATATGGCGAAGCTGCCAGCAGGGTTTCCTCCGGCGGCGCGGCATCGTGCGGCAGTTCGCCCTCGTCCGCGTGCTGCGGCGGGGATCCCATTACGTCGAACCTCTATCAATCCGAGCAGACCGCCGGCATTCCGGAACAAGCGGTGCTGGCTTCGCTGGGATGCGGAAACCCGACGGCGCTTGCGCAGTTGAAGGCCGGTGAAATCGTTCTGGACCTGGGCTCGGGCGGGGGCATTGATGTGTTGCTGTCGGCGAAGCGGGTGAGTCCCGGCGGAAAGGCATACGGGCTGGATATGACGGACGAGATGCTGGCGCTGGCGCGAGAGAATCAGAGAAAGGCAGGTGTGGACAATGTGGAGTTTTTGAAAGGCGAGATTGAGAATATTCCGTTGCCGGAAAATACGGTGGACGTGGTGATTTCGAACTGCGTGATCAATCTATCGGCTGACAAGGACAGAGTGCTGGCCGAGGCGTTCCGGGTACTGCGGCCAGGCGGCAGATTCGCGGTTTCTGATGTGGTAGTGCGCGGCGAGG
Source organism: Candidatus Acidiferrales bacterium (assembly GCA_049517055.1). Classification (GTDB taxonomy): domain Bacteria; phylum Acidobacteriota; class Terriglobia; order Acidiferrales; family UBA7541; genus Palsa-295. The sequence continues at coordinate 18,151 of JBEKSN010000043.1, read as the reverse complement.
TGCCCCCTGAGATCAGAAAAAACATCGAGCTATGGGTTGGTTGCGTGGCAGGCGCGCTAAAGGATTCGGAATACAAATCAAAACTGACCGCGGCCGGCTTTAAGCAAATAACAATTGAACCCACGCGAGTTTATAGAGTGGAAGATGCGCGGCAGTTTCTGAGCGCTCAGGGAATCGACGCGGATTCAATAGCCGCGGAGGTGGAAGGCAAGTTCATGAGTGCGTTTATCAGAGCAACGAAACCAGCCGCAGCCTAAGCCTCCTAGCCAAACGGCCTTCCACAGCGGTATGCGACAAGGTTACTTCGGTTCTTTCAGCTTTTTGAGCATGTCGACGGCGTTGGTGTTTTTGGGGTCGAGCTGCAGGGACTTTTCGTAATTTTGGATGGCCAAGTCTTTCTGGCCCGCTTTCATGTAGGCTTCGCCCAGGCTGTCGTAAACGTTTGAGGATTGCGGGTGGTCCTGCACATTTTTCTGGAAGACGGCAATGGCGTCGGAGGTTTTGCCGTCGGAGAGGAGCTGATAGCCCAAGGTGTTTAGGACGCCTTCGTCCATTGCGTGGTTGGGGGAATGTGCTGTTTTAATTTGGTCGAAGCGTTCGAGCGCGGCTGACGGGCCGCTCGCAAGAGCGATCAGATAAAGCTCAAGCGTGGCGTCTTCTTCCAATTTGTAATTCCAATTGTATTCGCGGGCGACGCTGCGAAGCAGTTGGCCGGCGACGGCAATGCCGTTGTCCGAATCGGCCATGATGACGACGCCGTTGCCGGTGTCGTAGTTCATGGTGAGCAGAGCTTGAAAACCTTCGTCCGCTCCGCTGTGACCGAACACGTCGGGATTCTCCTTCTCCAGAAAAAAACCGAGTCCGACTTCGTCCAGGACGGGAGTTAGCATTTCGTTGGTCATTTTCTGGGACAAGATGCGATTGGATTTGCCATTTTTCGAAAGAGCGATTTCGATGGCGAAGTGCGCGAGGTCGGTGGGAGTGGTCCAAAGGCCGGCGGCCGCCATTTCGGGGTAGATGTGCCATTTTCCGTGGACAGGTTTTCCATTCACATAGGTGCCCCAGGCAGTTGCCGCGGCGCGCGCGGGAGGCAGCGGCTGTTCGTAACTGCTATCGGACATACCGATTTTATCCAGCACCGTTTCGCGAAGCAGCGTGGGAAACGGCTTGCCGCTTACGTCGGTCATCAGCAATTGCTCGATGGTGACGCCGCCGCCGGAATAGACAGCTTTTGTGCCGGGGATTGCATCCACGCGGACGGGAGCGGTGTTCGCAGGCTTTTCGCCATTGAGCACCTGGACGACAGTAGGGAGGGGCGCGTCGACATCATAGCCGGGAAAACCGTGAATGGTGAGGCCCGCGGTGTGCGACATGATGCGGCGCAAGGTGACTTTTTGCGTTTGCGTGAATTCGTTGTCCGGCACTTTCCAACTCTTGAGTTGGTCGTTCACGTTCTGGTCCAAGGAAAGTTTTCCAGCCTCAACCATGGAGAGAGCGGCTGCTGCGGTGACGGGTTTGCTGATCGAGCCGGCCTGGAAAAGCGTCTTGGGAGTGACGGGAGTTTTGGAGTCAGCGCCGATTACGCCATAGGCTTTGACCCAGACGATCTCGAAATTGTCGATCACCGCAATGCTGAGGCCGGGGACGTCGAACTTGTCCATTAATTCGTGGAGAGAAAGCTTGAGCGGCGGTTTGTTTTCACCCAGGGAAATGACGGCGGTGTTCTGCTCGATGCGCCGGATGCGCTCGGAATTGTCGGCAGGGCGAAGTGACGCAGCGGGCGTGGGCTTTGATTGAGCGGCGGTGGGAAGCGCCAAGCATCCGAGAAGGGCAGCGGCGAGGGGAAGAATAGTAGTTCGTTTCGTGAGCATCATTAGCATTCCTTTTGCCCGGTGACGATGGCAATGATAATACCTTTACGTTCTGGAATGCCGCGAAGTTCCGTGATAGGCGGCCGGCCGCGGCGGGCTTTAAGCAAATAACAATTGAACCCACGCGGGTTTATAGAGTGGAAGATGCGCGGCAATTTCTGAGCGCCCAGGGAATCGACCCGGATTCAATAGCCGCGGAGGTGGAAGGCAAGTTCATGAGTGCGTTTATCAGAGCAACGAAACCGGATGTGATTTAAGGCTGCGACTCGTCGCTGCGAATCGCAAAGGCCGGCCACGCGGGCTGAACTATTTTGGCCTGTGATGCAACGCGCGTTCAGGCTGAGCAGATTCTAGTGAATCTGAATGGCGCTGATCTTCGGCAGGTCGGCTGGTCCAGATGTGAATTGGATAGTGACCTGATTATTGGTTACGGTGACAGGGAAAGTCTTGTCGATCGCCGTCAAGGGGGCGCCTGCTGCCGCGACGATGTCGAAGTTCGTGAGCACGGGCGTGCCGTTGATAGAGACATTGAAGATGCGTTGTCCCGTGGTGGTCCAATAGATTTCCGCAAACTTTAGGACCACGTTGTAGGAACCATTCGGGACGGCGAATTGATAGCTGAAATCATTGTAGCGCTCGGTCTGGTAGAGAGTGGGATCCGTCGTATTGGCGATAGCCTTTGTTGTGCTTGCGGTGAGCCCGCCAATGAAAGCTTGGTCCGCACTCCAGACCTGTCCGCTAGTGGTGCTGGTGTAAGCGGGGCCGCCCGCATTAACGAAGATGCCGCTGAACGGAGGCATCAGCGATACGGCGGCGCTGAAAGACTGAGTCGGGTCTGCCACGCTCGTGGCAGTGACTAACACTCTCTGTGCCGTGGTGATGGATGCCGGAGCAGTGTAGAGACCCGCTGTCGCTCCAGAAGTAACAAGCGATCCAACCTGCGGGCTGTAGGTCCAGGTCACCGCAGTATTGGTGCTTCCTGTAACGGTGGCCGTGAATTGCTGCGCCTGCGAGGCAGATAGGCTCACGGTGGCCGGGCTAACCTGAACAGAGATTCCGGAAGTGGAAGCAGCACTGATCTCGATAGCGCTGATCTTGGGCAGATTGGCCGGGCCAGAAGTGAATTGAATCGTGATGGAACCGCCCGTGACGGTTACCGGAAAAGATTCATCGATCGCCGTATCCGCGGAACCGGCAGCCGCCACGATGTCAAAGTCGCTCAGCACCTCCGTGCCGTTGATCGCTACATTGAAAATGCGTTGTCCCGGAGAGGTCCAGTAGATCTCGGCGAACTTCAGTTTCACGTTGTAGGAACCATTCGGGACCGTGAATTGATAGCTGAAATCGCCGTAGCGCTCGGTCTGATAGAGAGTCGGATCGGGCGTGTCGGCGATGGCGTGTGTGGTGGAAGCCGCCTCACCGCCGATAAAGCCGTTGTCGGCGGCCCAAGAGTTACCCAGCGTGTCGGTGTAGGCGTTGCCACCAGCGTTAACAAAGATGGGAGCAAACGAGCCCACGGGTGGTAATAGATTGACAGTTGCAACCGCCGATTGCGTGCCGGCGGCCTGGCTGGTCGCAGTCACGTGCACAGTCTGAGCCGTGGTGATGGACGCCGGGGCAGTATAAAGACCAGTAGCCGTTAGCGTGCCGACTTGAGGACTGAAGGTCCAGTTCACGGCAGTATTGGTGCTTCCTGTAACGGTGGCGGTGAATTGCTGCGCCTGCGAGGCAGATAGGCTCACGGTGGTGGGGCTAACCTGGACAGACACGGCGGAAGACGGATTGATCTCGACCGCGCTAACCTTGGGATAATTGGCCGCGCCAGTACTGAATTGAATCGTGATCGAACTTCCGGTGACGGTTACAGGAAAAGTTTCGTCGATCGCCGTGTAGGGAGCGCCTGCAGCCGCAACGATGTCGAAGCCAGTCAGCACAGGTGTGCCATTGATCGCTACGTTGAAAACGCGTTGTCCCGGGCTGCTCCAGTAGATCTCGGCGAACTTCAGTTTCACGTTGTAGGCGCCATTGGGGACTGTAAATTCATAGCTGAAATCACCAAAGCGCTCAGTCTGGTAAAGAGTGGGATCAGGAGTGTTGGCGATGGTTTGGGTAGTGGAGGACGCCTGCCCGCCGGTAAAGCTATTGTCGGCGGCCCAAGAGTTACCCAGCGTGTCGGTGTAGGCGTTGCCACCAGCATTAACAAAGATGGGAGCAAACAAACCCACGGGTGGCAATAGATTGACAGTTGCAACCGCCGATTGCGTGCTGGCGGCCTGGCTGGTCGCAATCACGTTGACAGTCTGCGGCGCGGTGATGGACGCCGGGGCAGTATAAAGACCAGTAGCCGTTAGCGTGCCGACTTGAGGATTGAGGGTCCAGTTCACGGCAGTATTGGTACTTCCTGTAACGCTGGCGGTGAATTGCTGTGCCTGCGAGGCATATAAACTAATGGTGGTGGGGCTCATCTGAACAGACACCGTGGAAGTAGAACTTATCTCCACGGCGTTAACCTTGGGCAAATTAGCCAAGCCAGAAGTGAACTGAATCGTGATCGAACCGCCCGTGACGATCACGGGGAATGTTTGATCGATCGCGGTGTTCGCAGCACCTGCAGCCGCCACGATGTCGAAGTTGGTCAGTACCGCTGTACCGTTGATCGCTACATTGAAGACGCGTTGTCCCGGAGAGGTGAAGTAAATCTCCGCGAACTTTAGAGTGACGCTGTAGGCGCCATTAGGGACTGTAAATTGATAGCTGAAATCACCATAGCGATCGGTCTGATAAAGAGTGGGATCGGGAGTGTTGGCGATGGCATGGGTAGTGGAAGACGTCTCACCGCCGTTAGAGCCGTTGTCAGCGGCCCAAAAGTTATCCATTGAGTCTATGTAGGCAGGACCACCCGAGTTGACAAGGATCGGTGCAGAGGCTCCCGCCGGCGGCAATAAGGTGACCACGGAGGTGGCGAATCGCGTCGGGTCGGCGACACTGGTGGCCACGACATTGATTGTTTTTTGCGGGGCAGTGATAGATGCGGGCGCGGTATAGAGACCGGTACTCGATAGTGTTCCCAACTGTGGACTGAATGACCAGATGACACCCGTCGCGGTAGTTCCGGTTACGAGCGGCGTAAATTGTTGTGTCTGGGAGGCTGACAAGCTTGCCGTGGTCGGGGTGAGTTGTACGGAAATACCGGAGGCGCTGGTGATTTGGATAGCAGAGATTTTGGGCAGATCCGCCGAGCCGGAGGTGAACTGGATGCTGAGCGTTCCGCCGCTCGCCGTGGCATTGAATTCCTTGTCAATGGCGGTGAAAGGAGCTCCTGCGGCCGCAATGATGTCGAAATTCTGGAGAACCTGCGTACCATTGATAGCCACATTGAATACACGCTGGCCGGGGGAAGTCCAGTAGTTCTCAGAAAATTTCAGAGTGACGTTGTAGGAGCCGTTCGGAACGGCGAACTGATAAGTAAAATCTCCATAACGCTCGGACTGGTACACAACCGGATCGATGGCGCCCGCAATAGCGTGCGTCACTGAATCGAACCTTCCCCCAACGAAGTCCTCGTCGGCGCTCCAGGCAATTCCCTGAGTGTCGGTGTACGCAGCGGCCGCACCGCCCCGCAGCAGAATGGGTGTAAAACCGTTCGGGTTGGAAACGATGGTGAATCCGTTAACCAGGGTTGAGCTTTGTCCGTCCGCATTGGTCACGTTCACGTTACTGGGAGCGATGAAGGTGTTGACCGGGATCGTAATGTTCGCGGTGAGGAGCGTTGGCGAGCTGTAGACACAGGTGTTGACGATGATCCCTTCGCCGAAAGTGCAGGTCGGATTCGGAAGGAAGTTGCTGCCCGTAAGGCTAAAGCTCAGCTGGCTGGAGTTTTGCTCAGCGGTATTCGGACTAACACTTGTCAGAGTGGGAGGGGGACCGGGGACTCCGGTGACGACGGTGAAGCCGTTCGGCAAGGTCCCAGAGCCTCCGTCCGGATTGACGACGGTGATATTGCTCGAGCCGACCGGAGCGTTGTACTGAACCGAGATGATCGCAGTGATTTGAGTACCGGAATTAGCCGTGCAGGACGAGACGGTAATACTGGCTCCGAAGCTGCAGGTTACTCCAGGTTGAAAATTGCTTCCGGTTACGGTGGCAGTGATGTTGCTCTGGCCCTGACTGCCAGAATTCGGGACGACGCTGGAAATAATCGGAGCTAGTTGCCTCACCTGGATGGTGCGAGTTGGCGGGCTGGGGTCCCAGTTTCCGGCCGAATCGACAACGGTGAGTGAAGCGGTATAAGTGCCGGGAGTAGAATACTCGACCGACCCGGGACTCGCGGCGGCGTTCGAATTGGGAGTTCCCCCCCGAAGAGACCAAGAATAGGAAGCGATGGATCCGCTTGAAGCAACACCCGAGCCGGCGAAAACGACAGATTGACCAGGTTCGATGACAACGTTGCCAGCGGGGCTAGTGATCGTGCCTTTCGGCGGAGTGTCCGTTGGCGTTGCCGATACTTGAATGAATTGAGCAATCGAAGGCACACCGGAACCATTCAAGAGAAAGAGCATGTAATAACCGGGAGGCGCGATATTGCCATTCGGCGGACCCGTGACTACGAGTGATCCCGTGAGTGGTCCGGAACCGATCGTGAAATTCAAGCCCACCAAGCGCTGGTCCATATTGAAGGCATGGGTTGTAGATGACAGCTTCATCAGGACCACGGACGCGATACTGCTGGGACTGGGAGTCTGAACCTGAAAGGACGAGCCGTAGCCGACGACCCCCGACGAAATGCTTGAAATAGTCGGACGCGTGGCGGCTGATCCATCTGCGTTGAACAGATAGGGTGGCGAATAGATCTCTACCGCGTTCACGTAGGTGCCCCGGACCGGATTGCCGCCTGCGACCCAGACCGTACCGTCGGGAAGAAGAACCGAGACGGAATGATAAAGCCTGTCATAGGCTTCCGTTCCGGCAGGGCCAACAGTGATGGTCCCCGTGGTATTGAAGAGGTCCGCGGCTAAACTTGCGGTACTTCCGTCTTCATCATTCAAAGAACCACCGAGCGTCACGATATTACCGTTTGGCAGCAGCGTGGCGTTCATCTCGATGCGGGGCTCCGACATCGAAGGCCCAGGCGCCCACGCAGGTGAAGGAACAGAGAGATCGATAATCTCGGTAGTGGCCGTGGCGGGATTACCCCCGCCGAAGATCATTACTTTAGGCGCGTAGCCATTCGCCGGTGTCAAAGGGAGAAGTACAGATGAGCCGTAAGTCCGGTTTCCGCCGTAATTCGTCGTAGCAACGGTCCCCGACCAAGTGTTGGAGGAGGGGAAGAAATACTGAGATTGCGTACTCCAGCCTGAATAAAAAACGTTACCGTTGGGAAGAAGATGCATTCGGGGATACAGAGGAGGAACCCAGGGGGCGGTGTAGGGAGTGCTCCAGCCCGAGGCAACCTTATATATCTCGACTTCCGGATTCGTATTTCCGTTTTCATCGAGGCCTGAAAAAACCAGGAGTCTTCCATCGCTCAGCTCGGTGGGAGTCGGATACCAGCGTCCATGGGCCATGTCCTGCATGTCCGAAAACTGGCCGGTCGCGGGATCATAGATAGAGGTACGCTGCCACCCGTGGAACGGGTCATATTGCAGGGTTCCACCGAAAATCATCTCGCGACCGTCGGGCAGGGCAATCATGCCGCTGCAGAACATGTCCCAACCAATGGTCTGTGTGGTGACCGAATTGTTTGAGGGATTCCATATCGCTGCCTGGTAATTGGTGTCCGGAGGATAGTTCCCGGAGCCTGACACGACCAGTATTTGGCCATTGTGCATCAAACTTACGTGAACAGGATTGATGGGCATGGTTGTCGACAGGGTTTGCCACTGCCCTTCGACATTCGCTTGGGCATAGACACTAGCCGCTCCTGGGAGCAGCAGAACCGCCAAAGCAATGATGGCGCAGATTGAGCGAGCAAAGATTGATCCGCGGGAACAACGATTGCGGTTCGCAGAGTGATTGTCGTCTTGCCGGGTATTATTCCGTAAGCGAGCGGCTGGGCTTGAAACCAGCATATATAGAGCCTCCCACAGGCATGCTGCACAGGCTCGAATGGTCAGCCGGATGCTAAGTGCCGTTCTTCCGGCGCGACCATCGCGGGTAAAACCCGCAGCTGTAGCACACATAGAGTTCACGTATGAGTACCTATCGCATTTTGATAGCCTTGCCAAGCACTTTGTTTACAGCAGGACAGCGCAGACTTCAGACAATTAAGTGACAAAAAGTGGAAGATTATCGCCACAAAGTTGAAATCGCGAGGGTACCTGCGGTAATTCACATCGCCATGCGGTGTTCGCCGAAAAGGTCCCAAACCGCCCAAAATTCCCTCATCTCCTCGGGAGCGCCAAAGGATACCCGCACATAGTTCGGCATGCCAGGAATCTCGGGTCCGAGGAGGATACCATTTTTCTGGTAGTGCTCTATGACTTCTTTGGCCGGGCGCATGGCATTCAAGCAGGCGAAATTAGTGTGCGAATCGAGGACCCGGAGCATCCTGGCATTGACTTGATTCACAAATTCTTGCCGATCGTTCTCGTTTCTCTGCACACAGCTTGCTGTAAATTCAGCATCCGACAAAGCAACGAGTCCGGCATCAAGAGCCAACGACCCAATTTCCGCTTCCGGCTTTTCCCTGGCTAGAGCTTTGAGGATTTTTGGCTGGGCCAGTGCAAAGCCGAGCCGCAAGCCCGCGAGTCCGTAGATCTTGGAAAAAGTGCGGGTGATGATTGCGCCGGGATGATGCGAGGGACGGTCAACGAATGAGACATACGCCCCAGAACCTCCCGCGTATTCGTGATAGGCCTCGTCGATAATGACGGGAACCCGTTCCGGGAGCTTCTCCAGAAACCGATCAATCTCTTGCCGGTCCGTTATAGTGCCAGTGGGATTATTGGGATTGCAGATATAAATGAGCCCGGTCTCGGAATTAACCGCAGCGAGCATGGCTTCCAGATTGTGCCCATGGTCACGACGCAGGGGCACGGCGCTGATTCGTGCGCTGTTGGCCACGGCGTAGCGATCGATCAATTCGAAAGTTGGAGCCGCAAGGACCAATTTGCGACCGCCGCGGAGAAAAACATTCATGGCCGTCTTCATGATCGCGGTTGAACCGGCCCCAAGGAGTATTTGTTCCGGCCTAATGCCGTGGACGCTAGCGAGAGAAGTCGTTAGTGCATTGCCGGAATCAGGGAAACGGTTGACGGAGTTTGCGTTTTTCAAAATTTCTGCGACGGCTTTGGGGGAAGGCCCGTAGGCGTTTTCGTTCCGGTCCAAACGAATCGGGTTCTTGGTACCGACTGCGACCTGCTGCGCGAGCTTCAGTTCCTTGGCCGAAGCGAAAGGCGGCGAGGACGCATAACCGGCGGTCACCCCGCCAACAGCCAGCTTTAGAAGACCCCGCCGACTTATGGACATGTTCTGAAACCAACTTTCAAGAGATGGCCGGACAAAGCAGTTTCATTCGGGTCGAGTAAACCGACTTTGCTCAATCGGCAATGCATCGGCGCGGCAGTAGATTACGGTCATGTTCTCGCAAAGTTTACTCCCTCATTGCGGCTCGGCGTGCAGACCAGAGTACTTATTTTATCTGAATACGGGAGTTAGTGGGGCGCCATTAAACGGCGCTGAAGAATGATGGCGCCTCTGCTGGCTCGAGTGGCGACGCCGCTAAGCAGACGACCTACGGGGTGTTTCCAAGAAGTCGCGTGACTGACGAGAGCATTCCGCTCGTGTTCCAGCGATTCCATCTCCCGAGACAAAAGCGGGTCTACGGCCTTTTTCAGCTGTTGCCATTCCTTGGCGGCCTGATCGTTGTTGTAACCGCGGCTTTTCAAGTGACCGGCGGTGAAGCGATAGTCTCGTACGATCCTTCGTCCACTGCGCCGGGCCACAGCACCCACCAGGTATTCAATGCCCCAGCCTAAACGGTTGACGCGCGGATCCACGCGCGGCGTGTTCCGAATTACTTCGGCAGGAATGGCCCAGAAGGAACAATCCGTAGCGGGAACTTCGTAAACACCTTCCTGAAGTTTCGGCAGGGACCGCGTGCGATAGACGTGCGGATTGAAGTCCACATTTGGAGCGTATATGCCCACACCATGATTCGTGATAAAGCGGACACTTTCGGATAGCAATCGGCCTACCTCAGTGGGCCAGATGTCCCCTTGAACGTGGACAAACACGTCAGAGTCAAATCGTTGGAGGGCGGCGTTCCATTGATCGGTGAAGTAGCCATCGTTTCCAATGTGCAGCCAATGCGGGTGGCGGGCACGGAGGCTATCGTCGGAGTTGACAACGATGACTTCGCAATGCGGGCGGAACATTCTTTCCAATTTTTCGGCGTGTTGCTTTTTACCAGGCCAGTTGAATATGAACGCCTGCATTCTCATAGAGCTTCTTCCGGCAACGTAGAGTGCGGCCATCCTATCACCAATTGGTAACTAGGAGAACTTTTAAACCTTTCCACAGATGCGCCGCGCATCAGGATAGCGGAGCCACTCTGAATTGCAGAGAATGCCCAACTATCGAGGCGTGGTCGTGAACCAACCCATCGGGGCATTTGCTCACGTGGGGCACGCTCGCTCCCACGCAAGGTACGGCGACGCAGGCAAAGCTCGCGCCGAGTGTCACAACGCCTACTTGCCTTCCTCTTCCCCGCTTCCTATCATCGTTTCGATGAAAAGTCGGCCTAGAACCGGAGCTGAGCGGGGCGGCGAGCGATCGCGCCGGCAGTATTGCTCCGCCATTCTGATTGTCTTAGCACTTTTAGCTACGACGGCACGGTCGCAATCCCCGGCCAGCGCACCGCTCAACTCACAGGATGTCGGAGCTTTCCTGGACGGATATTTCGCCCAGCACCTGGAAAAGTTTCACGTCCCCGGAGCCGCGGTTGCCGTGGTGAAAGACGGCAAAGTCATTGCGATGAAGGGCTACGGCTACTCAAACATAGAGCAAAAAACCCCCGTGGATCCGGACGGCACCGTTTTCCGCCTCGCCTCAGTGTCCAAGCCCTTTACCGCGATCGCCGTGTTGCAACTTGTGGAACAAGGGAAATTGCGTCTGGATGAAAATGTAAATCACTATCTGCGTCTCTTCCAACTCGAAGAAAATTATCCCCGGCCAGTGACGCTTGAGAATTTGCTGACTCACACCGCAGGGTTCGACGATGGCGCAATCGGGATCACGTCGCGCAGCACTGAGGAGCAAATTCCTCTGGAGAGTTATTTAGCGCGCCGGCTAGGGCCCCGCGTGGCGCTCGCTGGAGACGAATACAGCTACTCGAATAGGGGGTTTTCCCTCGCAGGATACATCGTAGAAATAACATCCGGCGTGCCGTTTGCACAATATGCGGAGGACCACATCTTCAAGCCGCTGGCTATGCGCGAAAGCAATTTCGTCATCACGCCCGATCTCTTCAAAAACCTTGCCGTCGGATACGATTACAAAAAAGGACGGTTTGTCCCCGTTCCACTGGATTACCCCAATGTAGTTCCCGCCGCGTCCCTGGTTTCCACCGCGAGCGACATGAGCCACTTCATGATCGCCGAGTTGCAGCTGGGCCGGTACGGCACGCAAAGGATTTTGACTGAAAATTCCGCGCAGCGCATGTTCCAACGCCAGTACGCAAACGACCCACGAATTGCGGGCACCGCATTTGCCTATTGGGAGCAGTTTTCAAATGGGATTCGCGCCGTCCGGCAGGATGGAGACTGGATGGGGGCGGTCAGCACAGTTTATTTCTTGCCGGCTGAAAACACCGGTATTTTCATCGCTTGCAATGTCGGAGATCAGGGGCTAATCGACGATCTCTTGCGCCAATTCATGGACCGCTATTACCCGGCGAACCCTGAAAATTCTACGTCCCCTGTTGCCTTTGCATCGCCCGTTCCATCAGCGCGTTTTGCCGGAAGCTATCGCTTGAATCGCTATTCACATCGGACCTTCGAGAAACTTGGCACCCTGCTTCACGAATGGGAAGTGTTTCCCGCCGATAACGGCGAGATTACTCTCCTGAATCCGAATATCGGCCCTCAGAATTACGTCCCTAGTGCTCCGCTGCTCTTTCGGCGAAAAGGCGCACAAGACGAGATAGCATTTCGTCAGGATGAACGTGGCCGGATAACCCGGCTCTTCGTCGGCAGGTACGTGCTGGAAAAGCTTCCGTGGTATGAAACCGCGACGGTGCAGAAAGCGATATTGGCGTTTTTCGGTTGCATCTTCGCCGGTGCAATACTCGCTGCGTTTGTCGAATGGATGAAAAGGAGGAGGCCTGCGACACCTGCGCTTAGAAATAGCGGCGATAAAGGTCTCACTAAACTTTGCTACTGGACTGCGGGAGTTGCCGCCGGGAATCTCTTCTTCATGGCCGGCATGCTTCTGGCACTCCTGAACAAGGGCGCTCTGGCCTACGGTTTGCCGTTCTATGTGGCTCTCTTGTTGTGCATTCCTGTCATCACCACCACCGCTACCTTCGTAATTCTCTGGCAAGTGCTTCGCGCCTGGCAAACTCGCTCCGGCCACGCGGTCTTGCGCATATTTTATTCTTTGGCAACATTCGCAGCAGTCTGTTTCGTTCCCTTCTTAGTTTATTGGAATCTCCTCGGCTTCCACTACTAACGACCAAACTCAAGAATATGCCGGCATCCCGCCCTTTTTTGTATGGTCCGACCCCGCTCCCGAAGTCGTCGAGAGGTCCGCTCCCTTGATCTCCTTTCCGATAAGGGAGATGACGACAACCAGCGTGGCAACCAGCACGACTGTCCAGGCAAGAACTGGAGCGAGATTGCCGCCGTAGTGCTGTTCGGCGATTTTTGCCTGGAATACGGAATTACGCGATGACAGGAGATTGCCGAGCTGATAGGCCAGGCCGGGAAATGTCGCTCGGACGGCAGGAGGGGAAAGCTCGTTCAAGTGTGCGGGAATCACACCCCAAGCACCCTGCACCATGAATTGCATCAAGAACCCGCCGACCGCCAGCATCGGTGCGGTGTGAGAGTAGGCCCAGAGTGGGATCACGGGTATTGCGAGGAGAGCAGCGATTATGATGGCTCGCCGGCGGCCAAGGCGCTCCGACCATGATCCGAAAGTGATTCCGCCCAGGAGAGCGCCGACGTTGTAGATGACGGCGATGGTGCCCACCACACTCGGCGAGAAGCCGAGATTCTTCTGTAGAAATGTGGGGTAGATGTCCTGGGTACCGTGGCTAAAGGAAGTGAAGGCGAACATCAGCAAGACCACGAAAAGAAAACTGCTGAGATAGGCGAGGATGCCTTGGCCCACGTGGGTGTCTTTCTTCTTGGCCGCGCGACCCTGGAGCCAGGCGGGCGACTCGTCAACCTTGGAGCGGATGTAGATCACGAGAAAGGCCGGAAGCGTTCCGACAACAAACATGCCGCGCCAGCCGATGAAGCGAAATAGGACCGCATAGACAGCGGCTGCGAGGAGGTTGCCGGTGACGTAACCTTCCTGCAAAAGCCCGGAAAAAAAACCACGGCCTTTGGCGGGCAGCGTTTCGAACGCCAGCGCGGCGCCGACGCCCCATTCCCCTCCCATGGCAATGCCGAAGAACGTGCGCATGATGAGAAACCAGTGGAACGAAGGAGCAAACGCGGAGCCGAGCTCAAAAATCGAGAAACAGATGATATCGATCATCAGCGCGGGACGCCGGCCGTAACGATCGGCTAGGAATCCGAACAGGAACGCGCCAACGGGGCGCATGGCCAGCGTAAGGAAATTTGCCTCCAGGACCACCGAAACCTTGGTGTGGAAATCCGCTGCGAGGGCGCTGACGCAGAAGACCAGGATGAAGAAATCGAATGCGTCGAGCGACCAGCCGAGAAAGCAGGCGACGAAAGTATTGCGTTGAGTGGAGGTGAGGCCGCGAAAGTGACCGAAGAAGTTCATGGTTGGCTTTAGCGATTCATTTCGCGTGAGATGCTAACACATCGGTGACGCGGGCGACTTCCGACATTTCGGCGACATCGTGGACGCGGACGATGTGCGCGCCTTGCAGAATACTCGCTGCGACGGTGGCGGCGGTGCCCCAGATGCGCTCGGCTTTTGCGACGCTACCGCGCGGGCTTCCCTCCAATGCACGGCCAATAAAACTTTTTCGCGATGTTCCGATTAGGATCGGGAAGCCGAGCTTTGCGAGTTCGGGCAATCGCGCGAGCGATTCAAAATTCTGTGAGTAGCTTTTGCCGAAGCCGATCCCCGGATCGATGATGATTTGCGACTTTGCCACGCCTGTGCGGCGCGCAATCGCTATTGCTTTGCCGAGACCGGCTAGTACATCGCGAATTACGTCTTTGGCGAATGGGCCTTTCTGCATGGTGCGCGGCCGGCCACGCATGTGCATCAGGATTAGCGGAAGTTTCCGCCGGCGCGCTACATCCGCGATGCGTGAATCGTTTTGCAACGCGGTAACGTCATTGAGGATTTCCGCGCCTGCAGCGGCTGCCGCCTCGGCCACTTCGGATTTGCTGGTGTCCACCGAAATGGGAACCCTGATCTTGCCGCGAAGTTTTTCGAGCACGGGAAGGATACGCCGAAGCTCTTCTTCCGCAGAAATGGCCTGCGAACCGGGGCGCGTGGACTCGCCACCGATGTCGACGATGTCCGCACCGTCGCGTTCCATTTCTAACGCACGCGCGACCGCAGCATCGGCGTCGAGGAACAGGCCGCCGTCGGAAAAACTGTCGGGCGTCACATTGAGCACGCCCATCACAAGAGTGCGCTCTCCGAGCACGAGTGTGCGCGACGGCAAGCGCAGCTTGAATTTTCGGCGACGAAACATGGCCATGATTAAAACACAAGATTCGTTTAATTCGGGCAGGGGAAGGACAAATCACTCCAGGGTGGGAGCGTTATAGCCCGCGCGATGGACGACGGTGACGGCGGAGTGTCCCACAACTTCCACGCGCAGTGTGTGCCATGCCGAGCGACTGGTCGCACGGGCGTTTTGCGGGGGCGCAAATCCGAGTGTGTACTCTGCGCGAATTGTGTGCGCGATCTCGCGAAAGGTGTCGGCGAGAGTCTTTGTTTCGCGCAGGAAATAGAGTTGGCCTCCCACACGACGGACTAGTTCGGCCAGATACAGGGTGTAAGCGGGGATCTCCAACCTGCGGGCATCGGATGCGAGCAATGTTTCCGTGGAATGCTTAGTGAGCCACGCTGCGGTCATTATTTTAGGCCTGCTCTGCGTGGAAACGGCGAAGAGTTGGATGTCTGCAGCGGCAAGGGCGCGAGCGACATCGTCGAAGGTTAGGCGATCACTAGGCAGGCCGGGACGCAGCGACGCGCTGGCAGGGTCCAAGGTCAAGCCGAGACCGCTGTCTTGGCCGTCGGTTAATAACACGATGGCTTTGCGGGCAGTGCGTCCGGCGAAGAGTTCGCGCGCGGTAAGAAACACGGACTGATAAATATTCGAGCCGCCGGTGTCGCCAAAAAGTTCGCGGACGTCGATGCGCGAGATGGCTTTGCGAATGAGGCCCCAATCATTCGAGAACGGAAGCTGCAGATAGGTGTGCGCGGAAAAATCTATGACGGCGACTTGGTCGGTGGGTGAAAGGCCATCCACGAGCGCGCGAGCAGCATCTTTAATCTCCGTAGACTCGGGCAAGGTGCTGGGACTGGCGTCGATGACCAGGGCAATGGTAGCGGGCTGGGTGGAGGCGTCGAAATAAGTGATGGGCTGCTCGACGCCGTTGTCGTAGATGCGAAAGTTCGCGCGAGTGAGGCCCGCGAGAGCGGCGCGGCCCGCGTCGGTTACGCTGCAGGTGACCGGCACTAGCGGAGTTTCAACGCGAATGGAATGCGGGGCGGGCTCAGCTTCCTTTTCGCCGCTGTTCCCGGGAGTCTTGGCTACTACCGTCTTCAATTCGCCCGTAGCTGGATCACGTTGCAGAGAGATGCCCTCGTCGAGTCTCCTCGGACGAGGTAGTTTGGCCTTTTGCGAAGTCTGCGAGCGAAGATTTCCGGGTATGAAAATAACTGCAAGGAATCCAAGCTGAAAAGCGAATAACGCGAAAGTGCGACGGCGGGCTATTTTGGAGTTATTCGGAGCGGACCGTGAGCGCATCAAATCCCGGATTAATCGAGGTCAAAATCACGAAGCGGCTTTTCGATGGGGCCGTCTTTAGCTTTCTTCAATCCTTCAGCAAATTTGCGGGCGAGGACGTCTTCTTTTGATTTTTCGGCCTCTACTGACGCGCGGAATTTTGCCTCAACGGCTTCGGTCTGTGCGCGCAAGAGCCGCGCGGTATCGTCCAGATCAACCGACGACGGTGGTCTGGGCGGAGGAACGTGGGAGAGCACGGCGCCGAGCTCGCGGTCAACGCTGAGCTTGGCTCGGCAGCATGGGCAATCAACTTCGAAGGTGCCAGCGGGCTGTTTGGACATCACCGTATTTTACGCTTATTTCCAGAGGTACGCGCAACAGTGAGGAAAATGCGGCGCGCGGTTTCCGATAATCGACCGGAGCAATCCCACATGCGGACATCCCGGTCGGGCGCAAATTTCAGGCATCGAAATAAGCCATGCGGGATCAGCGGCATAGGAAGAGAGCAATCTGGAATCAAAGATGCTTGGGAGGGGAGATGAGAGCGCTTTCCTTGGCAACTTAGGAGAGGGCGTACTCGATTCCTAACCTTCTTAGGAGGGTAGGTGACTGTCCAAGCTCAGATTCTGCCCGGCACTCTCGATCTCCTGATTTTGAAGGCGGTCTCTCTGGGTCCATTGCATGGCTACGGCATTCTTCTGCGCATCGAACAAATTTCCCGCCGGGCCCTTCTGATCGAACAGGGCGCGCTCTATCCGGCTTTGTACCGGCTGGTGCAGCAGGGCCTGCTTAAGCCAAGCTGGGGCACATCGGACAACAATCGCCGGGCCAAGTTCTACGAATTGACACCCGCAGGGCGCAAGCGTTTGCGGGAGGAAACCGTGGGCTGGAATCGGCTCGTCGCTGCCATTGCCTCCGCCCTGGGCGCGCAGCCGGAGGAAGTATGAGGCTGCTGGCCCGGCTTCGTTCCTTTGTTTTCGCTTTGCTGCACCCCTCTCAAATCGAGGGCGAGATGGAAGAGGAGTTTCGCTCACATATCCAGGACCGTGCGGACGACTTCGAGCGCTCCGGTTTCGCGCGCGCCGAAGCGGAACGCCGCGCTCGGCTCGAGTTTGGGAGTCATCAAAAATTCAAAGAGGAAGGCCGCGAAGCCATCGGTGTCCATTTCGTCGAAGTCCTGCTTCAGGATGTCCACTTCGGCCTGCGTATGCTGCGCAAGAGCCCGGGGTTCACTGCTGTTGTGGTGCTAACGCTGGCGCTCGGCATCGGCGCCAACACGGCCGTGTTCAGCGTGGTTAATTCATTCCTGTTCAATCCGCTGCCGGTAAGAGATCCGGGGCGCCTTGTGGTGGTCGCCTATCACGACCCAAAGGCTAATTTTCCTCACGAGATCTCCAACGCCGACCTACAGGATTTTCAAGCGCACAGCGAAGTCACATCGGACATGACGGCGTTCCTCGTCAATTTCGCGGGCCTGAGTACCGGCGATCGCAGCGAACGCGTTTTCGTCACTTTCGCCAAAGGCAATTATTTTTCCTCGCTTGGCATTCAACCCGCTCTCGGGCGCTTTTTTCTTCCTGGCGAGAGCGAAACTTCCGGATCCGATCCCGTGATGGTTCTGGGCTACTCCTACTGGATGCGCCGCTTCAACGGTGATCCTTCCGTGGTGGGCAAGAGCGTGAATCTGAACGGGCAGGCGGTGACCATCATTGGAGTGGCGCCGAAAGCGTTCTTCGGCACCTTTTATATCGTGGACTCGGACGCGTATGCGCCTCTTGGAATGTTTGCGAGCGCAACCATGTCCGACATTCTTACCGACCGCAAAGACCGGCAGCTTCGCGTGCTCGCGCATCTGAAGCCCGGCGTGTCGACCGAAAAGGCGCGCGCATCTCTTCAGGTCATCGCCGACAACCTTACGCGTGAATATCCGGACACGGACATCGGTCTGCAGATGGACGTGATTCCCGAAAGGCTGGCGCGACCCGAAGCCTCGTCGGCGAGTTCCTGGCCGTTGTTTGCCGGCGTGTTCCTGGGACTGGTCGGTCTGGTGATGGTGGTCACCTGCGTAAACGTCACAAACCTGCTGCTTTCTCGCGCCTCGAACCGCGAGAAGGAAATGGCGGTTCGCACCGCTCTGGGAGCGGGTCGTGTGCGGCTGTTTCGACAACTG
>JBEKSN010000042.1:0-24352 GCA_049517055.1 Candidatus Acidiferrales bacterium | reverse complement strand
TGGGAAAGCTTCCGGAGATGAGCGCCAACGCCACAGAGCGCGAGCGATTCGATTCTCGCGCGAAAGCCGTTCAAGCGTTGTACCAGGACGAGCGTAATCACCGCGATTGGATTGATGTCTGCGAGCGCTTGACGGAATTCGACGAGCTCGTGGTGAGCTGGCGATTGCGTCACATTCAAATGGTGGAGCGCACAATTGGTGTGCGCATGGGCACCGGCGGCAGCACCGGCTCCTCGTATCTGAAACTCACATTGGAGAAAAAATTCTTCCCGGAGTTGTGGGAAGCGCGGTCGCTGCTGGAAGATTAAACGGCCGTCCCTAATCTTCGGCGATTCAGATTCTCTCTGCCCATGCCAAGCCCGTCCGACACGATCACGCTCGTCGGCGCCGGCCTCACCGGTCCGCTGCTGGCGATTTCCCTGGTTCAACGCGGTTTCCGTGTCGCGATTTACGAGCGGCGCCCGGACATGCGCCGCGTGCAGTTGTCAGCTGGGCGTTCGATCAATCTCGCCATTTCCGTGCGTGGAATTCACGCGCTCCGGGAAGCGGGCCTGTGGGAGTCCATGCGTCACATCATCATTCCCATGAAAGGGCGCATGATGCACTCGCTCTCAGGCGCGCTCACGTTTCAGCCTTACGGCAAGGATGAAACCGAAGTCATCAATTCGATTTCGCGCGCGGATCTGAACGCCGCGCTGATGAATGAAGCGGAAAAGCGAGGCGTCCATATTCATTTCAACGAACGCTGCCTGGGATTCGATTTGCATTCCGGAGCCGCGCGCTTCCGCAATGAAGAGACCGGCCGCGAATCCTCGGTCGAATCCAGCACCGTCATCGCCGCGGACGGCGCATCTTCTGCAATTCGGCTGGCCATGCTCAAGATTGGAGGGTTCACGCTTTCGCAGCAGTTTCTCGATTACGGCTATAAGGAGCTGACCATCGCGGCAGGACCGAATGCAAGCCATGTTCTTGAAACGAACGCGCTGCATATCTGGCCGCGCGGCTCGCACATGCTGATCGCACTGCCCAACGTTGACGGCACATTTGCCTGCATCCTGTTCCTGCCCGCTGAAGGAGAAGTGAGTTTTGCCAGCCTCGATTCCGAAGCGAAGTTCTTGAAATTTTTCCGGGCAAATTTCCCTGACGCCGTACCGTTGATGCCTCAGCTTGGCGACAATTTTCGCGACAACCCGACCGGCTCGATGGTCACGATCAAATGTTCGCCATGGCATGTGGACGCAAAATCGCTCTTGATCGGTGACGCCGCTCACGCCATCGTCCCCTTCTTCGGGCAAGGCATGAATTGCGCATTTGAGGACTGCACGGTTTTGCTGGAGCTTCTCGATCGTCACGGCGCGGACTGGCCGAAAGTTTTTCCGGAGTTTGAGCGCTCGCGCAAGGACAATACCGATGCCATCGCGGATCTGGCGCTCGAAAATTTTGTCGAGATGCGCGACCGCGTGGGCGATCCCCGCTTCCTCTTCAAGAAAAAAGTAGAACTGGCTCTCGAAGCCAAATACCCGCAGCTCTTCGTCCCGAAATACGCGATGGTCACATTCCACCGCATTCCCTATTCTTTGGCTCTTTCTAGAGGACTGGTCCAAGATGCTATGCTGGCGGAATTGTGCGGCTCGATCGATCGCATCGAGGATCTTGACTGGGGAAAAGCGGAATCGATGATCCGCCGTCAGCTAACGCCATTGGAGCAGCAATAAGTGCCTGCCGCTGAATTCAATTCGACGAAGGAGTTTGCCGCGGCGCAAACCGCTCGTGACCCTCTCGCTCACTTCCGCGAACGCTTTCACATCCCTAAAAAGCCGGACGGCTCCGACTGCGTTTATCTTTGCGGCCACTCGCTCGGGTTGCAGCCGAAATCCACGCGCGAATACGTCGAGCGGGAGCTGCAAGAGTGGGCGCGGCTCGGCGTGGATGCGCATCTTCACGCGCGCAACCCCTGGGTGCCCTACCACGAAATTCTCACCGAGCCTGTTTCCCGTTTGGTCGGCGCTCTTCCCATCGAAGTGGTTGTAATGAATTCGCTCACCGTGAACCTGCACCTCATGATGGTTTCGTTTTACCGCCCAACCCCGCAACGAAACAAAATACTCATCGAAGCCAACGCGTTTCCCTCCGACCAGTACGCCGTGAAATCACAAATTCAATATCACGGCTACGAGCCGGCAGATTCACTGATCGAAATAGCCCCGCGCCCGGGAGAAACCTGGATTCGTACGGAAGACATCGAAAAACTGATCGCTGCAGAAGGAGAAAAGATCGCGCTAATTATGATTGGCGGCGTAAATTACTACACTGGACAGGCTTTTGATTTTTTGCGCATCACCGATGCGGGGCACGCGAAGGGCTGCATAGTTGGCTTTGACATGGCACACGCCGCCGGAAATGTGCCCTTGAAGCTACACGACTGGAACGTCGATTTCGCGGTCTGGTGCAGCTACAAATACCTCAACAGCGGTCCGGGCGGCATCGCCGGCTGCTTCGTGCACGAGCGCCATGCCCGTGATCCCAAATTGCCGCGATTCGCGGGGTGGTGGGGGCACGACAAGGAAACATCCATTCTGTCGGCGGCGGCGTTGCGTTCCTCTGTGGATATTTTCGATGAAGCGAAAATGGAACGCTTGCGCGCGAAAAGTGAGACGCTCACAAGCTACTTGGAGTTTTTACTGGATCAGAAGCCTTCGAAGAGGTTTTCCATCATTACACCGCGCGACAGCGCACACCGCGGAGCGCAACTTTCTCTGCGCGTAAACGCAAATGGCCGCGCAATTTGCGACGCTCTAGCGAAGGACGGGATCATTTGCGATTGGCGCGAGCCGGACATTATTCGCGTTGCCCCCGTGCCGCTTTACAACACGTTTTTAGATGTCCACGCATTCGCGGAAAAATTCCTGGCTGCGATACACCGCTAGCTCGCTTCATTTTTGCGCCGAGCTTCCGATCAACTCCAGCGTCGCACGCCCTAAAGCGCTTGTGCGGTCGGCCAAACCAAAAACAATATCGAAGTGGTTTGCCCCGGCAACTTCCAATACCGAAACCGGAAATTCCGCAGCTTCTAACCGCGCGGCGTAACTCCTGCTCTGGCGCTTAAACTCGCTGGTCTCATTTTCGCCCCAAGCGACAATCGTCGGCACCGGCCGGCCCACGGCCAGGCGCATAGGACTTAGTCCAGCGGCATCCGTGGCCGTTAGATTCAACGGGGCCGCAACGCGCGTGCCCACCAAGGGTTCGAGATCGTAGATTCCGCTCAGCAGAATCGCGCCGGCTATCGCATTGTCGGTCACGCCGGCCGTGTGCTGCCAGCCCTTCACCAACATCATCGCACCTAGATGCGCCCCGGCCGAACTGCCCGAAAGATACAGGCGGTCACGCTGGAAGCCGAGCACGTCAGACTGCGCATGAAGCCAGGCGACCGCTCGCCGGCATTGATCGACGATCATCTCCACACCGGTATGCGGCGCCAAAGTGTAATTGACGGCCGCGAACGCGATGCCATTCGCCACACAATCAGGCGCGGCAAACAGCGATTCATTCTTCGACAACTCCTGCCAATAGCCACCATGAATAAAAACCAGCAGCGGGGCGTCGCGCGAAGCAGCTGGAAAATAATCCAAGGTTTCTTCAGGCTTGTCGCCCCACTGCAAATCCTTTTGGCAAACGAGCGATTTCTCGGCCTTCCGGCTTCGAATCGCGTACTCCGCCAAAAAAGGCTCGATGGAGGGCACACAACTGCTTGGAGAATATTCCTTCTCGATCCGTACGAGCGGCCAATCGCGCCAGGCTTGGTCCTTTGGACTCATACTCGCGTCACCATGGTGGCTCTGATTCTGCACTCACTAAGGTTTCAGAATCGACAGAAAAATCTAGGTCCCAATTGCCGGTGGACTTTCGCGGCTTTGCGGATAGAATGTGCCTTCTGAACGGCGCTCTAGAGTGCGTACTCTTTTTGCTGCCTGGCGCTCCTCGTCAGAATATTTTTGCGTTCAAATTTGGTCCGAAGTCTAAGCGAATGGATTCTTCCGCGTCATACATCAAGAGATTTTTGCCCGGGCCTCGCTTCGCCGCGAATCTTGAGACGCTCTTGTCGGAGACTCGTTAATGATTGTCGGCGTTCCCCGTGAAAGCTTTCCTGGGGAGCTGCGCGTGGCGCTAACGCCGGCAGTGGTTCCAGGTCTCGCAAAAGCGGGCCTTGAAGTTGTATTGGAGGCGGGCGCAGGCGTGGGAGCCGGCTATCCCGATGCGGATTATGTCTCGAAGGGCGCCAAGATTCTGGCCCAGCGCGCCGAAGTGTTCCGCACCGCGGACATCATCGTTCAGGTGCTGTGTTATGGCTCCAATGATAAATCCGGGAAAGGCGATCTTCCGCTTTTCCGCCCCGATCAAATTCTGATCGGATTTCTGCGGCCTCTCGGCAGCCTAGAAACGGTACAGGAAATTGCCGCGGCGGGCGTCGCTTCGTTCTCCCTGGAGTTGATGCCGCGAACGACGCGCGCACAAAGCATGGACGCGCTTTCCTCTATGGGCACCATATGCGGCTACAAAGCGGTGTTGATCGCCGCCGACACTCTTCCCAGAATCTTCCCCATGCTGACGACTGCGGCCGGCACGATTACCCCAGGACGTGTTTTCATAATCGGCGCGGGAGTGACGGGACTTCAGGCCATCGCCACCGCGCGCAGGCTTGGAGCTGTTACGTCTGCATACGATATGAGGCCGGCTGCCAAAGAGCAGGTCCATAGCCTGGGCGCGAGATTCGTCGAGCTTCCGATCGAAGCAACGGATGCGCAGGATGCCGGCGGATATGCCCGGGCGCAGGGAGAAGACTTTTACCGCCGCCAGCGCGAACTTCTCGCTCGCGTGGTAGCGGAAAGTGATGTGGTGATCACCGCTGCCGTGATTCCGGGCCAGAAGTCGCCCGTGCTGGTCACCCGCGAAATGGTGGCGCGCATGGCGCCGGGTTCCGTGATAGTTGATTTGGCTTCCGAGCGCGGCGGAAACTGCGAACTCACTAAGACGGGTGAAGTGGTGATCGAGCACGGCGTCAGCATCATCGGCTGGATCAATATCGCCGGGCGCGTGCCTTACCATGCCAGCCAACTCTACGGACGCAACCTCAGCGCGTTTCTTTTGCATTTGGTGCAGGACGGTAAGCTGCGGCTGAACCTGGAGGACGAAATCATTCGCAGCACGCTGGTCACCCGGCAAGGTGAAATCGTCAACCCGCGTGTTCGCGAGTTTTACGCGTTGCCGGCCCTCGCGGCGCTACAAGGAGGACACTAGACAGATGAAATTAGATTTAATGACGGATCTGTACGTTTTTATGCTCGCAGCTTTCATCGGATTTGAAGTGATCCGGCGCGTATCACCTCTACTCCACACTCCGCTGATGTCGTTGACGAACGCGTTGGACGCCATCGCCGTTGTCGGCGCCATTCTCCTGGTAGGAGCGCATAAGAGCACGCTATCGACGGTGCTGGGCACGATCGCAATCGTTGCGGCCACCAGCAACGTTGTCGGTGGTTTCCTGATTACCGACCGCATGCTCAAAATGTTCAAATCCAGCCGCGCCAAGAAACCGTGAACTGAATGCAGGTCTCCCAAAACATTATTGAAATCACTTATCTGGTCGCCACAGCGCTTTTCATTCTGTCGCTGAAATGGATGAGCTCGCCCAGCACCGCGCGGCACGGCGTGTGGGCCGGCGAGTTGGGGATGGTTCTCGCAATTGCGGGGACGCTGCTGAATCACGGGATCGTGGACTACAAGTGGATTGCGATCGCTCTCGTGTTGGGCACGATCATCGGAGTGCCGCTCGGGATGGTGCAAATGACCGCGGTGCCGCAGCGAACAGCGCTCAGCCACGCGTTTGGAGCGCTTTGCGTCACGCTAGTCGGCACGTCCGAATTTTATCTTCGCGGCACGGACGTTTCGCGATTCACCATGTCGGTTCTGTGCATGGAAGTGATTCTTGGGTCGCTCACGTTTACCGGCAGCCTGATGGCGGCGGGAAAACTCCAGGAAGTTTTACCGCAGCGGCCAATTACCTATAAGGGACAGAACGTGGTTAACCTTGGCGTTCTAGCGATCGCGGTAGGCCTTGCTACTTACGTTGTGATCCATCCGGGTCACACGCACGTGTTTCCTTTCATCGTGGGAATTCCTCTTCTGTTTGGCGTGCTGATGATTATTCCGATTGGCGGCGCGGACATGCCTACGGTGATTTCTCTCCTGAATTCCTACGCCGGACTCTCCGCGGCGGCGATGGGATTCGTTCTCGATAGCAAACTGCTGATCGTGGCCGGGGCGCTCGATGGCGCTTCCGGCTTCATTCTGTCTTTGAATATGTCAAAGGCCATGAACCGTTCGTTCTCGAACGTGCTTTTTGGAGCGTTCGGGCAGGAACAGCCGGCAGGCGCCGCCGCGCAGGAGACGCGGACCGTGCGGAGCGCCAGCGCCGAAGAGGCTGCCGCGATTCTTTCCGCGGCTAACAAGGTCGTGATCGTTCCGGGGTACGGTCTTGCGGTGGCGCAGGCGCAGCATAAAGTGCGCGAGTTGTATGACGCGCTGACGAAGCGCGGGGTTGACGTGAAGTTCGGCATTCATCCGGTTGCGGGGCGCATGCCGGGGCACATGAATGTTTTGCTGGCGGAGGCGGACATTCCGTACGACAAGCTGCTCGACCTGGACGAAATTAACGGCGACTTTCCGCAGACAGATGTCGCGCTGGTGATCGGAGCGAATGACGTTACTAACCCGGCGGCTCGCACCGACCCGGGCAGCCCGATTTACGGGATGCCGATTCTCAACGTCGATAAGGCCCGAACGGTGATGGTGATCAAACGCGGGATGAGCCCGGGCTTCGCGGGAATCGACAATCCCCTTTACTACCTGGACCAAACGCTGATGCTTTTCGGAGACGCGAAATCTTTCGTGGGAGACATCGTTCGCGAACTCGGCAGCGCCGGCCATAATTAGCCCGTCAGCTTCATCGGCCGGGGCGCTAGCGTTGGTAGGGCGGGCGCTTTGGGGAACTGCTTTCTATCCTCGCGACGGCTTCTTCCAGTTTACGCATGCGTTCGACGAGCTGCGTAATCTGGCCTTCGAGTTGGCCGAGGCGGTCAAAGACTTCAAATTGCTTGTTACGCAAGGTGTTGAATTCTTTTTGAAATTCCTCTGGTAGAGGCGAGGCCATTTGATCTCCCAGGGAGATATTAGAACAAAAGCAAATCAAATTGAGAAGGAGCAGGCGAGAGGTTGTCTGAGACCTGTCCGACGGCGGCAGAAACCTGACGCCTGGCGCGGCTATCTTCCCCGCGGAACCAATCTTGCCTGAATTCCACGGCGGTCTCGCGGCTGTGCTTGGGGCTGTTCAATTCACTTTCCATGCGCGCGAGAATGATCTGGTAAGCGAACTGCAGGTCTGAATCCGGCGCGAAGATATTGCTGGCGCTCAAGCCCACGCGCACGGGAACTTCCTGATCCGGCATAGCCATCCACAGCGCTCCGCGCTCATCGGCGGAAATCGAGGTTCCTTCACCCAGGATCTTGAAGACGCGTTTCAAATAATTGCGATTGGGAATAATTTCGTCGTGGATCGCCTGGTCCACTGCTGCATCGAGATTGACGCGATACTGCTTCCACTCATCCGTGGTTCCGAGAATTTCTTCACGCTGGAGCTTTTCTTCGGCGGCAAGCTGTTGGACGCTGACGGTGAACTCGCCCGCAGAAGGAGCGCTTAGAAAGTCGTCGGCTCCAAGGGCCTGTGTTGACGGGTGCGCTTCGAACTGGTGTTCGGGATTGAAGCGGCCGGTGAGAGCGTAGGAAGCGGCAACGGCCGGAATTCCCTGCCAAGCAAAAACGGCCAACGGAATCACCAGCTTTTTCGAGTGGTACAACTGCTCAGTTCCGCTGCGGCATTCGCTACTGCGTTTGATGGTTCCGGGGACTTGCGCAAAATGCAGAACGCGGAAATTGAGCTCCGGATTTTCTTCCGCGTATTTTGTCAGTGAATGCGCGACGGCTTTGGGAGTGGTTATGAAAAAGTCGTTCATATAATCGGGTCTTACGGATTTGGGGAAATAGAAATTCATGACCCGGCGCGCAAAATCGGCGCAGTTTCGGGTGAGGCCGTGGAAGTGGTTCACGTTCCGCTGGGAATTAAATTCCGCAATGAGCGCGCGGTCCTGCTCGATGGAAGTGTTCACGACGAATACGTACATGCTGCGTTCGAGAGTGGCGCCAACCATTTCGCGCCATTCAGCGCCGTTGCTATAGCGGCAGCGCGCGCCGGTGCAAATCGTCGCAAGATATTTTTCGCGGTAGCGCTCTTCAAGCACCGACTTGATGTCTTTCGAGCTGATCAGCGGGCGGTCTTGAGGGTCTTCGACGCCGTAGAGATAGACGCTGAGCGGAACTATGTTCCATTCGTAAGGCTGGTCTTCGCCCAGAGTGGTGTAATTGCTGATGACCGAACCTTGCTCACCGGGGAGGCACAAACGCATTTTCACCGGGGAGTCGTCAGGGCAGATATTTGAAAGATAGACGGCGCTGTGGCCGGAGCCGGTGATGCGTGCGACGCTGGTGTCGAGGGACTCGTTCAGGATCACTCCGGCATCGGCGAAGGCGGAGGACGCGAGCGCGCACACCAGGACGGCGAGAAAAGCGACGTTGGCCAGTGACCGTTTATTCAACGACAAATGAAGCCTCCGAGTGTGGTACCGGAACTGCCGACCCGGGCAGGTGTCTCCCGCAGGCGCCTATTACTAGAAACACCGGCGAAGCGAAAAAGTTGCAACCTATTCAATCTAAAAATAGTTAGATGCAATGAGGGGCATATAAGCCACTTTGATTAGAGCGATAGAGCGCGATCCGGCTGAAGCGTCCTCCTTCAGGCGGCCGCTACAAAGGCGGTGGCGCGCGGCGACAAATTCGTTCAATCCTTTTTGTGGGCCTTTGTTCGGAATAGGACGATTCGCTTCACTAAGTCCAGGGGAATCGGTTTGTCGAGCGGGAACTTGAGATTACCTTTGGGGCCGGCGTACTGAGACACTTCTTTCTTGAACGCGGCGGGCGCGGGCGGGAAAAGTGCGATGTGATTTTTGAATGCGGCGAAGTGGATCAAGGATTTGCCGTTCAGCCTGAAAGTAGGGATTTGATAGCTGATTGCTTCCACGGCTTCTGGCGCTGCTTTTCGGATCGTCCGCCTGATTTTTTCAAGGATACCCTGAACATCTTTGGGAGAGGCGCTGATATATTCGTCGATGGACTTGAATTGTTTTTTCATAACTATGCGATGGCCTCACTTCTTTCGTTTTGGCGGAGGACGCGCGCCTACCCTTCGTTCCTCAGGATAAAAATGCGGCAGCCACAAAGGCGAGCGGCACGACGGATAGTAGCACAGCGAGAGTTCGCGATTGAGTTCCCTACCCTGCGGACCGGGCCTTCATGGCCTGACAGGCCGGCCGGAAGCGATCAGGCGGTCGGACTCGAATCGGGCGGGACCGCGTGGTCCCAGCAGCCGCGAACGCCCTGGCGGAATTTTTCCCGTTGCTCCGGCGTCATCTGTTCCCAGCGTTCCCGCATGCGACGAGGGCGGTAACCGCCGCGGCCACCCGATCTGTGGAATCCGCCGAAGAGAATCTTGCTGAGGACGATCAGGCCCATTGCCTGCCAGTAGCCGATCGCTTTCCAGCCAAAGATCGCGGGCACCAGCCAGTTCCATAGGTCCTTGACCACGAAACCGAGCAAGAAAAGAATGGCGACAAACAGCACGGCGAACAGCACAAACTTCAGTACGCGAAAAATGGAACGGCTTCTCATTTCTGTCCCTCCCCGGTTTTCAGAAATTCGTCGTAGATAGCCTGGAGCCGGCGGCGCAAATGAATCACGGCGTAATGCTTGCGCGAGAGCAGCGTGTTGACGCTGACGCCGGTGCGAACGGCGATCTCCTTGAAGCTGTAGCCTTCGATCTCATGCGCGATGAAAACGTCGCGTTGGTCCTCGGGCAATTCATCGAGGGCGTCCTCGAGCTCGTCGAGCAGAACGGACCGCGCATAGAGTTCCGCGGGGCCGGCATCCGGCGAGGGCAGCACGTCTTCCAAGCGGAGAGTTTCTCCCTCACCGGAGACAGCAACCTGATCGTTTCCGAATGGCCCCAGCCGCTTCTTACGAAAGAGGTCAATGATGCGATTGCGGGCGACTCGAAACATCCAGGCGCTCCACTGCTGCACCGGCTCCATGAGGCGATAAGCCTCGATGACTTCGAAGAAGACTTCCTGCAGAAGATCTTCCGCGTCGGCTTCGTTTGGAACGCGTTTGCGGATGAAATTGCGCAGGCGGGACCGTTCTTCCGCAATGATTTCGGAGATTTGGCGGTCCTGCTCGGTCATCGAGATGATGTTCGATGGCTCATGCATCCACTCCTGTAGACGAACGGCGGCGGAAAATATTGTAGAGAAGGCATGGGCGGATGGTAGCACGGCGGCTTTGGAGTTCAGACGCGGCGCCGGTCTTCGTGAACGGAGTGACGGGCCGGAATAGCAACGTTTCTTGCAAATGCCTGTGGGCCGAGCGAAGTGAGCTAGGGCGCCAGCAAGCCGAAGACGACGATGGTTGTGCGCGTACCAAAATAAACTTTCCCATTGCTTACCATCGGGGTGATGAAATGGCTGCCGAGCGAAGCAAAGCTATCGCGGGAGCCGGCAGCCTGGGTGGAATCGTAAAACTCATTTGCGAGATTCGTGGGGTCGAAGGCGTATAGAACCCCAGCGCTGCCGTCAAGTGCCCAGACGATCCCGTTCGAGGTGCCATTCGAGGAAATGGTGGCCACGGTGCCAGAGAATGGGAACTGATGCGCGCTTACAGAGGACGGAGTGGAGGCCAGAAGCGCGTTCGCAATGGGTAAGGCTTTGAGCGGCGAACTGCTCGGAGCGATGTAAACGGTATTGTTGAAGTAAACCGGGGTTGAAAAGTTCTCGCCCGAGTTGATCTGGAAAGATTGGTAAACGGTATTGTTCATGCTGTTGTACTGGCCCATGTTGTCCCGGTTCAAGACGTACATAATTCCGTCTTTGCCGGCTCCCACGGCGAGGTGGTGGGTGACCCCGCCAGCCGCCAAATCAGGCAGCAGCATTGGACCGGCCGAACCGAAATCGAGGTCTCCGTTGTCATCCGAAATCGTATTGTCCGGGGCGAAGAAGTCCGCAACACTGAAAACTCCCGAGGCCGAAAGACGGACAAAAGAATTTGGGTAGTCTGCACCGCTGGGGCCCGTGCTGCCGAAACCGTTGCCAGTGATAGCGTAGATACTTCCCGCCGAATCGGCAGCAGCACCACCGCCTCCCAACCAAATGCCCCCGCCTTTTACATCGGGGGTGAGGTTCAGCACGCGGGTTTGAGCAAGGGTGTCAGCGCTGAAACCGATGACCCAGGCGTAATACGTTCCGCAATCGCCATCCAGCCCGGACCACACAGAGTAAATTGTGTTCCCGCTCTCCAGGAGCGCGGCCCTGTCATGCTGAGTGGAAGGATCGAACGTGACCGTGCCGGCTTGGCTGGGGGAAGTAGGAGCGATGGTGGTCGGTCCGCCGAAAAGCTCGTCCCCCGTGGTCAGATCAAGCGCATGGATACGGTGGAAGAAGGTGTGAGCAGAGTTCTCGGAATTGGCGATCACGTAGATGGCGTTGCGCGAACGGTCGATGACAGGCGTGGCCAGGATTCCACTCGGAACGATGTTTCCACACGGCAGCCCGGTGGCCGTGGTTTCACCCGAGAGGAGCATCGACTTTTTCCAGAGGACCGTAGCTGAGGTACCGGTGATGCTGTCCGCGTCTATGGCATAGACAGAGTCGTTCTCCGTGGCGGCATACACGACGTTCTTGGTCCCGACACCGGGAATAGCTAACTGGCTAAGATAAAGAATCTGGCCATCAATCGAACCATCGACGGTGAACTGGCCTACCTTTCCAAAGGTCGTGGACTTCACGTTGGCTGGCGTGAGAGTCGTTTCACTGGGATTCAGGCCGCTTCGCGAATTGTCGTAGTGCCAGGTCGCCACGTCGGCTGTCTGGCTGTTCGATCCGACGGTGAAATTTACGCCGTTGCTGGCTAAGCCGCCGACGGTAACGACGACGTTGCCTGTGGTCGCTCCGGCGGGAACCGGCGCCGCGATGCTCGTCGCACTCCAACTGGTCGGCGTGGCTGCGGTGCCGTTGAAGGTGACAGTGCTGGTCCCTTGCGTCGCACCAAAATTCGTGCCGGTGATAGTCACCGGCGTGGCCACCGGCCCTGAGCTGGGATTGAGATTGGTGATGGTCGGACCACCCGCCACAGTGACGGTGAACGTGACGCCGTTGCTGGCTTGACCACCGACGGTAACGACGACGCTGCCTGTGGTCGCTCCGGCGGGAACCGGCGCCGTGATGCTCGTTGAACTCCAACTGGTCGGGGTGGCTGAGGTGCCGCTGAAGGTGACAGTGCTGGTCCCTTGCGTCGCACCGAAATTCATGCCGGCGATCGTTACCGGCGCGGCTACCGCTCCTGCGTTTGGATTGAGGCTCGTGATATTCGGGGATGAACTCACCACAGTGTGATTGTGGCTTGAGCAGGCCATCAAGCCGAGCGCCAGAATCATCGAACACAAAAGGGCAAGGAGCGCTCTTCGCATGCTGATTCTGGAGTTGCGTTCGCCGCGCGGTGCCGCGCTAGAGCCTGGGATCGTGAATTGGTCGCGCATTCGATGTACTCCTCGTTTAGTGGTGAGCGTCGCAGCGCACATACTTATGATGATATGAGCGCCATTTAAGTAACCAGCGAGTGCGATTTAGTAAAGCTCGGGCAGTTTGGAGGGCGCAAACGCCTGGGGGATATCCCCCATATTGCTGGGAAGTTCTTGATATTTTTCAACCGCATCCCGGCTTATTCTTTCGAATAAATCCGCAGACGCTAACTTATCGCGAAAAAGTGGTGAGCCGGGCAGGACTCGAACCTGCAACCCGCTGATTAAGAGTCAGCTGCTCTACCATTGAGCTACCGGCCCATCGAAAAGAGAAATATTGTAACACGATAGAATAGCGTCCCCAACGACGGCAGAGAGCCGCGAGACTCCATTCCGGAGCGCACAAAACAGCCATCGCAAAGCCGGAAATCAAGGCGAATGGCGAAGCGTTGCCGCGATTTCCTGCGCCACCTGACGGGCGCGCACTAACTCACCGGGGCCAAGAGAGATGGCTGCGACGCGCGCGTGGCCTCCGCCGCCATACTTCTCGCACAGAGACGCGAGATTCACGTCGGAGGGTATTTCCTTCCATGGACTGGTTCCCACGGAGATCTTTGTGCGTATGGAGGACGCACTTACGCCGACGGAGTAGATTGCGTCGGGATGCAAGAAATATGGAATAAATTTGTTGTAACCCTCGAGGTCGAGGTCGCTGACGTCGAAATAAATTACGCCGCCGCGAGAATCGGTGCGCTCGCGCAAAATATCGAGCGAGCGCCGGTGCCGTTCGAGCAGGCTGCCCAAGTATTTTTGAACGAGAGGCAGCTTCACCATTTCGGCCAGGGAAAGCACGGCCATGGACGGAATGAGTTTCGGTACGAGGTCGGGTTCGGGCGCCGCTTCGATTACCAGCGCCAGTTGCATGGCCGGCTCCGCCAATCCAACAGCAATTGCAGGGGTTTCAAATTGCGCGCCGTCAATAATATTTCCCCAATGAATCAGTTCGGCGAGCGGGCTGGCATCGAATCCAAATTTTTCCGCGGCGATGGTGGCCAAAAATTTCGTGCAGGACTTGAAGGCGGGGTCGTAAAATTTCTTGCCTGAATGGTCGCGGCGGAAATGCTCGGCATCCTGAGGAGTGAGAAACGCGCTCTGATGATGGTCGAACCACCAGGTGAGCAGAGGCGAACTGGAATATTTGAAATCCACAATGGCGTTTTCGTCGCCGTCGAAAATGCCGTCTTCGAACGGTTGCGAAGCTTTATGCGTCATCCCGGTGTACATAAACTGGGCATCGGGGTGGATGCGTTCGCGGTAAAAGCGGGTGAACACGGCGGCCGAGGCCGCTCCGTCGAAGCACTTATCGTGAAAACAAAGGCGAAGCTTCACTTACGTCTCCGCAATGCACATAGGCAAGCCAATATCTTTAATAAGGAAAGCCAATAAAGATGGACGCTGGACTGGCGGATGTCAAGGGTTAACGAAGACAGGGAGCAGGCCGCGCCGGACGGCGATTCCGGTGGGCATAAGGGCGGCGAACGTCAGCGCCACGCCTTCGAAGAGGAACAAATTAAAAACGACGTGTAGCTCGCGAGTTAGGATTTCCCGAATATCTTGTCTGCCAAGTCGGCAGCGATGGGCACGCGATACCGCTCGCCCTGGTAAGCCTTGACCATCAGGAGGACCCAGAGAATAAGACCCACTAAAGAAATGAGCCAGAAGAGCATGATTCCCAGCGAGAGTCCTGTGGTAATTCCGGCGAGACCTCCGGTGACAAATAACATGCCGACGATAATTCGGATGATGGTGAGCGCGCCGAAGACTACGATAGATTGCGCCGCGTGGAAACGAACGAATGGCCTCTTGTCCGTGAGGTAAAAGATTAGGCCAGTGATCCAACCGAGAACGTAGCAGAGCAATCCAGCGACGTTTTCAGCCAAACCGGATTGCGTGGAGGCAGCGGGCGACGATGAGGCTGCCGCGCCCTGGGTGGCGCCACAACTTGGACAGAAACCAGCGCTATCTGCTATAGCGGCTCCGCATTTCGTACAGTGTGGCATGGCATTCCTCCCGGGATTGGTTAGGCCTTATTGGGCCGGAAGACTAGCAAAACAGGGTGAGTGCTGCAAGGGCATTCGACCGACCGAATAAATGAGCCGCGACGATGCGGATGACAACGTTGTAACTGTTAATTAGAACGAATTGGCGGGGGGCGAGTTTTCCGCAGGCGTTTGACTGTTCTAGGAATCCAACTCGCCTGTATAATCGAAGGAGCCAGCCGACGCGGAAGTGGCGGAATTGGCAGACGCGCCAGCCTTAGGAGCTGGTGGCCGAAAGGCCGTAGGGGTTCGAGTCCCTTCTTCCGCAGAAAAATTCGAAGAAGCAACGAGGCGCAGCTGGTTGACGCGAGACAAGGTCTTCCCTATACTGGAAATTCACCTGCGGTGAATGCCAGCCGCACTTCCCTGCCACGGTTCTCGGATAGGAACAAGTGAAAGGCAGATCGGGCCAGGGACTGCTGTAAGAACGCCCTGAAAAACTTCCATGGCAGAAGCAACATGCAAGCGCGAACTCGAGTTGGAAATTCCGGCCGAGAACGTAACCAAAGCGACTGAAAAAGTGGCGCGGGATCTTGCGCGCGTGGCGCGCGTTCCGGGATTTCGTCCGGGCAAAGCTCCGGTGACGCTGATACGGCGGCGTTTCGCTGAAGATATACAAGGGGAAGTGCTGCAATCGCTGGTGCCTGAATATATCGAGAAAGCTCTCGAAGAGAAAAAACTCATCCCGATTACACGTCCATCGGTGGATAAAGTTGATTTCAAGGAAGGCGAGCCGCTGCGATTCCGCGCGGTGTTTGAGGTGCTGCCGGAGTTCGAGCTGGGCGACTACAAAAATCTTGCGATCAACGTGGATGCTATCGAAACCGGCGACGCGCAGGTGGACAAAACGATTGAAGACATTCGCGAGCGCGCGGCTACGTTTGTCCCGGTGGAAGGGCGAGCGGCGAAGGATGGCGATTACGTTTTAATCAAGCTTTCGGGGATACCGGTGGGCGGCGGCGAGCCGGTGCAGGCAGACAACATCTTGTGCCACATCGGCGCGGAAGAAACTCTGGAGAGTTTTACGGAGAATTTGCGCGGCGCCAGCAGCGGCGAAACAAAACAATTCAGGTCGCAATACCCCGATGATTATCCGGACCAGAAACTGGCAGGCAAAGCCTACGATTACACGGTGGAAATTCAGGGCATCAAGGAAAAAAAGCTGCCTGAATTGAATGACGAGTTCGCGAAGGACGCCGCGGGCGAAAAGGGCGGTTTCTCGACTCTGGAAGAAATGCGCAAGCTCATATCGAAGGATTTGGAAGCGGCGAAGGAAGATCAGCAGAAGACGCAGGCTCGCGAGAAGCTTCTCGAAGCTCTGGTGAAGCAGCACGATTTTCCGGTTCCCGAAGCGCTGGTGGAGCATCAGATGAATGTGAGGCTCGAGCGCAGCGTTCGGGCACTGACGGCCCAAGGAGTGGACCCGCGCGCGGTGAACATCGATTGGGTGGCGCTTCGAAACCACCAACGCGAGCGCGCGGTGGACGACGTGAAGGCCGAGCTGCTGATTGACCGCATTGCAGAAGCGGAAAAGATCGACGCGACCGATGAAGAAGTGGAAAAAGAGATTCAAGCGTTGGCGGAACACAGTGGCGAATCGGCAACGGCTCTGCGGGCTCGCTTGACAAAGCAAGGAGTGCTCGATAGGATGAAATCGAAGTTGCGAAGTGACAAAACAATCGAGTGGCTCTACCGCAACGCCCGAATCGAGACGGCCAAGAGTGAGAAGTAGGTTCGGGTTCCTCAGCGCACAAAAGTTCTCCCTATGACACACAAAGACGACGCCTATCCGCGTGCAACAACCCTCGTACCCATGGTCGTCGAACAGACGAACCGCGGCGAGCGAGCATACGATATTTATTCCCGGCTGCTGAAAGACCACATCATCTTCATCGGCACGCCGATTGACGATCACGTGGCCAACCTGGTGACCGCACAATTGCTGTTTCTGGCGTCCGAAGACCCGGAGAAAGACATCTCGGTGTATATCAACTCACCGGGCGGCTCGATTTCGGCTGGAATGGCGATTTATGACACCATGCAGTTTGTACGGCCTGACGTAGTGACCTATTGCATCGGGCAGTCCGCTTCGATTGCGGCTGTGCTGCTGGCTTCCGGCACGCCCAAGAAGCGCTATGCCTTGCCGAACTCCCGCGTGCTGATTCACCAGCCGTGGATGTCCGGCTTGTCCGGGCAGGCTACGGATATTGATATTCACGCCAAGGAAATCCTGCGCACGCGCGAAGCGCTTAACAAGCTGCTTGCGGGCCATACGGGACAGAGCATTGAAAAGATCGAGCGAGACGTGGAACGCGATTTCATCATGACGGCAGAGCAGGCCAAGGCATACGGAATCGTCGACGAGATCATTTCAAAGTACCGCTAGTGAGTTCCAAAGGGTTAGTATCTAAAGCGATGATTCCCTGCTTCCGGCCCGCCCTTCGTCTTACAATAAGGAATAGATTAGTCGTTGCTGCCGTAGCTTCCAGTAGACGAGGATTCACTTTGTGAAGCGTTTCACTCCAGAAGAGCCGTTGCGGTGTTCCTTCTGCCATAAGACGCAGGAGCAGGTGGAGAAGCTCATCAGCTCGCCGAATGAGTATCCGCGCTCCTACATTTGCAATGAGTGCGTGGGCGTCTGCCAGCAGATTCTGGAAGACGAGAAACGCGAACAGGCCAGCCCGGTTAACCGGCGTTTGCCACGGCCTCCGGAGATTAAGGCGTTCCTCGATGGATATGTAATCGGGCAGGACAAAACGAAGAAGAAGCTAGCAGTAGCGGTGTACAACCACTACAAGCGCATCTTCCTGAACAAGCAGCCGGGCGATGTGGAACTGGCGAAGTCCAACATTCTGCTGATCGGCCCGACGGGAACCGGCAAAACGCTTTTGGCGCAGACGCTTTCGCGCATGCTGGACGTGCCGTTTGCCATTGTGGACGCCACGACGCTTACCGAAGCAGGCTACGTGGGCGAAGACGTCGAGAACATTATTTTGAAACTGCTGCAGGCCGCGGATGGCGACGTGACGCGCGCGCAGCAAGGCATCATCTATATTGATGAGATTGACAAGATTTCGAAGAAGGACGAAAACCCGTCGATTACCCGCGATGTTTCGGGCGAGGGCGTGCAGCAAGCTCTGCTGAAGATTCTGGAAGGCACGGTCGCCAACGTTCCGCCGCAGGGCGGACGCAAGCACCCGCACCAGGAATTCACGCCGGTGGACACCACGAATATCCTGTTCATCTGCGGTGGAGCTTTCGTGGGTATGGAAAAGATTATCGAGCGCCGGGTGGGACAGAAGTCGCTGGGCTTTCATGCGGACGTGCAACCGACGACCGCGTCGCGCCGCAATATCGAGGTGCTAGAGCAGGCGCAGCCAACCGATCTGATCCGTTACGGCCTGATCCCGGAATTTGTCGGGCGCTTGCCGGTGATGGGCGTTTTGAGCGATTTGGACAAATCAGCGCTGGTGCGCATCCTTACCGAACCGAAGAACGCGCTGGTGCGCCAGTATCAGCGGCTGTTTGAATTCGAGAACGTCCGGCTGCGATTTACGGACGACGCGCTGGATACCGTGGCGGAATTGGCGCTGCAGCGCAAAGTGGGAGCGCGCGGATTACGGATGATTCTGGAAGATTTGATGCTGGAAATGATGTACCACTTGCCGGCGCAGCGAAAGCTTCGCGATTTCGTGGTGACCGGCGACATGGTGAAAGGCCGCGAGATCAACTGGAGCTTGCTGGAGAAGGCTGGCTAGAATTTTGGGACAAAAGGAACCGATGTTCAACCGCGAAAAGACCGAAGTCAAACGCGTGCCTATGATGCCGGTGCGGGAAATGGTTATTTTCCCGGAGATGATGCACCCGTTTATCGTAGGGCGCGAAGCTTCGGTGCGGGCGCTGGAAGACGCGCTGGCCGGCGACAAGAAGATTTTTCTGGTTACGCAGCACGACGCGTCGGTTGACGACCCCAAGCCCGAGGAAATTTATCAGGTTGGAACGCTGGCCAACATCGTGCAGAGCGTAAAACTGCCGGACGGAAACATCAAAGTTCTGGTGGAAGGCACCACGCGCGCGAAAATCATTCAGGTAACCAGCGACGAAGGCTTTTTCCGCGCCTCCATTCGCGTGGTTACCGCAGCGGTGGAATCTACTCCTCAGCTTCAAGAAGCTTCCAGCCGGGTGACGGCCCTGTTCGAACAGTATGTGAAGCTTTCACAAAGCTTGAACTACGACACGATGATTGCCGCGGTACGTGTGGAAGACGCCGGCAAACTTTCAGACGCCATCGCCGCGAATTTGCAGATTCCTGTGGAGGAAAAACAGGAACTGCTGGAACTTTTCGATCCGCTCGAGCGCTTGAACCGCATCGCGGACATCCTGGAAGTGGAAACTGAAAAGCTGAACGTCGATCGCTCGATCAATACGCGCGTGAAACGGCAGATGGAGCGGGCGCAGAAAGAGTATTACCTCAACGAAAAGCTGAAGGCCATCCAGAAAGAGCTGGGCCGCGGCGAAGCAAACGAAATCGAGCAGCTCAAGAAGAAAATTGAGACGTCCGGGATGCCCGAAGGCCCGCAAGAAAAGGCCCTGCAGGAGCTGAAGCGGCTGGAAATGATGCCGCCGATGTCGGCGGAATCCACCGTTTCGCGCAACTATCTCGACTGGCTGCTGGCTGTACCGTGGAAGAAGCGTTCCAAGGAAATTCGCGATATCAAGCGCGCGGAAGTGATTCTCTCCGAAGATCACTACGGCCTGGAAAAAATCAAAGAGCGCATCCTGGAATACCTGGCGGTTCGGCAGTTGGTGAAGAACCCGAAAGGCTCGATTCTCTGCTTCGTAGGGCCTCCGGGAGTGGGAAAAACTTCACTGGCGATGTCCATCGGCCGTGCCACGGGCAGAAAATTCGTGCGCGTGTCGCTGGGCGGCGTGCGCGACGAAGCGGAGATCCGCGGCCACCGGCGGACTTACATCGGCGCTTTGCCGGGACAGATTATTCAGATGATGCGTAAGGCCGGAACAGTGAATCCGGTGTTCGTCCTCGACGAAGTGGACAAAATGTCCATGGATTTTCGGGGCGATCCTTCCGCGGCGCTGATGGAAGTGCTGGATCCGGAGCTAAACCACGCGTTCACCGATCATTATCTCGACGTGGAATACGACCTTTCTAAGGTGATGTTCATCTGCACCGCGAACGTGCTGCACACCATTCCTCAGCCGCTGCAGGATCGCATGGAAGTTTTGCGCATCCCGGGATACACGGAACAGGAAAAGCATCAGATTGCGCAAC
This sequence comes from Candidatus Acidiferrales bacterium, assembly GCA_049517055.1. GTDB lineage: Bacteria > Acidobacteriota > Terriglobia > Acidiferrales > UBA7541 > Palsa-295. Next base: position 4,233 of record JBEKSN010000042.1, on the reverse strand, counting down.
GCTTCCTGGTTCCGAAAGAGATTTCGGCTACCGGGCTTACGAAGACGAATCTGAAATTTACGGACGACGCGGTCACGCACATCATTCGGCACTATACTCATGAAGCCGGGGTGCGGAACCTGAGCCGCGAAGTCGCGAACGTTTGCCGCAAGATCGCGCGCAAAGTGGTGGCCGAGGGAAAGAACATCGAAGTCGAAGTGACGAACACCAACGTGAACGATTACCTGGGCGTTTTGAAGTACCGCGATTTCCTGGCCGAGAAGAAAAACGAAATAGGGCTGACCACGGGCTTGGCTTGGACAGAAGTGGGCGGCCAAGTGCTTTCCACCGAAGCGATGCTGATGCAGGGCAAGGGCCGGCTGACGCTGACAGGAAAACTGGGCGACGTGATGCAAGAATCGGCGCAAGCGGGCATGAGCTACGTGCGCTCGCGCGCGCATCTTTTCAATTTGCCCAAGGATTTCTACCGGCACCTGGACATTCACGTACACGTCCCCGAAGGCGCGATCCCCAAGGACGGGCCATCGGCGGGCATCACGCTGTGCACCTCGATCGTGAGCGCGCTGACGCGCATTCCGGTTCGCTGCGACATCTGCATGACCGGAGAAATCACGCTGCGCGGCAAAGTGCTCCCCATCGGCGGCGTGAAGGAAAAGCTTCTTGCGGCGCACAGGCTGGGCTTCCGCACTGTGATTCTGCCGAAGGATAACGAAAAGGATCTGGCGGAGATTCCGCCGGAAATTCAGGCTCAGATGTCCATCCACTTTGTGGAGAATATGGACGAAGTGCTGCAAATCGCGCTCGAACATCCGCTTCCGATTCCCGGTCATCCGCCGGTCGCCGATGTAGAGCCCAAGTTTGTTACAGATGTGGCCCAAGACAGCGAATTAACCAATTGAAACCCTCCGGCTCTCTCCCATCCTGCTAAGCAGGTTCGGCCCGCAACCGGGGGATTCAGATTGTCTGTAGTTCAGCCCATTCGTGATGAAGTAGGTTAGAAAAAGCGGCAGGTTCGAATTTGTGCCCGCCAGAAGTCCATTCAGAAAATCAATCATGCCTGAAAACCAGGCTAGAGAAGGAACGAACTCGATGAGCATTAGCCTTGCAGAACTAAAAGACAAGAACATTACCGACTTGGCGAAGATCGCCAAGGAACTGAACATCCCCGGAGCTTCGGGCATGCGCAAGCAGGAGTTGATCTTTCAAATCCTCCGCGCGCAGACCGAAAAGAACGGGTTGATCTTCTCCGAGGGAGTATTGGAATGCCTGCCTGACGGCTTCGGCTTCCTGCGCGCCCCGGAATACAACTACCTGCCGGGACCGGACGACATCTACGTCTCGCCTTCGCAAATCCGGAAATTCGATTTGCGCACGGGCGATACGGTGTCCGGCCAGGTGCGCCCGCCCAAGGACGGCGAGCGCTACTTCGCGCTGATTAAGGTCGAAGCGGTCAACTTCGAAGATCCGGAAGTCGCGCGGAACAAGATTTTCTTCGACAACCTGACGCCGCTCTATCCGCAGGAGCGCATACGCCTGGAGACCACCAAGGAAAACCTTACTGGGCGCGTGCTGGATATGCTTTGCCCGGTCGGAAAGGGCCAGCGCGGATTGATTGTGGCGCCTCCGCGCACGGGCAAGACCATGATGCTGCAATCCATCGCGAATTCCGTTACCACAAATCATCCGGAGGTCGCGCTGATCGTACTGCTGATTGACGAGCGCCCGGAAGAAGTGACGGACATGCAGCGTACGGTGAAAGGCGAAGTCATCAGCTCTACTTTCGACGAGCCGCCCCAACGCCACATTCAAGTGGCGGAAATGGTTCTGGAAAAAGCCAAGCGGCTGGTGGAACACAAGCGCGACGTGGTGATCTTGCTCGACTCGCTGACGCGTCTGGGCCGCGCTTACAACGCCGTGACGCCTCCGTCGGGCAAGGTTCTTTCCGGCGGTATTGACGCCAACGCTTTGCAGCGCCCACGGCGTTTTTTTGCTGCCGCGCGAAATATCGAAGAGGGCGGCTCGCTGACCATCATCGCCACCGCGCTGATTGATACCGGCAGCCGCATGGACGACGTCATCTTTGAAGAGTTCAAAGGCACCGGCAACATGGAAATCAACCTGGACCGCCGCTTGGTGGACAAGCGCGTGTTTCCGACGATCGATATCAACCGCTCCGGAACGCGCAAGGACGAATTGCTTTTGCCGGCAGACGAGTTGAACCGCATCTGGGTGCTGCGCAAAGTGCTGAGTCCCCTTTCGACCGTGGAAGCCATGGAACTTCTGTTGGGCCGCCTCTCCAAGACGAAGACAAACGGGGAATTTCTGTCCTCGATGTCCAGCCCAGCCTAACCTTCGCTCACGCTAATCCCATCTCGACGAATATTCATTTATTGCCGATTATCTGTGGAATGAGATTCAGGATGAGAAAAGCATTCCTCGCCGTCTAGTCCTGGCGAAGCGCCTGTGCCGGGTTGATAAGCAAGACTCGGGCGGCGGGGATCGCACTTGCGATCACTGCGATTGCGAGCAAGAAGAATGCCGCACCCGTGAAGGTGACGGGGTCAACCGGTGAAACGCCGAACAGCAGGCCGCTCGTAAGTCTCTGCGATGCCCATGCGCCAAACAGTCCTATCGCTGCGCCAATCGAGGCCATTCCCAGGCTGTGCTTCAGTACGAGCCAGAGAACGTTTGCGCGGCTCGCCCCCAATGCCATCCGCACCGCCATCTCCTGCTTGCGTTGTGCGACGAGAAAGGAGACCACGCCGTATAAGCCCACGACTGCGAGCGCCAATCCTGCCACCGCGAAGGAAGCCAACAAAACTGTGGTGAAGCGTTGCCCGCCGGTCTGGCGTTCGACCAGTTCGTCAATCGTTTGCACCTGAGCGAAAGGCATATCGGAATCCAGCTCATGAAGTTGAGTCCGTATTTCGGGTTCCAGCAAGTGCGGCTCCAAAGCCGTGCGAATCACAATATCCTTGAACCCGCCATTCACCAGGGGGTGTTGGGAATACAGCACGGTAATCTGCGGCTGCGGCGCGAGGGCCAGGCCAGCATTTTTGAAATCGCCAATAACGCCAATGATTGAGACGTCCACGTCGTCCGTTATATTCTCCTCAACAGTGATTCCCGGTAATTGCGGAGGCCCGATGTGAATCTTCCGGCCGACGGGATCTTCATCTGAGAAATACCGCCGCTTGAATTCCTCGCTAATCAGTGCCACCGGAGGGCTCGTGGCGCCGTCCGACTCAGCGAAATCTCTTCCGCGAATCAGCGGAATTCCCAAAGTCCGAAGGAAATGTTCATCCACGACTCCAAATTGCGCCGACGGAATATCTTGAATTCGTGTGACAGGATGCCCCGGAATAACCAGCATCTGAGTCCACCCGTTATTGGGAGGATAGACGGTTGTCACCGTCGCCTCAATCACGCCTGGCAATGTCCGGACCCTCGTTGCAAAATCATCGCAGAAGCGCGTTCTTACTCCGGGGTTTGTATAGCGGACAGGCGGCAAATAGATGCGGCCTCTCAATAAATGGTCCTGACGGATACCCAGATTCTGACTTTCCAACCGCATGATGCTTCGAACCAGCAGGCTCGCTCCCACCAGAAGCATCAAACACATCGCAATTTCCGTTATCACTAGCAGGCTGCGGAGACGCTGACTCGAACGTCCGGACGTCCCGGATCGCCCGCCTTGCTTCAGTGCATCCACGAGGTTCAGCCGAGTGCCCATGAACGCCGGCGCTAGCCCAAAAAGCAAATTTGTGACAAGGGATACCAATAAAGTGAACGTCAGGACTCGCCAATCGATTCCCACGGAACCAAGTTGGGGTAGATTTTCCGGCTGCAGCCTCGCGAGAGTCCTCAGTCCAATCTCCGCAGAAGCAAATCCCACCGCTCCACCGATGAGCGACAGCAATAGCGTTTCCGCAAGCAATTGCCGGACAAGCCCGCCTCGTCCCGCACCCAAAGCCGCGCGCACTGCCAGCTCCCGTTGACGCGCCGAGTTGCGCGCCAAGAGCAGATTAGCCAAATTCACGCAGGCTATCAGCAGGATGAGGCTCACGGCTCCCATTAACAAGTTCAACATCGGCCGCAGCGCTCCTACCCGGGAGTCAGCCAATCTCTTCACGGCTACACCGACACCTTGGTCCACCGGATGTTCTGCTGCGAGCGCAGCGGCGATCACCGAGAGATCTGCCTGAGCCTGTTCGAGCGACACTCCAGGCTTTA
>JBEKSN010000041.1:0-21795 GCA_049517055.1 Candidatus Acidiferrales bacterium | reverse complement strand
TTCGCCGGCCAACTTCATTTCAAGAACGTAGAGTTGTTGCCCTTCTTTATGCATGGGCACGACAATGCCTATCTTGGGGCCGGCGTTCCTGACTCCCAAGCTTTGCCAGCGGGGGCGCACGCGCCGACTTTCAACGGTGGTTTTCTTGAAGGTCAATACTTCGTGAGCCCACAACTTGTGCTCCTTGGCCGGTTCGAGAAAATAAACGTGGGGCAGCAGGCGTTCGACAGCGGCAATGTTCCCGGCGATTACGGCAATGTCACAGCCTACTCCTTTGGTTATCGGTGGTATCCCATCATGTTTAGCCGCGCGGGAGTGGCTTGGCACAATGAGTATTCGATAGTTAAGACCATAGGTATCGTTCCGCTGAGCGGCGATGGCACAGGGCTACCTCCACTTTTGCCGACCAACGGTGTTTGGAGCAGCAGCGTATTTATCGGATTTGATTTCGACTTCTAGAGAAGAGGCCCACAATGACACTAAAGAAACTTGCTGTGACATTTGCTTTGGGGTCGATGGCTCTGGTTACAGTCGGAGCCACATCCATCCTCGCGCAGTCGCACGTAAACTCGCCAGACTCATCGCTTGGGGCGCCTAGCGTCTCATCCGAAGAGAGCCACATCGGGAACATGACGGGGCACGCCGGAGAGGGTAAACAGCTTTATCGCCGGTATTGTATTGGGTGCCACGGCCCCGACGGGAACGGCGAGGGCATGAATGCTCAGTGGATCGATCCGAAGCCGAGGGACTTCACCGAGGCTACTTTTAAGTGCCGGTCGACCCCCACCGGAACTCTGCCGACGGATCAAGACCTTTATGACGCAATCACTCGGGGATTCGTGACGACGAATATGCCGTCCTGGAGACCCTTAACGCCGCAACAGCGAGCCGACCTGGTTGCTTTCGTGAAAACATGGTCGCCTCGGTGGACGAAGGGGAAGGCTGGGGCTCCGCTGGACATCCCGGCCGAAACGCCCATTACGATCGAGAGCATCCTTCACGGGAGAGAACTCTTTCAGAAGTTGGAATGCTGGAAGTGCCATGGGCCCCAAGGACATGGAGACGGTCCTTCGGCTCTCACGCTAACCGACGACAAGGGTAATCCGATTCGGCCGTATGATTTTTCGTCGGGATCGCGCTTCATGTGTGGCACAACCAATCGGGACTTGTACCGCATTTTCATGACGGGACTGGACGGATCGCCAATGCCGTCTTTTGCCGACGTGGTGAAGCCGAATGAAGCGTGGGATCTGGTGCACTTTCTGCGGACTTTGCAACCGCTTAAGACGCAGGAGGCAGATCTCTGGATGGCTTACAGGGCTGCGCATGGCGCGGACCTGAAGCCGATAGGTCCAGACGCGGCACCGGGCGGGCAGTAGTCTATTTAATATTTGGAGGAATAATCCTATGCGAAGTAGGTATTTCACAGCTCTCGCAGTGGCGGTGTTGCTCGGCAGCGGAATGTTGGTGTTCGCGAAACCTCCCGCGGGATCCGGCTCAATAACCGGAAAGGTGACCTACACCGGCACGCCTCCGAAGATGAAGCCGATTGATATGTCCAAAGAACCGTCCTGCGCAAAACAACATGCGACTCCGGTACTCACCGAGAATGTGGCCACCGGGCCCGGAAATGCCCTCCAATGGGTAGTGGTATATATCTCGGCAGGCGATCAAGGATCGACAGCGCCCTCTCAAGCGGTGAGATATGACCAGAAGGGCTGCCAATATCTGCCTCATGTTCTGCCCATGCAAGTTGATCAAGGACTTCAGATTTACAACGACGATCAGACCTCGCACAACATCCACCCGCTTTCCAAAATCAACGCTGAGTGGAACAAGTCTCAGCCGCCAGGCTCGCCGGCGATCGACACGAAGTATGACAAACCAGAGTTCATTCCGGTGAAGTGCAACATCCACCCGTGGATGCATGGATATTTCATTGTGTTGAACACGTCGCACTACGCGGTTTCAGGCGAGGATGGCTCGTTCGACATCAAGGGTCTTCCTCCCGGGAAATATACGGTGACGGCGTGGCAAGAGCAGTATCCCGCGCAATCGCAGGAAGTAACGATTAGTGGAAGCGAAGCCAAGACCGCCAACTTTGTTTTTAAGGTTTTGCCTTACTAAAAAGCGATTCGCGGGCAGCGGCGGCAACCTCTTCACTGTGAAAGTCGCCCGTCCGGACCTTATCTTCCGATCGTAAGCTCAGAGGCGATGGAACATGGGCAAATTGTTCGCAGCAGTAGTGTTCGTGATTACGCTCATCTCCGTAGCTATATTTGTCATGCACACCTGGTGGCTACCTATAGACATCTCGACCACGGGCCCAGCCGTTGATCGTCAGATGAACGACACGATGATCGGAACGGGTATTCTCTTCCTCGCGGGCCAATTGGTTTTAGGAGTTTTCGTCTGGGGATCGAGCAATCGGGAAAGTGGGCGGAAGATCAGAATTTTTCCGGGAGGCGCGACGCCTCTGGTTACGGCCGCGATTATCTTGGTTGGCCTTGAAATTTTGACTCTGACTTTCGTTGGCTCAAAGGCTTGGGGCGCCATTTATCTCACTCCTCCCGCGGCTAATTCGCTGAGGGTTGACGTTCAAGCGGAACAGTTCGCATTTTATTTTCGGTATCCGGGCCCCGATGGGCAATTCGGCGGACTCCATCCCGATAAGATTGATGATGGAAGCGGAAATTATTTCGGTCTGGATCCCGCCAATGACATCCCAGCTCGCGATGACATCGTGGTTGGCTCTTTGGTGGTTCCGGTCAATCGTCCCGTTGAGCTTACGCTGCATTCAAAGGACGTCGGCCACTCCTTCTACGTGCGTGAACTTCGGGTCCAACAGGATTTCGTCCCAGGTCTGGATATTCCTTTGCACTTCACGGCTACACAGACAGGCAAATTTGAAATTGTATGCACCCAGCTTTGCGGGTTGGGCCACTACAACATGAAGGCATACCTCGAGGTGATGCCGGAAGATCAGTGGGAGCAGTGGCTGAAGAGCCAAGCGGGGCAATAATTTTACCGAACCGTGCCGGCGGTGGCGCGGTGCATTTGGGAAATTTCGAGGCCAACATATGCATGAAACATCAGAACACGCTGTTCATCAGCATGCGCCCCCCACGAGCTTTATTCGCAAGCATATTTTCAGCCTCGATCACAAAGTAATCGGAAAACAGTATTACGGGCTGGCGCTGCTGGCGGTATTTATCGGCATGGTGCTCTCCTGGCTGATGCGGATTCATTTGGCATGGCCGACTTGGCCGATCCCGGGGCTCGACAAGCTCTCGGCTGTCGGCGCACCTGCGGGCGTAATGACGCCTGAATATTACCTTTCACTGATGACGATGCACGGCACCATTATGGTGTTCTTCGTCCTCACGAATGCCCCGTTCGCAGCTTTCGGCAACTATTTCCTTCCCATCCAGATCGGCGCAGAGGACATGGCTTTCCCGCGGTTTAACATGATGTCGTTCTGGACGACGTTCACGGCCTTTCTGGTGATGATAGCCGCTTTTTTTGTCACGGACGGCCCTCCGATTTCCGGATGGACTGCGTACGCGCCGCTCAGCGCTGTGGGGAAGGACGCAGGGCCAGGGTTAGCTATGGGCCAAAATCTATGGGCCATTTCGATTGCTATTTTCTGTATTGGGTCTCTTCTGGGCGCGCTCAATTTCATCGCCACAACCCTCGATCTGCGCACGAAGGGAATGTCGCTGAGCAGGATGCCCTATAGCACCTGGGCCTGGTTTGTGACCGCCGTGATCAGCTTGCTGGCGTTCGCCGTATTGCTTCCGGCGTGCATCCTCCTGATTCTGGATCGCACAGCAGGAACGAGCTTCTTCATTCCGTCCGGACTGGTGCTTAGCGATCGCTTGCAGCCACACGCGGGCGGGTCGGTGCTGCTGTGGCAACATCTATTCTGGTTTTTTGGCCATCCGGAAGTTTACATTGCGATTCTGCCGTCGATCGGCATCGTTTGCCACATCCTGCCGGTATTTGCCCGCAAGCCGTTGTTAGGTCCTCGCGCGACGATCGGTTGCATGATCGCCATCGGATTCCTGAGCTACATGGTTTGGGGCCACCATATGTTCGTGAGCGGCATGAATCCGTTCTCTGCGAATCTGTTCTCGGTTCCAACCCTTATCATCACGATTCCAGCGACGATCCTTACCCTCCTGCTGATCGGCACGGTCTATGGGGCCAAGATGCGGTTCACAACGCCGGCGCTTTTCTGCCTCGGTTTCATTTCGGTGTTTATCAGCGGAGGAATCAGCGGGTTCTTTCTGGCGCAGCCATCGCTAGATACTTATCTGCACGCCACTTATTTTGTGGTGGCGCACTTCCATTTTGTGATGGCCGTTGCGTCGATATTCGGAGTGTTTGCCGCCACCTATTTCTGGTTCCCCAAAATGTATGGGCGCATGATGAGCGACACGCTGGGCAAGTGGCACTTCTGGCTGACCTTCATCGGGGTCTACTGCATTTTCATGCCCATGCATTACCTGGGGTTGGCCGGCAATGTGCGCCGCTACTCGGCGTTCGTGGATGATTACCTGATAGCGCTGATACCAGTCCACAAGTTCATCACCATAGCAGCTTTGGCAACCGGAGCGGCGCAGCTGATTTTCTTGTTCAATTTAATCTGGAGCCGTTTCCGCGGGCCAATCGCGCCCGATAATCCCTGGGAGGGCACTTCGCTGGAATGGTCGACCACCTCGCCGCCGCCTTTTGATAATTTCGGCGGACGCCACATGGTTGTGTACCAGGGGCCGAATGAGTATGGGGTAGAGGGGACGGCGAACGATTACGTTATGCAAACGTCGCCTGAGAAAATCGTAACTGGCTGACCGCGAGCGGTACGGAGATTTAGGAGCTGAGACGAGCGCGTTCGGCGCGTTGTCAATTTATCGGTATTTCACGGATGTTCTTTGGGTGTACCGTCTGTTGCTTCTCGCCACGGGCATGTAAGCGTTCTAGGAGGGGTTGTGAGCGAATCGGAAATGGCCTTGAGCGCTGGACATAGCGGCCACGGCGCTTTCATGGAGCCGTCGCCCTACGGCATTCAGTCGAAGAAGTTGACGATGTGGCTATTCATCATCTCCGACGCGGTCACCTTTGGCGCCATCCTTATGGTCTTTTCGTATTTGCGAGCGGGAACTCCTAACTGGAATGCACCTTTCCATTTCTCTCCCAGTATCATCAACGGCATGGTGATGACTTTCGTGCTGCTGACCAGTAGCCTTACCATGCTCGGCGCGGTGGAAGCCGCGAAGGCGGGACGCAAGAGCGCGAGCTTGAAGTGGCTCGGTGGAACGGTACTGCTCGGGACGTTGTTCGCCGTGCTCCACATCCGCGAGTGGTTTCACATGTTCGATGAAGGCTGGCGATTATTCCAGAACCCCACGGGCGGTCCGGTGATATTCGGGGCGGCGTTTTTTAGCATCACGGGCCTGCATCTGATGCACGTGATTTCCGGGGTCATCGCGCTGATCGTTATAGCCATCGGCTACAGCACGGACTGGCTGGACGCGAACCACGTGGAGACCACCGGGCTTTACTGGCACTTTGTCGATTTGGTCTGGATGTTCGTGTTCCCGCTGGTGTATTTGATGAATGCGTCGCGCTGAAGAAATCTACGGACGGAGGGACGTGCGCATGGAATCGGATACTAGCTCCCGAATGAAATCATACGTGGGAATTTGGATCGGCCTCATCTGCATCGCCGGGATAGAAGTGTTCCTGACTTACAGGAACCTCCCGGTGCACGAGCTGCTTGCATTTCTCTTGGTACTTGCCTTTATCGAAGCGGGAATCGCTCTGATGTATTTTATGCATTTGAAATACGAGCGGCCCAGCCTTTTCTGGAGCCTGATACCCACGGTGTTGTTCGTCCTGCTTATGATGAACCAGATTTGGCCGGACGCGTATCGCTTGGCGAAACTAAAACTGCTGATCCAGTAAGCGATTGTGCAAGCCTGTCGCGACTTTTGTGCGCTATCGCAGTACGAATAGGAACGGATGGGATCCATGAGTTCACCAACACGCCAGATTTCGGGATTTCTAAAGCGCTGTGCGGGCACAATGTTGGTTCTGGCGAGTCCTGGCGCCCTCTACGCACAAGGTTGCGCGATGTGCTATCAAAGCGCGGCGGCTTCCGGCCCGCGCAGCATTCAGGCTCTAAAAAGCGGTATCCTGATCCTCATGCTGCCCCCGGTTCTGATCACCGCAGTCATCGCTTATTTGGCCTACCGAAAGCGCAACAAGTATAACGAGACGTACTAGCCCGCGCCCGCCAGAAGAAATGCCAGATCTTACCGTGTTTTCACGGCCTTGAGCCGCGATCTGCTTTTGGCTTCGTTTTATGCTGATTTCTGCGGGCGCTACGGTCGTCTGGTTAGGAGGGAGTGGTATGAGGAACGGGTGGCCCCAATTAGGGCAATGAATCCCTCACGAGCAAGATTTCGCCTGCGATGCGCCTACTCGCAATTTCAGACCCTTAGGTGGTTCCGGGTGCTGCGGACGAAGCGCCAAACGATTTGATAGCACTGGCTTCGTCCTTGTGAACGTCAAGAACCTTTTGCAACATGGTCATCTGAAGTAATTCCTGGACCTTCGGGCTGGGATTTACGACCTTCAACTGGCCGCTCACCCTGCGAATCATGGCGTGAGCCCTCACGATTTCTCCAATTCCGGAACTGTCAATGTGCTCCACTTCCTGCATGACCAAAAGAACCTTTATGTTCCCATCATCCACTAATTTCTGAATGGTCTCGCGAAGCACGATATTACCTTCACCGACTACGATTCTGCCTTTCACGTCCACGGCAGCGACACCCGCCGAGACTTGGCGAACACCGGCCTGCATCCTTGTGGTCGTCTTTGGTTGCGCTGTTACAGTGGCGCGGTCGAGGATGCCGGAGGCTACTTTTGCGATTTCAGGCGACTCGGTCCTGACCACAACGAGGGATCGCCCCGTCTTCAAAACTTCCAGGAAGAGTTGCGCATCCTCAGGGGCCTTTTCATCGGCGGTGGGAGCCGGAATTTCAGTCTCCTTCGCGACTGACTTGCCAACTTTGGCGCCGGTCTTGGTTCCGAGAAACCCAAGCAGTGCAGCGGCTCCGACACCCACGGCGAAGACCTGGCCGATACCCGGAATCAGAGCCAAGGATGCGGCTACCATTCCCGCACCCAAGCCGATGGCGCCGCCGGTAAAGCCCCCGGCCACCGTACCGATCTCTTTGCCCAATGCTATTGCTTCACTCTCGGAGCGAGTGAGGTAGACAATGGAGTCTTCCGGGACATGATTTTGCAGTAGTTCTTTCAGCGCCTCTTCCGCTCGATCACGCGAACTGAATACTCCGATTGAAGTTTCCATATGGGCGTCGTCCGGACGTTAGTGCAATCGCCGACGGGTTTCCCTCCTGGGAGGATAATCTCGGTATTACGTTCTCGTGAGGGTGTACACCGTTATGTAAAGAATTGTCAAGACAATGTTAAGCGCGCTGGCGTACGGTGAGTGACTGCGAAAGGAGTGGGATGTTATACACTGAGCGCCAACGGGTTAGAGGAAAAACATCTATTTGGCGGTCGACAGGTCGGAGATTCAAGTTCTCTCCTCGGCTCGAGCTTCTTGCAGATGCGTTCGATGCGATGCGGGCAAGACGACGCGGACGCGATTCGACGGGGAGATGATATTCACTTCCCAATTTTCACATCACTTTGTCGTACCACTTATTTCACTCTAGAGGGTCAATCATGGATCGCAAGAAAGCAGCTCTGCTGTGCGTGCTCACGGCTGGAGTCACCTTTGCATTGCTGTCGGCGGCACACATAAGGGCCGCGCAAAAGGACGGCGCGCTTGGCGAGCAAATTCACGAGATCGCAAGCCGACCGGAGTACAAGCACTCGACCTTCGGCGTGGAAGTGTATTCGCTGGATGAAGAGAAAGTTGTTTTTGCACTTCATGGACAGGATCTTTTCACGCCGGCGTCAACGACCAAACTTTTGACCGAAGGCACGGGCCTTGAGCTGCTGGGGTCGGATTTCCGGTTCCACACGCGCGTGTATCGCACGGGCCCAATCAGCGCAAATGGCATCTTGAAAGGAGATCTGATTTTAGTGGCGAGCGGCGATCCCAATCTCTCCGGCCGAATCCAAGCGGACGGCACGCTCGCCTTTGAAAACGAAGACCATTCTTACGATGGAAGCCCGGACACAAAAGCTGTTCCGGGCGATCCGCTGCTTGTGATCCGCGAGCTTGCTGCGCAGGTGGCGGCGCATGGCGTGAAGCAGATCGAAGGACGCGTGCTGGTAGACGCGACGTTGTTTCCGGAAGGCGATCGAGAACTCGGAACGAACGTGGTGGTTTCACCGATTTCAGTGAATGACAATGTGGTGGACCTGACCGTTTCGCCGGGGAGCAAGGAAGACGCTGCGGTAGGGTTTAGTGTTTCGCCTGCAAGTTCGTACGTTTCGTTCCTCAACAAGATCACCACCGGACCAGCTGGTTCGAAGCCGGATATAAAACCGCCCGCTGATGTGACGAATGCAGACGGGTCGCACACGGTCACGTTGACCGGGAAATTTCCGCTCGGCGGCCCTGGGATCCTGTACACCTACACCGTCCCGGAGCCTAGCCGATTCGCGGAGGCGACATTCGTTGATGCGCTGCGTGAAAAGCTGATAAAGGTGGATGTTGCGCCGTTTGCAGGGAAGCATGACTTCAAATCCGTCTCAGGCAATTATACGCAGGAGAATTTGGTAGCCGAGCATGTTTCTCCGCCGCTTTCCGAAGAGACAAAAGTGACGTTGAAGGTCAGTCAAAATCTGCACGCCTCGATGATGCCGTTCATTTTGGGGGCGATCGTGGGCCATAAGACGCAGGATATCGATCAGGGCGGCTTCGATCTGGAGCATGATTTTCTGGCCAAGGCTGGATTGGACCTGAGCGGCGCTTCACAAGCGGACGGGGCGGGCGGCGCACCATCGGCGTATTACACGCCGGACTTCATGGCCCATTACCTGGCTTTCATGGCGAAACAAAAAGATTTTGCGCTGTTCGAAAAGGCGCTGCCGGTTCTCGGGCGTGACGGCACGCTTTGGAATATTCAAGTGAATTCGCCGGCTGCCGGCCACGTTTTCGCCAAGACCGGCACCGATGGCTCGTACGACGCTTTGAACAAGGATCTGATGCTCAACGGCAAGGGCCTTGCGGGTTATATGACGACGGTTGACGGCCGGCATCTGGCATTCGCAGCGTTCGTAAACCGTGTTCCAATTTCCATGGACGATCCGGAGGCTCCGCAGAAGATAGCGGGGCAAGCGCTGGGCGAAATCGCCGGGGCGATTTATTCCACACTCGCGGACAAGGCGGCGCCGTTCGACGTGATCATCAAGAACGGGCACATTCTGGATGGCAGCGGCGGGCCGTGGTATTCCGCCGACATCGGAATACGCGGAGATCGAATCGCGGCGATCGGGCAGCTAGGCGACGCGCAAACCAAGAAAGTGATAGATGCAACTGGACAGATCGTTTCGCCGGGATTTATCGACATGCTGGGGCAATCGGAAATGTCTTTGCTGATCGACAATCGCTCGTTGAGCAAGCTTTCGCAGGGAATTACCACGGAAATTACAGGCGAAGGCGGTTCTATCGCGCCGCAGAACGAAAAGACGCTGGCGCCGATGGCTCCGTTTTTGGCCAATTATCACCTGACAATTGATTGGACGACGCTCGACGGTTATTTTCGCAGGCTGGACAAAGACGGCACGCCGATTAATCTGGGCACTTACGTAGGGGCGGCGCAAGTGCGCGAGAACGTGATCGGCGACGACGATCGCGCCCCGACCCCCGCAGAACTGGAACAGATGGAAGCGCTCGTGGCGCAAGCCATGAAGGATGGTGCGTTGGGACTCTCTACTGCGCTGATTTACCCGCCGGGACATTATGCGAAGACGGACGAATTGATTGCGCTGGCGAAAGTTGCGGCGCAGTACGGCGGTATTTATGCGTCGCATATGCGCAGCGAGGGGGCCAGCGAAATGGCGGCGCTGGATGAAGCGATAGAAATCGGGCGCGAGGCGCAGATTCCGGTGGAGATTTTCCACCTGAAAGTGAGCGGAAAGCCGCGCTGGGGAACGATGCCTGCGGTGGTGGCAAAAATTCAGGCGGCGCGAGACGCAGGGCTCGATATTCGCGCGGACCAATACCCTTACGTCGCAGGTGCGACAGCGCTGGCCTCGTCGTTGCCGCCCTGGGTTGCGGATGGCGGAGTGGACAAACTTCTCGGCCGTTTGCAGGATCCAAAGATTCGCGAGCGCATCAAGAATGAAATGGCAACGGAGCACGCCGACTGGGAAAACCTCTATTTCGATTGCGGGGGCGGAGAAGGAGTGATGATATCGGGCGTGGTCAACCCGGAGCTGAAGAAATACGACGGCAAGACGGTAGCGCAGATGGCCAAGGCAGAAGGCAAACCGGAACTGGACGCGCTGTTTGATTTCATCCAGGCGGATAAGGCGCAGACCGGCGCGATCTATTTCATGGCCAGCGAGCAGGATTTGGTTTACGGGCTGAAACAGGATTGGACTTCACTTTGCCTGGACAGTGGCGAGCTTTCGCTGGATGGTCCGCTGTTCGAACCGCACACGCATCCGCGTTCTTTTGGCTCATTCCCGCGATTCCTTGGCCACTATGTTCGCGATGAGCACCTAATGCCACTGGAACAAGCTATTCGAAAAATTACTTCCATGCCGGCGCAACGCGAACACCTGGTGAATCGCGGGCTGATCAAGACCGGCTTTTATGCGGACATAACGATTTTTGACGCGGCAACGATTATCGACCGGGCTACCTACACAGAGCCGACAAAAGTATCAGAGGGCGTGGATTACGTTTTCGTGAACGGGCAACTGGAATTTGACCATGGGGCGCTGACCGGGGCGAAATCGGGCCGGGCACTTCGGGGGCCGGCATGGCACGGTGATGCGACAGATCACTAACGCGGGTTGGGGAACAGCCAACTCGCATAATAGACACGGATCGAGGCGAATACGTCGCAACTTTGACGGTCAGAGATTCCTGTAACCGCTGATTCCTGCGATGCCTGAGCGCCAGAGTTGCGGCTAAACACCAAGCCGACGTGAGCGATTCCATCGTTCGCAAACCACACTTTGGCGAGCACGCTTCCTTCCGCGCTTCGATAGCGAGCGCGCGAGATGCTTGAATCCTCCAGATAACCGGTGCAGGAGAGCGGTTCCGGGGACATATTGCTTTGCGAGATAAACCCCTCGGATGCCAGGGATTTGACTGACTTCTCCACGAGCGCTCTTCTTACGGACATAGACGCCTGGGCGTCCGGCTTGGGATAGTAATAAGTGAACAAAAACGCCGCGCTGCTGCGATCGGGAGCGGAATAGCCTGCCATCAATCCGGGATCGGGCTTATCTTTGAAAGTCCAGGGGACCCAATCGCTGGGGTAGCACATTTCGAGATCAAGGTCGCGCAGGATGGCGGATTTGTATTGCGAATCCGTGTGCGAAGAGCCCCCGCCAAATGAAATCCTGCCGTTCGATCCGAGATCGAGAGGCTGTCCATTGAGATAAAACTCAGCGCGAAATTCGCCCGGAGGAATACAGCTATTTACACTGCTGGACTGCAACGCTGATTTGAACACATATTTCTTTCCCTCGGGCATGTCGAGCAAGTCGGCAGGAAGGACGCGACCCGAAATGCCGGGCAAAACCCACCAGACTCCCCAGTTGCCGTCTCCAGTTCCAGTGTCCAGGGTAGGGGAGTCGCAAGCGCGCCTCTCAGGATAGGCGGTATCGCAGGCGTACCAGACAACCACCAAACTGTTGTCGCTCAAATCCATCGGCACCCGAGCTTCCCATCCCAGTCCAGCGGGGGAGGCGAACAGGTTCACGTCAGAAATCTGAGAGGTGCCCGCGTTCGCCGGTGCGGACCAATTTGTAGGCATCCATCCCGCAATTGACATGCGGCTTTTTTGCTTCTTCACTTCGCGGTCAATTTCATCGCAGTAGGTGGCCGTATTGAGCGCGAAGCAATACTTGCGCAAGATCTCAAGATCCGTGATTACGCCGGCAGCAAGCCCCGGCCGGTTGTCGGCCGCCTTGAGGCTCTCGAAGCCCTGGTCATAAGTTTTGAGACCCTCCGATTTTCTTTGCGGGCCGTCCGCCAATAGGGCCATGCCTGTGTTGAAGAGCAGCATGGTATTGGTACTGTCCCGACCGAGGGCTTTCTGCTCCTCAACAATGCCGTGTTCCACACGGTCGCGTTGTCTTTGGGTCAGCCCGAAATCGGTGCTGTCGTAGCCGTGATTAAGGAGGAAATCCATGGGAGGTGTAAGATTTTCGTTTCCTAGCGCGACAATGGCTTCCTCCTCCTTATCGACAATCTCCTGGAGGGACTGTTTGAGATGCAGACTCTGATAGCCCTCTTTTTGGGGAGTCATCTGGTTCGACAATGAGAGAGCGAGGTAGTAGTTCGCCAAGGAGAAAGTGTGACGCGCCTTTAGCGACTTCTTGAAATCCTCGACAGCTTCGCCATATTGTTCCGGAGTGCCGGCGGCCCTGAATTTTTCCATGCCTTGGCCATAGAAGGTTGCTGCCTCCTCGACTTTATCGCCACGGGGAATTCGGAGATTGAAATAAGTGACCCCGGCCATCCAGCAAAGCCCGGCGAGCGCCAAGAAGGATCCGCAGCAGAATAAAATGAATGCCTCCTGCGTGCGTCCCATGCTGAGCGCCTGACCGAATAAGTAGAGGGCAATGGCAAAGAGAGTGAGGGCCCGGAGGTAACGAGTGGAGGCCTTGCTCCAGGCCAAGCTGATTTCGTTTTCGCCGTCCCACTTAGCAAAGTCCGTTTGTTCTGTGGTTAGATCCTTGGCCATGAGCTGCCTGGGGAAAAACGCGTCCCTATCCGGGCCTTGCGGCCCGTCGAGCGAGTCAGTAAGCGACTTGTGGTCCGACTGTTCGGTAAAGTCCTGCCAAGGCTCCATGGCGAGTTTGCCATCTTCAACATCGGCGCCCGGAACTCGGTTTTGGGCGAGGTCTAACCGCTGCTGACCGGCCCTGAACTGCGCACGATATTCCTGTCCGTCAGCAAGCTCCTGCAGCGCCTGGTTATTCTGCGCGGTTCTTCGCGTACTACTCTTCACCATTTCCATCTGATAGTGAAGCGCTTCGCCTGCAGTCTGGCTCTGGTGAATTCCCGCGACGCTATACAAGACGCCATCGAGGGCGCTCAGCGAGGCTGTGATGGCGATGGCGGCCACGATCCATACGTGAAATCGGTGCTTATCGAGGCCGACGTGGACGTGCTCGGCGCAATACGAATGCGGCCCAATTTCTCCGGCATGGACGACTTCGTCGTCTTCCAGTTCCTTGTCCAGCAGGAAAAACTCTTTGATTCTACAAGTGGTGGAAAGCCAGTATCCCAGGATCATTAGTACGGCAATCACTAAACTATATCTTCCGAACACCTTCCAGGAATCCAAGTCGCCCCAAACGGACAGCAGAATTCCGGCGACAGCAGTGACGCATGCCAGGCGCAGAAGCCAAATCACGGTCCGGGGTTTGGCCCTATACAGTTGGGCAAAAGTAAACAGGGCCAGCGACAAGACGAGGAGCACAACAGAAACTGCCAGGCGCTTTACGCGTCCCTGAGCAGCTCTTATTTCGCACTCCAGACCGTTCCAAATGCCGGCGTTTTCAACCGAGCATTGCTGCGGCCCGTTGGTTTCGAAGCCAAGGCCCGCCAGGGTGTTCGCAATAGCCAGCTGTATTGTGGCCGCGGGAAATACTTTGGCGTCCTCATATCGCAAGCCAAAGTTGCCGAAGTTCTTATAGAAGGGAATCTGCGATTTGCCCATGGCGGAACGTTGCTGAGAGTAGAGATCCTGAAGAGCGGCGCCTGCGAGATCATGGTTCCGGCGAAGATCTTCGGCGTTCAGCCTGCGGTTGTAACTTTCTTGGTAGTGGAGGTCGCTGGTGGCCCAATACTTATTGTACTGAGAAAGATCGTAAAGATATTCCTGCCAGTATTTCAATTCGAGCAACTGGCCGTGTCCCAGCATACGCTCGTGGAGCGAAGCATCCAGCTCCGCTTTCCCAGCTTGAAAGGCGGTGACGGCGCCGAATATAGCCACCACAGCCATAACCATGGCCATACGCAACGTTTGTTTCGCCAGCCAATTAGGGATGAAATCGAGCACACGATTGAAGCGATTAGGCGCCGCGCTAGTATCGTTCATTCCGAAAAACCCTACCCCAGCTAACTCCTGGTGTCAATCCAGCGCCCGCGGAGCCGAATCTGGAAACTTCGGGCGGTGAAAATGTCTGATGGATCGGGAGAGGTCAATTGAAGAACTTCAAGGGAAACCTGGAGAGGTTCATAGTTCTGCGAGCTCACCTTCCCGATTTATGGCAGCCATCACTGATTCCAAACTGCTTTTATGTTGGTGAACTCGCGAATTCCATAAACTCCCAGTTCACGGCCGATGCCCGAGCGTTTGGCGCCGCCGAAGGGAAGGCGCGGATCAGACACGACCATGCGGTTGATGAACACCATGCCCGCCTCGATGCCGTTGATGAACTGATCCTGCTCGCTTTTTTCTTTGGTCCACGCGCTGGCACCCAATCCGAAAGGCGTGGCGTTGGCGATGCGAATCGCGTCGTTGATATCTTTCGCGCGAAACAGGGAAGCGACCGGGCCGAAAAGCTCGTCGCAAGCTGCGGGTGAATCGTCGGGGATATTGCTCAGCACCGTGGGAGCATAGAAATTTCCAGGGCGGTTCAAAGGCTTTCCGCCGGTGAGTAATTTCGCACCGGCTTTAATCGTTTTTTGGACGTCGGCATCGAGCGTGGTGACGCCGTCCGCCGTCGCGAGCGGGCCCAACTCGGTGGCCTCATCGAACGGATCACCGATTTTCAGGGATTCCATTTTCTCGACGAAGAGTTTTTCGAAGTCGTCGGCGATGCGCTGATCCACTATGAACCGCTTGGCGGCGATGCAGGATTGCCCATTGTTCTGAACGCGAGCTTTCACTGCGGCAGCGGCCGTTTCCTTAAGGTTTGCGCTGGGCATCACGATGAAGGGATCGCTGCCCCCAAGCTCCAGCACGATTTTTTTGATTTTCTTTGCCGCAGCTACGGCAACCTGAATTCCCGCGCCTTCACTTCCGGTCAGCGTGGCAGCAGCGATTCGAGTGTCGGCAATAATGCCGCCGACTTTGTCGGAGCCAATAAGCAGAGTTTGAAACGCTCCTTGCGGGAAACCGGCGCGCAGGAAAATCTCTTCAATCAGAAGAGCGCACTGCGGGACGTTGGAGGCGTGTTTGAGCAGTCCCATATTGCCGGCCATCAGCGCCGGCGCGGCGAAGCGAAACACCTGCCAAAAGGGGAAATTCCAGGGCATCACGGCGAGCACCGGGCCCAACGGCTGATATCGAATGAAGCTGCGTGAGGCGCTGGTTTCGACTACTTCATCGGCCAGGAAACGTTCGGCATTCTCGGCATAATAGCGGCACCCGACGGCGCACTTGGCGGCTTCGTCCACCGCGGCACGAATGGGTTTGCCCATCTCGAGTGTCATCACGCGCCCGAATGCTTCTTTTTCCTTCTCGAGAATTTCAGCCGCTCGCAACATCATCTCCGCTCGTTTCGAGTAGGGAATGCTTTTGTAAGAACGAAAGGTCTCCGTCGAGAGACGAAGCTTTTGTTCAACTTGCGCGTCTGACAAGGCGTCGAAAGACTTTATAAGCTCGCCGGTGGCGGGATTGATCGTCGCGATAGCCATTCTTTCCTCTTGTGAGAATGGGGAAACAGGTTTTCCCCAGATTAAAATTCAAGATCTCAATGCGTCCAATCAGACTATCACATGATCATTTGAATCGGAGTTCGTTGGACGGGCGGATCAGGGGTGCGGGAATACTAAGATTATTGCGGTGAGCTTCCGAGGGGTGGTTGACCTTTGACGGCCGCCCGGATTGCTGAAGGCGTTGATGAACTTCTTCCCAGGACGGCGGCTGCGGCGATTCCTGAGTCCAATGGGCGACGGCAGCCTCGTCGCACCACTGCGGCAAGCGGCGCATGACTTGGCGATGAACTCCGGAGAGCATATAGGCCTTCATAGCTTGCTCGGAGTTCCAGACCGTGCGGGTCCAAAACGTATTGTGGGCATCGCGCAGGACGGTAACAACGAGACTCCCTTGAGCGGACTTGGCTTGTTGCGCCGAGCGGAAAGCTTGGATGAAAAACGCCGGAAGGTAGCGCCAGGATCGCACTCGGAGGCGTGTGAGGGAAACGAAGAACATGATGATTGATATTAGACCAAAATGAGGCCGTCACCAGCCATTCTAACTAGCCCTAGCGATGTAATTCAGCCGAAGTTCGCGTATGATAGGGACGAACTCCCCGTGTTGCGGACCGGAGAAGACCTCTCATGAATCACCGGTTCACTATAGGTGTCGAAGAAGAGTTTCAAATTGTTGACCCGGCGACGGGAGAGCTGCGTTCGCACGTAAGCGAGCTTGTTGCCGCCACTTCGCCGGGCCTGGGCGAGCAAGTGAAGCCCGAGATGCATCAGTCCATCGTTGAAATCGGCACGAAGATCTGCAACAACGTGGACGAATTGGCGGCGGACATGCGGCGCACGCGCGGCGAATTGGTGCGAGCTGCTGAAAAAGTGGGCCTGCAAGTTGCTGCCGCCGGCACGCATCCGTTTTCGAGCTGGATCGATCAGGTGATTTCGCCGGGAGAGCGCTACCAAAACATCGTTGAAGAGCTGCAGCAACTGGCGCGCTCGCTGCTAATTTTCGGAATGCACGTGCACGTGGCGGTGCCCGATCGCACGAGCATGATCGACCTGATGAATATGGCGCGCTATTTCCTGCCGCATCTCCTGGCGCTTTCCACCAGTTCGCCTTTTTGGATGGGGCGCGATACGGGCTTGAAGTCATTTCGCACGACGGTATTCCGGCGTTTCCCGCGCACGGGAATTCCGGACCACTTCAGCTCCTGGAGCGAGTACGAGGATTACGTGAATCTGCTGGTGCGTCTGCACTGCATCGACAACGCAAAAAAGATTTGGTGGGACGTTCGGCCGCATCCCACGTTCGGGACACTTGAATTTCGAGTATTTGACGTGGCCACGCGATTGGATGAAGGCATCGCTATCGCGGCTCTGACGCAGGCCCTAGTGGTGAAGCTGCATCGGCTCTACACGCGCAATATCAGCTATCGCATGTATCCTCGCGCGCTGATCGAAGAAAATAAATGGCGGGCGGCGCGCTGGGGTGTGGAAGGCAAACTGATTGATTTCGGCAAGCAAGCGGAAGTGCCCATGCAGGAGTTGGGTGAAGAGCTTCTTGAATTCACATACGATGTCGCGGGCGATCTTGGAAGCCGTGCAGCGCTTGAACCGATTCACAGGATTCTGCGCGAGGGCACCAGCGCCGAAAGGCAGTTGCGCGTATTCAAGGAAACGGGCGATTTGAAGCAAGTAGTGAAGCACATTGTGGAAGAAACGAGCGAGGGTATAACCCAGCAAGCATCCTCGGCATAGGCCGCCTTGGGTGTGCCAGGATGGGCTGGAAGCGAATTGTTATGCCGAACGAGCGAAACTCGCCAAAACGAGATGCCTCACCAGACGTGAAGAGTTCCGTTCCCAATAAAGGAAGTGCTGCGATGAAAATTGGACTACTTTGCGGCCGCGAATACAGTTTCCCGCCGGCCTTTATCGAGAAAGTAAATGAGCTGGGGAAGCGCGACAACGTCACGGCGGAATTCGTTCACCTGAGCGGGGTACGCATGGGCGAACCCGCGCGGTATCGCGTGATCGTGGACCGTATTTCGCACGAAGTGGACTTTTATCGAGGATATTTGAAGCACGCCGTGCTGCAGGGCACATACGTCATCAACAATCCTTTCTGGTGGACAGCGGACGACAAATTTTTCAACTACGCGGTGGCCTCAAAGCTTGGTATCGCCATTCCCAAGACGATTCTGTTGCCGCAGAAGTCCTATCCGTCGGATGTGGATATAACGCCGGAATCGTTGCGAAACCTGGAATTCCCGATTGACTGGGACGCTTTGCTCGATGCAGTTGGCCGGCCGGCAATTTTGAAGCCTTTTTCGGGCGGGGGATGGAAACACGTCTACAAAGTGAATAATCGAGAAGAGCTACTGGCCGCGTACGACGTCACCGGGCCCACCTGCATGACGCTTCAGGAATTTATCGATTTTGACAAGTATGTCCGCTGCTTCACGTTTGGCAAGATGGATATCATGCCGGTCGCTTACGATCCCAAGGAACGCCGCTATCTGGTGGACCATAAGTATCTATCCGCGGAGCTGGGTTCGCGGATCGTGAGCGATGCGCAAACGATCAATCAAGCGCTGGGATACGAAATGAACACGATTGAATTTGCGGTCAAGGAAGGCGTGCCTTACGCCATTGATTTTCTGAATCCGGCGCCGGATTTCGAGCGCGATCGCATTACGGAGTTTTACTTCGAAACTGTCGTGGACCGAATGGCTCGGCTGGTGATCGACCGCGCGCTTAACGGCTTGCCGGCAAATTCCTGGCCTCGCTGGGAAGAAATGCTGGGCATCGGCGCTGCTAGCGGTTTTACGGGCGCACCGGAGAAAGGCCGCGCGGGAGCGAAAACTGCGTGAGCGGTTCCGTGCGGGCTTCGCAAACGCCATCTTCTCCCGCTGAGCATTGGCACGGGCTCTTGCGCCCGGACGTGGAGCTTGCTCCCGCGTTTTGGGCCGAGTTGAATGCGCGCATGCGCGCGGAGAAACTCACATTTGGAGACCGCGTACATTGTCCATTCCTGCGGCCTTTCTTCCTCAGCACGCAAGATGAAAATCGCGTGCGCGAAGTCGCGGAACTGATCGCGGAGCTTGGCGAACGCGTTGTGGCACGGGCGCTAGCCGATCCGGGATTGCTGGCGCAAGTAGGGTTGTCGCGCGAAGAAGAGCGCCTCGCGCGCATTTCGCCGCGGTACAAGACTGCCAGCACCGCTTCGCGTCTCGATGCTTTTCTGCTTCCCGACTCCTTGCAGTTCGCCGAATACAATGCCGAATCGCCCGCGGGGCCCGGTTACGCCGAGACTTTGGCCGGAGTATTTCGAACTTTGCCGATCATGGAGCGCTTCGCGGAGCATTATACGGTTCGCCAGTTTTCGTTGATCGAGCAGTTGCTCGCGGCGCTGGTTGCGAGTTATCGCGAATGGGGCGGAACTGCTTCGCCCCCGGTGATTGCGATTGTTGACTGGCGCGAAGTGCCCACCTGGAGCGAGTTTGAAATTTTGCAAGCGCGTTTTGAAAAAGCGGGCGTGCCGACGATTGTCTGCACGCCGTCTGATCTAGTATTCGACAGCACGAAGCTCATGGCGAATGGGCGCCGCATCGATCTGGTCTATCGCCGGGTGCTTATCAACGACATTCTTGCCCGTCCTGCTGAATGCGAAGCGCTGGTAAAGGCTTACGAAGCGGGGGCTGTCTGCGTGGCGAACGCGCTGACGTGCAAAATCGCCCACAAGAAAGCGTTCTTCGCGGTTCTTACCGACGAACGGAATGCAGCACTATTCAGCGGGAACGAGCGCGAGGTGATCCGCCGCCACATCCCGTGGACGCGTTTGCTGGAGGACGCGAAGACCACGCGCGACGGCGAATCTTTCGGCATACTCGATTACGTTCGCAAGCGCAGAAATGATTTCGTGCTGAAGCCGAACGACGAGTACGGCGGCACGGGCGTGACGCTGGGCTGGGAAATGGACGACCAAGCGTGGGACGACGCCCTGCAGCGGGCGCTTTCCGACCGCGATAGCAAATGGGTGGTGCAGCAGCGCATCGCGGTTCGGCGCGAAGTTTTTCCGGTACAGACGGCCAATGGAGTCGAGATGCGCGACATGCTCGTGGATTTCGCGCCATATCTGTTCCGCGGGCGCATGGCTGGATGCTTGACGCGGTTGAGTTCAACCGGTTTGGCGAACGTCACCTCCGGCGGCGGGCAGGTTCCTTCCTTCGTGGTCGATCCGCGCTGATGATAACCAGAGTCTGCTTTAGCAAAGGTTTATCCGTAGTAAAAACTCCGCGTCAAAATTACAATAACTGAATGACTTTTGGAACTGTTAAGCCGGAGCTAATGCCCGGCGCTCGAAACGCGGTGGAAACGTGCCTGGGGATACAGCCGAATGAGCGTGTGACGCTCATTGCGGATCGCCCGAGCGCGATTGTTGCAGCGAGTCTAGCGAAGGCGATTGTGGATCGCGGAGCGATCTGCGATCCGTTTCTGCTCGAGGATCTCGCCGCGCGGCCGCTGCTGCGCGCTCCGCAACCGGTGCTGGATTCGCTCGGCCGCGCTGATGCCGGAATTCTGTGCATGCAACCGATGTTGGGAGAGCTGGCCGCACGCAAAGACATTGTGGGAGTGGTGGAGAGGCGCCACATCCGCTACGCGCACATGGTTGGCGTAACGCCGGAAATCATGCAGCAGGGAATGCGCGCAGATTACACCATGGTGGACAAATTGAGCGAGCGCCTGCTACAGCGCATGCATTCCGCGCGTTCGCTTACGGTGCGCACGGATGCGGGCACTTCTCTGGTTGCGAGTTTTGACGCCGCGCTCGACTGGGTGAAGACCAGCGGACTGATCAATCGGCGTTACTGGTCGAATCTCCCGGCTGGCGAAGTTTTCACCACGCCAGCGAAGGTGGACGGCACGTTTGTGTGCGACGGCACCGCCGGCGATCACTTCTGCGGAAAATACGGCGACCTGCAGAAAACGCCGCTGGCGCTTGAAATTAGCGGCGGGCGATTAGTTGCTGCGAAATGCGCGCGCAAGGATCTGGAAGAAGAATTCTGGAAATATTGCCACACGGATGAAAACAGCGACCGCGTTGGCGAGCTGGCTTTCGGGACGAACCTAAGCCTGTCAAACATGATTGGCGTTCTGCTGCAGGACGAAAAGCTTCCTGGTGTGCATCTGGCTTTTGGCGATCCCTATGGGAGCCAAACGCACGCCGCTTGGACTTCGCGAACGCATGTGGACGTGCTAGCGCGGGCCTGCAATGTGTGGATTGACGAAGAACAAGTGATTGCCAAGGGCCGCTACCTGCTTGACCGCCTGGGGCTCGGGTAGCTGCTTCAGAATAACCTGGTGATGTATTCCCACATTTGATGTTTCCAGTAGGGCCAGTCGTGGCCGCCTTGCGGTCCCCAATCGTCGAGATGATGATGAATTCCTTTGCTCGACAATATATTCGAGAGCCGGTAAGAAGGGCCGCTGTGCTCCCACGGTCCGGAGCCGGTAGCGATATGGATGTCGCACTGCGAGAGCTGCGCGATTACGTTTCCGTCTGAAAGATTTGAGAGGTAGTCCACCGGATTGTTGAAGTAGGTGTTGTCGTCGTACATCCCGTTCATGAAATTCTTAATGTCGTAAACGCCGGAAAGCGCGAAGCAGCGGCGCACAACATCGGGATGCTTGAAGAGAGTGTTTGCGGCGTGATAAGCGCCGAAAGACGCTCCCATGGTGGAAATCGCGATGTCTTGTGACTGACAGTTGTCGCGAATAAAAGGAACCACTTCGTTACGCACGTAAGAGTCGAATTGCGATTGAACCCAACTGCGATGGAACGGGTGCGCGCTCTTGTTATAAAAACCGGCGGAATTCACGGAATTGATGCTGAAAAACTTCACGCGGCCAGCGTCGATCAAGGGCGACAAACTTGCGATGAGGCCCTGGCCCTCAAGCTCCCA
>JBEKSN010000040.1:0-21853 GCA_049517055.1 Candidatus Acidiferrales bacterium | reverse complement strand
ATGGGATCTGTAAATTTCGCATCTGAGTCCCCATGCACGATCGCGCGATAAGCTTTTTCGATGCGCTCCCAGCGGTTGTCGCGGTCCATGGCGTAGTAGCGGCCGCTGACGGTGGCGATTTGGCCTACGCCTAGCTCACGCATCTTTTGTTCGAGCTGACGGAGAAAATCTATTCCGCTGTGCGGAGGAGTGTCGCGCCCGTCCATAAAGCAGTGGACGAAAACGTTTTTGACTTTATTTTCCCGCGCCATCTGGAGGAGCGCGAAGAGATGGTTCAGGTGCGAATGGACTCCCCCATCGCTCACAAGACCGAGCAGGTGGAGTTGACGCGCGCGGCCGCGTTCCACGGCTTCGAGAAGCAGAGACTGGCTTGAAAATTCGCCAGCGGCGATGAGTTGATCGATGCGCGTGCTGTCCATGTGGACGATGCGGCCGGCGCCGATATTCAGGTGGCCGACTTCGCTATTGCCCATCTGTCCGACGGGAAGACCGACGGCGGGACCGGAGGTTTGGATGAGCGTATTGGGAAAATCCCTTAGGATGCGGTCGTAATTGGGCTTGCGCGCGAGAGCGATCGCGTTGCCCTTGGTTTCCGGCCGATAGCCCCAGCCATCAAGAACGGTAAGGACAATGGGTTTTGGGCGTTTGGTCATGGTCGATTCTAGTACCGGTTAGACAGAAGGCCGATTGTTTGTTTTGAGTGAGTTACGGCCATCGCAGTTTGCATCCGTGTGCGGGCCAAAAAAGCGGGAGTCCATGATCGATGAGTGATCATTAAGAATGCGGCTTTTGGGTGCACATACGGGCGCCAAACAGGCTAGCACGGAGGTCAAATCCGGCTTCGAATCGAGAGCGGAGACGGATGTAACGGTAGTGGAAAATCGGTACTTCACGGCTATTGCCGCCGACGGCTTCGGGGTAGAGGATGGATTGAGATAGGCGAGCTCAGGCACAGGCGCCGGGCATGGGACCGGCGGCCTGTAAACCGAAAACCTTGGCCCGCCTTCCGCGAGTAGCGGTACCCGGGGCGAAGCACAAGAATCCGTTGAGCGGGGCGAAAAAGAATGGCTGATACTGCGCGAAATCAGGGAACCGTGTTGGAGATCCCGGTCACGATTCAGGGGTCGAAGACCGTGGAGGGCTCAGACCAACGGGAGCTCTTTACTGAGACGACGAAGACGACGCTGGTCTTCGAGAATGGCGCCGTGCTGAAACTGAATGCAAAAATTTCGCCGGGGCAATGCGTTTTTCTGCGAAACGATCAGACCGAAAAAGAGATTCTGTGCAAAGTGCGGGACTCGCGGCAAGCCGGCGAGGTGGGCTACACGGATCTGGAATTCACCTCTTACGATCCGCAATTTTGGAGCGCTGAAAAACTCGCGCCTGCGGGAGACCCACTTACGGCCCAAGACATACTTGAAGCGACGGCCAAAAATCCGACGGCGGCACCGGTCATGGAATCTCTCAGGGAGTCGATTGCGCCCATCGGCGCTGAGGTTCCAGTCCACACCGAACAACCCGCGGCAGCGACCACGGAATCGATCGCGCCGACCGGCGGAGAAAATTCCGCGGCCGTTCCGGAAACTCCGGAAGCTTCTGCGACGGCGTTCGCCTCGCCCTTGCCCATAACCTTGGAGGCGGCGCACGAGTCTTTAACCGCCGTGCGTAAGCACGAACCGACAGACGAGGAGTTAGATTGGAACGAAGCGAAAGACGCGGACCTAGTGGCCGCGCTCGCTGCAATGGAAGGCAAAGCGAAGGCCCCACGAGAGCCCACCACAAGGGAAACGAAAGAGTCTGGGCAAGAGGCGGCAGCCGCAGACACGAAGAAGAAAGGCGAGAAAAGCTCGAACACCGCGAGGGAGGCAAAAGTACTCTCGACGCCAGCGCCCCGGATTGGCAGGCTGGGCCAATTCACGCAGGGAAAGAAAACGATTGTTATCGGAATCGCCGCAGTCATCGTGATCGCAGCGGCGTTGGGCGTGGCTTGGCTTGCTAGGGGCGGTTTTTCGACTAACAGCAGCAACCGGACGTTGGCAGCATCACATCAACCAAAACCAGCCACGGCACCGTTATCGCCAACACAAGTTCCCGTCGTCGCCACTAGCGCCAACAATGGCGGAGCGGCGCCTGCGCAAGCGGCACAGAAGGCTCAGCAGACGACTGAGGCGCAAGGCGCGGCCGCGACAACTGCAGGTGTTGGAACCGCGCCGGTGAGCAAAGGCGTCGAAGATTCCGACGGGTCCGGCGCTCCCCAGGTTCGAGCAGACAAAAGCTTGGCTAGTTCCGACCAGGCGGCATCGGCGCACGCGGCACGTCGAAAACCAAATGAGATAACTGCCGAGGGGAACGTTCCGGCAAAAATTGTGTCGCAAGAGCCGCCATCCATTCCGGCCTGGGCGACAGGACTTGAAGCGGACGAGGTGGTGAAGCTCGACGCCTTGATCGACGAAAAAGGGAATGTGGTGGAAACTAAACTAATATCCGGTCCGCGCATACTGCAGCATGAAGCGGAAAGAGCGGTGGCGCTGTGGGTATTTGAACCGGCGCTGTCGGATGGGAAGCCGATCGCGACGCGCATGGTGCTGACAGTTCAGTTCCAGAACTAGTTGAGAATCTTGAAAGAGGCCGAGGATTTTACGCCACGCCGGAGTTCCAAGCCTGACTTCATTTGAGACAACCCCACGTTTCCTCGCCTAGCCCGGAAGGAACAAAAGAGCGGGCGAGACGCCAGCGCTATGAAAGACGGTCAGGCGCCGACGATCGGGCGAACCCTGCAACTGACGATGGGTTCATAGGGAAGATCTTCATTCATAGCGGTGAAGCACATCTTACTCTCCTTCCCGGCGGGCGCCCTCTGCGGGGCCGACGACGCGCGGCGGGCGAAGTACCGGATGCGCTGAAAGGGCTTTAAAGCCGGGGAAGACTGCGTCTTCGCCAAGCCGCTCTTCGATGCGGAGGAGTTGGTTGTATTTGGCGACGCGGTCGGTGCGCGAGGCGGAGCCGGTTTTAATCTGGCCACAGCCCATGGCCACGACGAAGTCGGCGAGGAAAGTATCTTCGGTTTCGCCTGAGCGGTGGGAGACGATTGAAGCGTAATTGGCTTTGCGGGCCATTTCCACGGCTTCGACTGTTTCCGTGACCGTGCCGATCTGATTCAATTTGATCAGGATGGCATTGCCGATCTTTTCGGAAATTCCTCGGGCGAAAATTTTGGGGTTGGTTACGAAAATATCGTCGCCGACCAGCTGAATTGATTTCTTGGTCTTCGCGTCCGAACCTACGCCAGGTCTTCCGAGTGCGTGGGTGAGGACCTTCCAGCCGTCCCAGTCGTCTTCTGCGAGACCGTCCTCGATGGAAACAATGGGATATTGGCGGACCCAAGATTCCCAGAACTCGACCATTTGTTGGGATGTGTGCTCGGACTTGTCGGATTTCTTGAAGACGTATTTTTTCTTTTCGCGGTCATAGAATTCGCTGGCGGCGGGATCGAGTGCGATAGAAATTTGTTCACCCGGCTTGTAGCCTGCGGCGGTGATGGCTTCCAAAACGCGCTCGACGGCTTCGACGTTTGATTTGAGATTGGGGGCGAAGCCGCCTTCGTCGCCAATGGCTGTGGAGTAGCCATTTTTCTTCAGGACCGCTTTCAGGCTATGGAAAACTTCGATGCCCCAGCGCAGGGCTTCGTGAAAATTGGGCGCGCCAAGGGGCATGACCATGAATTCCTGAACGTCCACGGAATTATCGGCGTGCGCTCCGCCGTTCAAAATATTCATCATGGGAACCGGGAGGGTGTCGGCATAGCCCTCCGATGAATACCGGGCGAGATATTGGTAGAGCGGCAGCTCAAGTTGAGCGGCGGCAGCGCGGGCAGCGGCCATGGAAACGGCGAGAATTGCATTCGCGCCGAAATTAGATTTGTTGGGAGTGCCATCGGCGTCGATCATGCGGCGATCGACGGCGCGCTGGTCGGAAGCGTCCATGCCGGCGACGGCTTTGGCGATTTCGGTGTTCACGTGACCGACGGCTTTAAGGACTCCTTTGCCGGAATAGCGGGATTTATCACCGTCGCGGAGTTCATTGGCTTCGTGCTCGCCTGTGGATGCGCCAGAGGGAACGGCAGCGCGGCCTATGGCGCCGCCTTCGATGCCCACTTCGGCTTCAACAGTCGGATTGCCGCGGGAATCGATAATTTCTCGCCCTCGGACGGTGATAATTTTGGTGGACATTGCTCCCCCTGAAAATTTGGCGTTCCGTTTATTGCGGCACAGATTCTATGCCTTTTCGCGGTGAAGAATACAGCGAAGCCAAGTGAAATTGTAACGGAACCAGGCGAATTATTGCGAGGATCTGGATGCTTGCGCACGAACGGCTACGACTGGACGAGTGAACGCGAACACCACTATGACGGGAGAATTGACATTTGCGCCCGCGCGCTTTCCCGGCGCGAAATGCCACTGGCGCAGAGCGGCGATGGCGGCGGGAGTGAGCGGATCCAAGCCACGCAGAATTTTTACCGAATCGAGCTGGCCCTGCTGGCCGATATCGGCGGATAGAATCACCCCGCCGTGCACGTCGGTGCCGGATGGATATTCCGGCTCGACGGTAACAACGGGGAGCGCACCGCGCTCGGCGGAATTTTTTTCTGGAGAATCGTCGGATTCGTCTTTGTAATTGTGAGTTGTAGCGGTTCGGGGAGGTACGTAAGGCTGTGGAAATTGGAATGCGATTCCTATTCTTGTCTCGACTACTTGGCCGTCGTTGCGCGCGGGAAGGAAGGTCCAGGTGCGGACCGCGACAAGGGATTTGTCGAGGAACGGAGCCTCGCCGCGCACGACCTTGATGTCGGCAAGCCGGCCACTGCTATCGACGAGCGCATCGAGCACGACTTCTCCGCCGAAGAGAGATTGCGAGGGGTAAGCGGCGGGAACCAACGAAAGCGCAGCAGGCGGCGAAAATCCCTTGGCTTGTTCTCCGCCGTTTTCCGGATGCTCCGAGTCAGCGGAGGATGTGTGCCAGGCGATGTGCTTCTGCTGCAGCAATGCGATTGCGTAATGGATGGGGAGGATCGCGCCCAGGGTGTGTTGCTCCGCGGTTGCGATGGCAAGTGTGTCGTGGCCAAGCCATTGGCCTTCGACGAGACCGACTACTTCGTGAGAGCCGGTGGAGGTTACCGGGGCACCGCTTTGGCCCAAGATAATGTCGTGATTGAAAAGGAATAACTCAGTTT
Organism: Candidatus Acidiferrales bacterium; assembly: GCA_049517055.1. Lineage (GTDB taxonomy): Bacteria > Acidobacteriota > Terriglobia > Acidiferrales > UBA7541 > Palsa-295. Next base: position 16,623 of record JBEKSN010000040.1, on the reverse strand, counting down.
CGCCCTTTCCTTTGTCCAGTTGAGAAAATTCAGAGTCGAGGACCTCTCCCCAGGAACGCGTTTCGATAGTGGCATTGAGCGTGTAAGCGTCGCGAGGCTTGGAAGGGAGAAGAGCTGTGGTGAGAACATTCTGACCGCGCAACGGCCTATCATAGGACAGGGGCAGAGACGAAACTTTGTAATTACCCACGAATGGATTCGGCGTGATCCGCAGAACGGCTACGTCATGCTCGCGGTCTATGGCCACCAAGGTAGCGGGAACGATGCGCGGCGCGGCCGCAGATGTGCGGAGGAGAATATGAGGCTGGCCGCCGTGAAGCTGGCTGAGGACATGGGCGGCGGTGAGCACGTAGCCGTCAGTGTTGATGAAGAAACCGTTGCCGTAGAAAAGGTAGTGAACGCCGTGGTCGGAAGCGGACTGATCGACCGGGTAGACGATGGGGCAGATCGCGTCCCATTGAATCGCGGCTTCATCTGCGATCTGGTTGGGTAAACAGGCTGTGATTGCCGGCCACAAGAGGCAAGCGACGGCCGCAAATACCGGAGCAGCCATGTTGAAATTACGCTTCATTTTCCTCGAATCCTCGCAAGGCCCTCGGCGGATTACTTAGGATAGCTGGGTCTCCCGGCTGCGCCAGTTGGCCTTTGGGACAGCTGCGCCGTAGTCGATAGCTGGTTTGTCGTCAGGCGGGGAGATTGGTGATTGAGCGTGTGCATGAGTGAAAAATACAGGGGGAGAAAAATTCAGAGGGAGCCAGCGGAAAGGTTTGTGGCGCGCGCGAGCAGTGCGGGCAGATCTTTTTGCGCGGCGAGAGCCTTTTTGCCCAACTGGCTGCCGACTTGGCGGCGAGCGGTTTGGACGGTTTGCAATTCTGCCGGATCTGCAGACGCCAGCAAATCTTCGGCGTGGAGAAAGCAGGCGTACGCGAGATCGTTGGGCAGTTGATGGCGGCGAAGAAATTGCCCGTAATTGAACCAATCGAAACCTTCGCTGCGCGGATCACCGGCTTTGGCGTCGAGCGAAAGACCGCGCTGATAAGATTGAGCGGCGGCTGCGGTATCTTTTCTTTTATCCTGCAGATCGGCGAGATGAGCCAGCGCGAGGCTTTCGAGTTTGACGTTGTTCGCGCTTTCAGCGAGGGCAACAGCGGACTGATAACGGGCGAGAGCCGCGTCAGACTGGTTGATCGCAGATTCATCGTCGGCTAATTGAACGGATGCGGAGATTATCTGCTCGGAGGTAACAGCCGCGGAATCCGGCTGCGACGCGGCGAGGCGCAAGAAAATCTCCCAATGTCTGGCGGCAGCGGCGTGTTCGCCTTTTCGATCGAATGCTTCGGCGAGATAGAGCTGCGCGTTCGTTTGGTTCGGATTTACGTCCACCGCTTTTTCCCAAGACTCCACGGCCTCATCGGGATGACCGAGGCGCGCGGCCAGCAATCCGTAATTCACCAGAGCGTCAACGTCGCGCGGAAATATTTGCAGCAATTTCCGGTAGTGCGCATAAGCATCGGGGTAGCGGCCGTCTTCGATCATGGCGCGAGCGTACTGATGCTGTAGGCCAATATTTTGGGGACTGAGCGCGACGGCTTGCTGTAGCGTGGCGACGGCTTCGTCACGCTTTCCCGCGCTTGATTCTGCGGATGCGATGCGGGCTTTGAGAGCGCTGTCGTAGGGATTCATTTCCGCCGCACGGTGGAGGGCGGAAAGATTTTCATTGTCATTGCTCAGGGCGAAATGAATCTGGTCAATGCCACCCCACAGAAAAAGTAAAACGGCGAGACTGATGCCGAATGCCGGCGCATTGAAAAAGCGGCCGCCAGACCAACGCGAAACGCCGGACATTTTAGGCTGCACTTTTTGTGACGCCGGCTGGGTTGGGCCGGAGATCGCAGATTTTCCGCCGGGGCCAACGAGCAATGATGCGACGCGCGAATCGCGCAGCTTCCACAAGGCACCGTCGAGAATGAAGTGGTGAATGTTCACGACGGCCATGAAAATCAGGAAGCTAGTGGTGAAATCATAATGGAAGAGATAGCTGACAAGCCAAGGCCCGGGAATGAACAGAGCGATGCCGCCGGCCACGAGCGTTGCGAAATAGACCCACAGGTGCCAGTTAGATTGGCCTGCCGCGCGGGCTTCGCGACGCTGGTAGTAGCTGGTAATCCAGATATATTGCGTGGAGTGAAGGACGGCGAGGATTCCACTGCTGTAGCGCGTTTGCGGCACCTGATAAGCGGAGCGCAATTCGAGAAGCGTGGGCAAAACGAACCAGAGGAACTGGGTTATCGCGAGAGTGACCGGCGCGATCATGGCGTGAATCCCGTGCTTGCGTACCATGCGTTGGAAACCAAGCCAGGTGAAGACGGCAAAGGCTGCGCCCAGCGCGAGACGCAGGGGAAAAGTGAACTTTGAGGGCAACCCGAGCGAAAGAATCAGGGGATCGTTTGAGCCGCCGGTTTCAAAACTGGCGAGCAACATCACGTAGGATGCAACAAAGGCAGCGCGTAACCAGCGGCGCTCGGTTGGAGTGACTTCCGCGCCGCTTCGCCGGGCGAACATCATCAGCAAACCGTAATTCTGGCCGCTGTAATGCCACGGGCTCCAGCAAATGTAGAGGGTGAAGACCCAGGGAAAGAGGCGGGGAGACGCGTGCATCAGGACGGCGGTGAGCGCAAGCAGCAACGTGATGTGCAGGGTGAAGAATTTGTACTTCTCGAAATTTTCGCGTGTGTGGTAGGCGCGATAAATCGTGGCCATGAAATGCGGGTAATTGAAAATGATTGCGAGTGCATAGAAGGCGACGGCCCAGCCGTGCGTATGCGTTGGCGTCATCCACATGGCGACACCCAGAAGCGGGGCGGACCACGCGCCGCAGCCTACGAGCAGGTCAAGCCAGGGACTGTAAATCCAAGGAGCGGATGGCTTAGGTGGACCGCTTGGCGCGACGGGCACGGCACGGGCGGAAGCGGGTACGGTTTCGGTTTGTACCAATGTGGTCAAGCTGAATTCTCACAACTGAATCTGAACTCGGCTCTCGGCTCTCGGCAACGGGCGTGCACGGTTCAGCGCGTAGCGAGGTCTTAAGCGGAGTTTACTTCGGCCCGGAGGTTCTCGCGATTCTCACTGGCGCGCGCATGTAGAAAGGGTAACTTCCTATAGAGGAAAAAAGGCGCGTGGCTAGATGCGTTTTGCTGCTTGGGATTTTCCCCAGACGAAAACGAAGACGCCCATGGCCAGCAACAATATCGTGAGGCCGATAATTTTTACGACGGCCAGAAGTTTGTGCGGATCGTCTTCCGCGGGGATCACGGAAAAGGCAATGGTGATCAGGGTGGTGGTAAAGCCGAGTATGCCGACTACTATTGCGACCGGGCGGCCGCCTGGAATTCGCATGATATCCGGGCCGGGCGGTTCGCGTTGCAAACGGATCAATGAAGCGAAGACAAACAGGTAAGGAATGAAGTACGAAATAATTCCCATGCTTACCAGCACTTCGTAAGCGCCATAGACGCTGGTTCCGGCTTGGCCGAGCAAGATGAAGATTACTCCGCACGCGGCCTGGACGAGAAGAGCGACGTACGGCGTTCCCCATTTGGGGTGAATGCGCGCGAAAGCGGGAGGAAGATAGCGATCGAGTCCGGCGACGAAAGGAAGACGCGCGGAAACGGCAAGCCACGCGCCCATCGCGCCGAGATTGCTGACGGTGATGAGCAAGGCGGCAAATGAAACGATTCCAATCGCGACGGCACCCGAGAGGCCGATGCGTTCCACGGATTTCGCAATGGCTTGCATGATTCCCTGCAGGCCACTTACTTCGCCGGCAGGGAGCGCGATGAGTACGGCAACGGTGCCGAGAATGTATCCGGTGGTGACAAACGCACCTCCGACGAGCAAACCTCTGGGAAGATTTCTGCGCGCGTTGTGGATTTCGCCGCCCAAAAAAGAGGCGGATTCGGAACCGCCCAGGGCGAAGACAATGGTGGCCAGGAAGAGAACGTCGCGAAAGTGCATATGCGGAATCATCGTTGTGTGCGTGAAGGAGGTCGCGGACCCAAAGTGATGCCAGGCAACTCCCGCAATTCCAAAGAGAATTGCGATAGGCATCCAAGTGCCGAGGGCGCCGAGGTTGTGCAACCACTTACCGACGGAAAGGCCGATGAGGTTCAGGAAAGTTGCAAGCGCGAGTCCTAGAAGCGCGAAAAGCAGAAAGTAAGCTTTGTTATTTGAAAGGGATTGCCAGCGAGCGGGGCCTATATAGAGCGCGTTGCCGGCGGTGAAATAAAGGATGGCGGGATAGTAAGGAAGATTGCTGGCCCAATACGTCCAGCCGGTGATGAAGCCGGGGAATTCTCCGAAGGCGCGTTTCGACCAGACGTAAAGGCCGCCTTCCTGAGGGTAGCGCGAGGAAAGCTCCATCACCGAGAGCGCAAGCGGAAGGTAAAACGCGCACCATGCGATCAGCCAAATGACGACGGCGCTCGCTCCTACAGTCGCAGCGGTCGCAATCCAGCGGAGGCTGATGCCGGTGACGATGTAAAACAATACCAGGTCGCGAAAACCCATCGTCCGGCGCGGACGATTTGGGATCTCGGCTTCGCTCATTGGGGATTCCGCTGGAGGCATGGGCTTTAGGCGGACATCATGCTCCGAGAAGATTTAGAAAGCGAGAGCGTTTGCGCTACTGCGCTTTTCCGCGGGCTTTGGTTTTGTCGTCGTGGCCATAATATTCGTAGGCGGACATAGGTTTTTCGCCGCCCTTCTTCCAGACGCGATCGTCGACGGGAATTTTTCCCAGAGCACGCGCCATTTCGCGAATATGCGTGGCTACCGCGCCACAACATGCGCCGATATAGTTGACGCCGATTTCGCGGGCTTTCACTGCATAGTCTGCCATCTCACGGCGCGTGAGCTGATAGGGTTCGAGCTGATCGGGGAATGCTGCGAGGCTAGTGAAATCGCGATGATCGTGCGTGGTGCGATAGGCCACTGGCTGGCAGCCGATGTAGCCCGCAACGGCTTTGCGCATTTCAGCCATCAGCGGCAGAGTGTGCTCGGGGCTGCGCAGGCAATTGATGCCTACGATGTCCGCACCGGCATCCGCGAGAGCTTTCGCGACATCGGCGGCTTTTTTGCCATCGGGAGTTACGTCTTCATTTTCGAAGCAGACGGTAACCATCACGGGCAGCTTCGTGCGCTTGGCTCGCTCGACGGCAAGCAAGGCTTCGCCGAGAAACGAAAACGTTTCACCGATGATGAAATCAACGCCCTCGGCGACTTGTACGTCGAGCTGCTCGTCGAAAGTCTTGCGCACGCGGTCAGCCGCGGCTTTATCGTTCGGCTCGTACATCCAGGTGAGGCTGAGATTTCCAGCAACGAGGCAGCGGTCTTCGGCTGCTTTCTTTGCGATGCGGACTGCGGCACGATTTAACTCCTCGACGCGCTCTTCCATGCCGACGGTTGCGAGCTTGTCACGGCTGGCATAGAACGTGAGCGCTTGGAGCACCTCCGCGCCGGCATCGCGAAATTCGCGATGGAGTTCGAGCAGTGCGTCAGGGTTGTTGATCGCTACTTCGGGAGTGAACGGGCCGGCACGCACGCGGCCGCGCTTTTCCAGTTCGAGCAAATACCCGCCGTCCCCTAGGACGGGACCTTCAGCCAGCTTTTCCAGAATTCCCTTCTTCTGCTTTGCCATCATAGTCTCCTTTGGTTCATGAAATTGTGCCGGCGAAAAATCACGCAGCCGGTTTCTTTATGTGGCCGCTCTTCCAATCGCGCAGAGCTTTGTGCGCGGCGTTGTAGCCTGGGGCGCCGGTCACTCCACCGCCCGGATGCGCACCTGCTCCGCAGAGATAAAGGTTCGCGACGGGTGTGCGGTATTGCGCCCACCCGGCAACCGGGCGCATGAAGAACAGCTGATCGAGCGAAAGGTCGCCGTGGAAAATATTTCCTTCCGTGAGGCCGTAGGTGCGCTCGAGATCGAGAGGGGTGAGGACTTGGCGCGCGAGGATCGAGTTCGGAACGTTGGGCGCGCACTGGGCGATCTTTTTCACGACGCGATCGCCGAGGAGCTCGCGTTTCTGGTCCCAGGTGCCTTCGCGCAAGCGATAAGGAACGTACTGAATGAATGTAGTCATCACGTGTTTGCCGAGAGGCGCGAGAGTGGAATCGACGTTGGATGCGACCACGCAATCGACCCACAACTCTTCGGGAATTTCGCCAAACTTTGCGATGTCATAACAGCGCTCGGCGAATTGAAGCGATGGCACCAAGGTGAAAAGGGAGCGTTGCGGCGGGGTCCAATCAGGCGGCATACCTGTAACGCGAGGCTCTTCGCTCAGGACGAAATTAACTTTCGCGCATGGCCCGTCCATCTTGATGCCGGCGACTGCGTGGCGGAAATCCTCGGGTAACTGATTTGCTTCGACTAGGCCCAAAAAAGTGCGCTTCGGATCCGCATTGGAAAGAACCAGGCGGCTGGAAATCTCGGTACCGTCTTCGAGGAAGACGCCGCGCGAGCGGCCGCCGCGAACATCTATTTTCGCGGCGGGAGAGGAGGTGAGAATTTCGACTCCGAGTTTGCGGGCGGCCGAAGCCAGAGCCTGAGTGATTGCACCCATGCCGCCGATCACGTGGCCGTAGAAGCCCTGAACTTCACCATCTCCGCCGCCGAGCAAATGAAACAGCAAGCCGAGCGCCGACCCCGGATCGTATGGGCCGCCATGCTTTCCATAGAGATTGTTGGCGAGAAACATCGTCTTCATTTTCTCGGATTCGTAGTTGCGATCGAGAAAATCGCCGAGGCTGCCGGTGAGAAATGAAACGAGCTGGGCAACTTCTTCACCGGTCATCCCACGAAAACGTTTTCCTACGCGCAGAAGTTCCCACCATCCTTCGGCGCCGCGGAAGGAGGGCTCGGGAGGCGGCTCCAGAAAAAAGGGCTGCAGGTAGCGCGCCAGCTTTTTGAGTTGCTCATCGACGCGAACAAAGGTTTCGGCGTCGCGCGCGGACAGTGTTCGAAATTCCTGGATGGCTCGCGCGCGATCAGCCCACCAAGGGACGACCCGCCCGTCGGGAAAAGGGACAACGAGCGCGGGGTCGCAAGGCACCATGCGAAGGCCGTGCGCGCTGAGATTCAGATCGCGAATCACGGTGGGGCGCAGCATGCTGGCAATGTATGAGGTTGTTGAAGCGCGGCAGCCGGGCGCAATTTCTTCGGTGACGCAACAGCCACCGACAATTTCACGGCGCTCGAGGACAAGGGTGGAGAGCCCACCGCGCGCCAAGTAAGCGGCGGCCGTCAGGCCGTTGTGGCCCGCGCCGACGACAATTGCATCATAGGACTTGCGCAAGGGAGGCATGTAGATTAGTATGACCGCCAGTCACGGGACATACTACAGCGCTTAGATAGCATATATGGGGAAAAAATGAAATGACAGCTTCCGCGAATGACCTACGGTCAAAGCAGGATGTTTTCAAGCAACGACCTGCAATTTTGGAGTCATCGGTTCTGGATCGGCCGGGGCGAGCCGCGCCGCGTACGGAAGCAAAGCGCGCGCGGATCGTGGACGCTGCGATGCAACATTTTGCCGAGCACGGATACCAAGCCGCGCGAATCGAGGATCTTTCCGCGCAGCTGGGGGTAGCGAAAGGTTCGATTTTTCAATATTTCGGGAGCAAGGGCGGATTGTTTCTGGAAGCTTACAAAAAGGCGGTGCGGTCTTTTCCGACTTATCTGGATTCCCCGCCGCAGATTCGCGAGAAAGGTTTTTTTGAGATCCTGCGCTACTGGCTGCTGAAAACCGAACGGCTGGTTCGCGAGGACTGGATTCCGTATCGCGTGGCGCTGCTGGGCAATTACGGCGTGGATTTGAGTTTGAAGCGGGAGATCAACCGGTTCCTGCAGACAGAGGATCCCTACGGCAGCGCGGCGTTCGTGCGCCTGGGAATTGCGCGCGGAGAAGTTCGGTCAGATGTTGATTCGACGCTGACCGTCTCAATTCTGGACTGGACCATGGAACGATTTCAGGATGCGCTGCTGACGGAGGAACTCGATCCGGGACTTTTCCCGCATCCCGCGGATGCGGCGAAAAATAAAGCAAGGATCGATCAATTTCTGCTGGTATTGCACGGAGCGATCGGGGTCTAGGAGAGGAGAAATTGCATGGAAAAGACGGTGAAGGAAATTCTGGCTTCGTACAACGCTTCCGCGCCGCTGTCTGAAGCGTACACAATTCCTGCGGCGTGGTACACCGATGGGCGTATCGCGGAACTCGAGCTGCAGAATGTTTTTTCGCGGACGTGGCAGGCGGTCGGGCGTACAGAGCAAGTTGCGAAACCCGGGCAGTACGTCACTGCGAGCGTGGCCGGAGAGCCGGTCGTGGTGGTGCGCGGCAGCGACAATAAGTTGCGCGCGTTTTTCAACGTCTGCCGGCACCATGCGATGACGGTGATGAACGAGCCCTGCGGCCAAACGCCGCATCTTCGCTGCCCGTATCATGGTTGGACCTACAATTTGGAAGGCGAGCTGCGCGGAATGACGGAATTTGACGGCGTGTGTAATTTCGATCGCGCGCAGAACGGACTGGCGCCCGTTCGAGTGGAGACTTGGGAGAAATTCGTATTTGTGAATCTGGATCCGCAAGCGGGATCGCTGGTGGATTTTCTGGGGGCGCTGGCAGGGCTTGCGCGGCCGCTCGGATTTAGTGATTTGAAATTCGTCGAGCGGCGCAGCTATACGCTGGATTGTAACTGGAAAGTGTATGTGGACAATTTCCTGGACGGTGGTTACCACGTGCCGCATATGCACAAGGGCTTGAACAGCGTGCTCGATTACACGAATTACACGATTGAAAACGTGGATCGTTGCTGCGTGCAATCGAGCCCGGTTACGGTGGACAGCACGTCCGAGGCGAGCGCGGCCAACACGCGGAAAGGCAATCGCGCATATTATTTCTGGCAATACCCGAACTTCATGCTGAATTGGTATGAAGGATACCTGGACACGAATCTGGTGCTGCCGCTGGGCATGAATCGTTGCGAGGTGATCTTCGATTTTTATTTTGGAGACACGAGCGAATCGAATATGGCTTACGTTCGCGAGAGCATGGGCGTAAGCGAAGTGGTGCAGCAGGAAGACATCGTGATTTGCGCCGGGGTGCAACGCGGGCTCAGCTCGCGGGCGTATCAGGCCGGGAGACTTTCCGTACGACGTGAAGCGGGCGAACATTTGTTTCATCGTTTGCTCGCCGCTGACTTAAGAGATACGCGCTCGGCAGTGGCCCGCTGAGTTAAAAGTGCGCGGTTGGCCGCCAGCTTCTCAGTCAAAAATTACCGTTTTATTCCCGTATAGCAAAATTCGGTTTTCGATGTGCCAGCGGACGGCGCGCGAAAGAACGACCTTCTCCAGATCACGGCCTTTCTGAATCAAATCCTCAAGCGTATCGCGGTGGGAAATCCGGACGACATCTTGTTCGATGATGGGGCCATCGTCGAGAACTTCGGTGACGTAATGGCTAGTGGCGCCGACGAGTTTGACGCCGCGTTCGAAGGCCTGATGATGCGGTTTGCCGCCCACGAAGGCGGGCAGGAACGAATGATGGATATTAATGATGTGGTGGGGCGGAAACTGGCGAATGAAATCGGAAGAGAGCACCTGCATGTAACGCGCGAGGACGATTAAATCAATTCCGTGTGGGCGAAGGAGTTCGAGTTCCTGGCATTCGGCGGCGGACTTGTTGTCCTTAGTCACGGGAACAACGTGGAGCGGAATTTTGTAGAAATCGGTCCAACGCCGCACATCATCGTGGTTGCTGATTACGAGCGGGATTTCGCAGGCGAGTTCGCCGCTGTGCCGGCGGTAGAGCAAGTCCGCGAGGCAGTGATCGTAACGAGACACGAAAATCGCAACTTTCGGGCGATAGGTCGAGAGCGCAACACGCCAAGTCATGCCGAAGCGGTCGGCAACGGGCTGAAAATGTCTCTCGAACTCGCGGATGTCAATCGAGAAGCCAGCTAGATCCCATTCGACGCGCATGAGAAAAAGATTGCGCTCGAGGTCCTGATGCTCGTCGGCGTGCAGCGTGTTGCCGCCGGCGCGATAGATGAACTCGTGGACGGCGGCGTTGAGGCCCTTCTGATCGGGACAACTGATGAGGAGGATGGCGCTGTTTTTCAAAATACGCTCCGGGAGCTAGTGGCGCGCGGTGGCAAGAGCTATTGCTGATCTCTTTGAATTTTATCGTCCCAGCTCTTTTCGCGGATCAGCTTGCCATTTTCGGTGAGGTGACGCTCGGAGTGGTAATAAAAATTCCGGGCGTCGCTGCTGACATCGAGAATGACGCTCCATACCAAGATGCGGCCGGGCAATTCGACCGTTGTGGAGCCTTCGGCGTGAATCGAGCTTTTTTCCGGATGAGCGTCCGTGATTAGGTAGCTCATCTGTTCGTGATCCTTCATGCGACCCCAGGGATATTGGCTGGAATCGTCTCCGATCCACGCGACGCGCGTGGTGCCGGTAATGAGGTCGTGCGTTTCGGTCCACTCCTGAGGCGGCCAGGTGTCACCTTCTGATTTCACACCTTCGAGGGGTGAAGTGACTTCAGGCGCGGAGAAATTCGGGCGCGCGGCCGGTTCAAGCGGAACCAGCGGAAGCTCGAGACGAGATGCCGATGCGCCGCCGAGCTGCGATGAGGTGGTCATCGGATACGGTGTGGGCCAAATCATTGGCCAGAGCGCGTTGGAGACGGCGAGACGGATGCGATGTCCGCGCTGAAAAACCCAACTGGTGAGATGCAGCTCGATGGGTAGCGAATAAAGGTGACCGGGAAGTAGATCGGTTGGATTCGAGCGCGAGTCGCGTTGCGCGCCACTTTGGCCTGCGCCAGTAACCATGGTCACGGTTCCGTCCGGAGCGACGTCGGAAAGACGCACGAACCAATCCGCCAGAGGCGCGCTAGCGGAAACCTGCAGCTGCGCTTTGGGCCATCCGAGAATTGCGGTGTCCTTATCTAGAGGCTCGGAATCGTAAACGAGGCTGAAGGCGTCGATAGGGCGCTGATCGGTGGTGAAATCGCCCCACCAGAATCCAGCTTCGATTCCGATCGAGGGGACGTACTTCAACTGCTCGGACGCCGCGGCTGGAGCGGAATCGCGTAGCGTGTGATTCGGCGAGAGATACAAAGTCTCGGTACGCGCATCCGCAGGTGGAAAACTTTTTTCAGCGCGCCAGTCGCCTGGAATTTCGGCGATGTTCGGGTCCGGTGGATACCAGTGGCGCATGTAAACCTCGAAACGCGGCTCGTCGAGGATGCCGTTTTGCTTGCCTTTGAGCCAGTAATCCCACCAGCGTGTGGCTTCGACGCGCCATTCAATCGAAGGGCCGGGCTCGGCTTCGTGCGGAAAAGTGTGGTTCCAGGGGCCGAGCAGGGCTTTTACCGGAGCATGCACGCGTTCCAGGAACCGGCCGATGCTATCGCGATAGCCGTCGAGAAAGCCGCCGATCATGAACGTGGGGACTTTGTATTCGGCGTATTGATCGGGGGAGATCGAAGCACGTTGCCAGAAGGGACCGTCGCGCTGCTGGTGAAGATACAGAAGAAACCAGGGAGTGGCGTCGAAACGAGGGGCGAGAGATTTTTCATCGGTGGGAAAATCCGGCGCGCGCGTCATGCCGATTTGCATATCCATACCGAGCTCGAATTCATCGACGTGCATGAGGCCGTCAATGTAATGAACGTCGTCGTGGAAAAGATCTTCGGTGGCACACATGGCGATGATCGCTTTGAGCGCCGGGGGATGCAAATGCGCGATCTGAATGGCGTTGAATCCACCCCAGGAAATTCCCATCATGCCGACGTTGCCGTTGGACCACGGCTGCTTCGATAGCCAATCGATTACTTCGAGGCCGTCCTTCTGTTCTTGATCGGAGTATTCGCGGTCGGGAGGATTGCCTTCGCTTGCGCCGGTGCCGCGGATGTCCACCCGCGCGGTGACGTAGCCGCGCCGCACGAAATAGGAATGCAGCTGCCAGTCGCGAGCCAAGGTCCAGTCGTCTTTGCGGTAGGGGAGATATTCGAGGATGGCTGGAAACTTCCCTTTGTCGTCTGCGCCTGCGAGCGGGCCATCCGGCATGTAGAGATTTACGGCAAGGCGGACGCCGTCTTTCATCGGAATCCACGCCTGAACTGCTTTTATCCCGGCGTAGGTTGTCGGTGCGGGGTGCGGTGGGTCTTGTGCTGGAGCTTGCGCCAATGACTGGCCGACGAAAAAGAACAGTGCAAGACCAATTGCGGCAGCCAGGACCAACCCGCAGAGACACTTTGTCCCTCGAATCAAGTTTTCCGCTCCTCCTAGCGTGCAAGGCTACCACACGAAGGAGGCCGGCTGGACGTCGCACTATTTGGCGGAATGCAAAACGTCTCGCGTCGATGACTCCGGGTCGGCTTACGCGGCTCTACAGGATGGCACGCACGACACCGCCGTCCGCGCGGACCGCCGCGCCGTTTGTGGCGGAAGCGAGAGGGCTGGAGAGATAGACGATCATGTTGGCAACTTCATCGGTGCTTGAAAAACGCTTCAAAAGAGATGACGGGCGAATGCTCTTGAAGAATTCTTTTTCGAAGGATGCAGTGTCGGCACCGCTTTGCGCTCCCATTTGCGAGATGAAAGTTTCGACGCCCTCGGACTTCGTGGGACCGACTAGCACGCTGTTCACGGTGATGCCGGTTCCCGCGACGGTTTCCGCGATGCCGCGCGCGATGGCGACTTGCGCGGTCTTGGTCATGCCGTAGTGAATCATCTCAGCGGGAATCTGCACTCCGGATTCGCTGGAGATGAACACGATTCGTCCCCAGTTTTTTTTACGCATGCCGCCGAGATAGTGGCGCGAGAGGCGCACTCCGCTCATGACGTTGGCTTCGAAGAAGCGCATCCAATCTTCGTCGGGAATTTTTTCGAAGGGCTTGGGCTCGAAGATGCCCATGTTGTTGATCAGAACGTCCACAGCGGGGACTGTTTGGATGAGTTTCGCGCAGCCGGCTGCGTTCGAGACGTCGGCGGCAACGCCGGAGACATCCGCGCCAGGATGGGCTTTGCGAATCTCGCTGACGGCGGAATCAACGCGCTTTTCGGTCCTTCCATTGACGACTACAGACGCACCTTCCGCCGCCAGGCCGCGCGCGGTTGCTAAACCGATTCCTGCCGTGGAGCCTGTTACCAGTGCTTTCTTACCTTTGAGTTGTAGATCCACGATTTTCTCCTCTAAGCATCTGTGTAGTTAGTGGATGTCCTAGGATGGTCAATAGTCGCAGCCAAGGCCACAGCGGTTCGCCCGGTCTTTAGCGCTGCGGGACGGATTCGAGCAGCTTAGTCCAGTGTGATAGGTGATTTAGAGAAGGGGCGTGGGTGTGATCGAGCTGGAGGGGCGTGATGGAAATGGCGCCGTCGCGGATAGCGGCTATGTCCGTGTCGGGCTCGATGTCCTCAATACGCTTCTGCTCGTGCAACCAATAATAGCGGCGGCCGCGGGGATCGGCACCGGGTTGGAGCACGTTGCGCGTGATCTTCGAGGACTGCCGGGTGAAACGCACTTCCCCGTTCCAAGATTGGGGCACATTTACGTTTAGCAAGATGCCCGGCGGCAGGCCTTCTGCCAGGATCAACGGCGCCAGGATGCGAGCGAAATTTCCGGCCGGCCTATAGTCGAGCTCCTTGCTCTTGTAGGACACGGAAACGGCAATGGCGGGCACGCGATTAATCGCTCCTTCCATGGCTGCTCCGACGGTTCCGGAGTAGTAAACGTTTTCGCCCATGTTGCCGCCGCGATTGATGCCGGAGATGACGAGGTCGGGTTTTTCTTTGAGCAGGGTGTGAAAGGCGAGAATGACGGCGTCGGCCGGCGTGCCTTCGACGGAGTATTCGTTTTCCGCAATTTGATCGCAGTAAATCGGCTGGCGCAGGGTGAGGGATTGAGCGGACGCGCTGCGTTCGTGAGACGGCGCGACGACCGTGATTTGGGCGATGGACTGCATGGCTTCGACGAGCGCGCGGAGGCCCGCGGCGTGTATGCCGTCGTCATTCGTAATGAGGATATGCGGCTTGCTCAAGTTATCCGACATGGAAATTCCCGCGCGGGCAAAACACGTTCCGAAGCCCTTTCAAGAGAGAAGAAGATGGTCGGGACGACTGGATTTGAACCAGCGACCTCACGCACCCCAAGCGTGCGCGCTACCAGGCTGCGCTACGTCCCGACCGCTTTCAATCAGCAATCAGCGTATCACTCGCGTTCGAGAAGGGTCAAGACAGCAAGGAGTTCTTCGTGCAAATCGAGAAGGAATTTGCGTTGCGCGCGTGAGGGGGGCTCGTGACGGGGACTTCGCACGGGCGCGATTTCATGATGGGCGCCGCTCGCGGCGGCTTCGCCAACGGTCACTCCATTACCGGCGGCTTGATCGGCTAGATGCTTGCGGGCGCCGACGATGGTGAAACCTTCGTCGTAGAGCAGGCGCTTGATTTCGAAGACGGTCTCGATGTCCTCACGACGATACAGGCGATGGCCGCTGGGACTCTTCACCGGTTGAAGCGTCGGAAACTCCGTTTCCCAGTAGCGCAGGACGAAAGTCTTTGTGGCGGTTAGGCGGCTGACTTCTCCGATGCGGAAAAGACTTTTGTCTGGAATCGGTGAAGAAGACGGAGCGTGAGCGGGCGTGGCCATGGATTTCCTTATCGTAGGCTGATTTTGGGCTGTGTCAACCCCTAGGAAACCTAGGGCCGCGATGCGTGGAGGTGACCCACTCTATATCAGTTATCATTCGGTGGAATAGAAAAGGAGAGGCTCGATGACTGTTGTGCGGCTTTCGCTCTTCGTATTTATATTTATTGCCATTTCCGCCCAACTGACCTCGGCTCAGCAACCAGAACAAGTCACCATCACGGAGCCTGCTGTCATCGACGTGGCAAGTCTATTCAAGCAAGCCGATACAGTAGCGCTCGTGAAAATCGTTTCAGGGGACGCTGAAAACTATAGTCAGGCCATTTATAAAGGCGAGGTGATTAAGAGCTTCAAAGGAGCCGCGGCTGGGGGAGCCATCTACTTCGGACCATATCTCGGGGAGAGGCTTGGCTGGGAATACGTTCTGTTCCTGCGCAATGCGGACAAGCCAATTGCGCCGAAAACCACGTCAAGCGCTAGCTATGGAACAATTCACTACGCCAACGTGTTCAACGAAGGTTATAGCTCGATGGAAAGCTCTTATGAGTGCGTCTTTGGCGGAAAGACACCAGCCGAGGATTGCGATTATGCTGTGAGGGTCTGCACGGACTACATCACACTTCCAGCATCGATGCCGAAGTTTCCTCCGATGACCAAAGACACCCCATTCGGCTGCCGGTTGGTGAGGAAAGAAGCTTTCATTTCACTCCTTGATACATTCAACGATTCAAAAAAATAGGGACAGATCGGGCCGCCGCATAGGCTTAGTCGCGGGGGTCTTTTCGTTCGCGGTGGCGGGAGCCGCGTTGTTTCAGGCGCTGGTTGAAACGGATGGGTGTGCCGGTGAAATCGAATTTGGCGCGCAACTGGTTTTCGAGGAAGCGTTGGTAGCTGAAGTGGAGGGGCTTTAGCTGGTTGGTGAAGAGGACGAAGGTGGGCGGGGCGGTGGTGGCCTGGGTGATGTAGAAAATTTTCACTTCGCGGCTGGCGGGGGAAGTGCCGCGGTCGAGGTCTACTTCCTTGAGCCAGCGGTTCAGCTCGCCGGTGGAAATGCGGCGGTTGCGGGCTTCGACCACGCGATCGATCACGGTGTAGAGACGGTCGATGTGGTCGCCGGTTTTTGCGGAGAGGAAAACTACGGGGGCGTAGGAGAGAAATTTTAATCTGGCGCGGACTAGGGGCTCGTAATCCTGAACGAGCTTGTTCGCGTTCATGGCTGTACTTTTTCCTCCGCGTTTTTTTTCGGCCGAGGATTTTTCCTGGGCGGCTTCGAGGGCGAGATCCCATTTATTCAGGACGATGATTACGGAGCGGCCGGACTGCTCGGCGTAGCTCGCGATGGTGGCGTCGTGCGAGGTGATGCCGACGGAAGAGTCAGCTACGAGCAGAGCCACGTCGGCGCGCTCGAGGTGCTGGCGCGCCATGATCACGCTTAATTTTTCGGCGATAAGCTTGGTCTTTCCCTTGCGGCGGATTCCGGCGGTGTCGAGGAAGCGGTACAACTTTCCTTTGCGATCCAGGACGGTGTCAACGGCGTCGCGCGTGGTGCCGGGCTCGGGAGAGACGATGGAACGCTCGGAGCCGACAAGCTGATTTAGGAGCGTGGATTTCCCGACGTTGGGACGGCCGATGATGGCGATGCTGACGTAAGGTTTTTCTACTACCACTTCCCCGCGCGGGAAATTCTCGGTGAGGAAATCGAGAAGGGTGTCGAGACCGAAGCCGTGCTCGGAAGAAATGGGGAAAATTTCGTCGCCCAATTCGTAAAATTGGGCGGCCATTTCGGCTTGCTTGGGCATGTCGATTTTATTTACAGCGAGGACGGGAGGTTTACCGGCACGGCGGAGGAGGAGCGCGAGCTCTTCGTCGAGCGGAGTGGGGCCGGTGCGGCCGTCGACAACCTGGACGACGCG
>JBEKSN010000039.1:0-21909 GCA_049517055.1 Candidatus Acidiferrales bacterium | reverse complement strand
GCTATGAATTCAATTGCGAGTACGAAGACACGCTAACCCGCGCCGGCTTCCGCATCACAGGACGCACCCCCGATGGCGTGTACGTCGAAATCGTCGAAGCCCCCGACCACCCGTGGTTCGTCGGCTGCCAGTTCCATCCCGAATTCAAGTCCAAGCCTCTGGCCCCGCATCCGCTGTTCGCCGCCTTCATCCGCGCCAGCGTCGCAAACCGCCATCAGCGCCAGGGCATAGCCGCTGCTAACGCCAACGCCGAATCCCGCGCCATCAACCCCGCCGACTAATCCCGCTAGAATTAGAAGAATTTCCAGCATGAGCTTCTTGTTGCGTCTTCGCATTTTTGGCCAAAACAGCTTGCAGGCTCGCGCCCGCGCCCGCACGCGAAGCAACCTGGCCGAACGGACGAACGATTGAAAGACGCAAAGCCTTTCTGATCGCTCTCCATGCGATAGTGTTTTCCTTTGCCGCTGATTGAGGCGAAGGGTGAAAACCAAGTTTGCTGACAATTCCAGAGCTAACATAATTAGCGCTGCGTTCTATATAGGAAGTGCTCGGAGTTGCAATGCTTACTTCACGGAAGCCGAGAGAGTGCATGATGTAACGCAGAGATTTAGGCGAGAAATGGAATAGATGCCTGGGCAGCTCCAAACCGAACCAGAAGGACCCGAATATTCGTGATTCCCAGGCGTCTATATTGGGAAGTATTACGTAGAAAATTCCATCCGGTTTGAGCCATTCTTGAACCCTATTGAGAAATTGCCGCGGATTGTACACGTGCTCCAATACATCAAAGCAAGTGATAACGTCAAAGCTGTCGGGTAAAAATGACGCTTGCATAACATCGCCCGTAAATACTTGGGCGCCGGTGGTTACGCGGGCTTTTTCAGCCGTCTCGGGGGCAATTTCGATTCCGTAAAGCTTCCATTTGGAGAGTGGCAAAGTACTGAGAAACGCTCCAGAGCTGCAACCAACGTCAAGAATATCTCCACCATTCTTGTATTTTGAAATCAACTCACGTTGGTCTTTCCATCGTTCTGCTGCAGAGAATTCCCCAGCGTTGACAATTGCCTTGTGGTAATCCTCGCTGTAACTAAGGGACAACTCTTCTGGTGCGGGCGGATCGCGTAGCCATACGCATGTACAGCGAGCGCAGCGAACGAGTTTATAGCTCCGCGTCCTGAGATGGAATCTGTCAGGGGCGGCTAAGAAGTCAGATACATCCTCACCTTCACAAAGAGGGCATTGGGTTCCCATCTGTCCCCCTCGCCATCATTTCCTTATGAAGGTAGTATCATATTGGTGATTCAAAAGCTCATCATTTATTACGGCTAGAATACTTGGCAAATGCATAACGGGCCCAGACTTGCGCCTCATTGCCAAGGCGCTTCCAAATATGTCCACAACATGCACATCCTTGAATTTCGCTTACTCGCGTGCTAGCGTCGGTCGTGATTAAAATTGAATATAGTCGAGCGCATCAGCAAGGGCTAACTCAGGCCCCTCGCCAGGCCCTAATCTCGGGCTCCCCAGCTACAAATAAGCCCTCAATCTTGAGCCTCGCGAACGCATTTCTAACCGAAACTGCCTCACATTCCGAAACCGCCGTAACTTATTCAAAACAAACGACCGGAACTTTTCTAACCGGGGCCAGAACTGGACGTAGCCGGTTCGATTGTTGCGCAGATTTCACTCGTTTTCGGCGTTCTGCCCGCCCTCTTTTTGCCTTCTCCGCTCCGGAGGCGAGTGTCGCTCGCGGAGCGTTGCAAATACTCCGGAACCCGCATAGGCTGGGCGTCATTCAAAGGAGTTCTTCGGCACCGTGGCGTTGAACAAAACATTCTCGGTGAA
This sequence comes from Candidatus Acidiferrales bacterium, assembly GCA_049517055.1. Lineage (GTDB taxonomy): Bacteria > Acidobacteriota > Terriglobia > Acidiferrales > UBA7541 > Palsa-295. Next base: position 20,064 of record JBEKSN010000039.1, on the reverse strand, counting down.
CTCGATTCACTTCGGCGCAAACGCACCTCTGTTCGTGATTGCCGGTCCGTGCGTGATCGAAAGCGAGTCACACGCGTTGCGCATGGCGGAAAGTCTGGGCGCCATCGCCTCCGAAATGCACGTCCCATACATTTTCAAGGCGTCTTACGACAAAGCAAACCGCACCTCGCTCTCTTCGTTTCGCGGCCCAGGCCTGAAAAAGGGCTTGGCCATCCTAAAGAACATCAAGAAAAAAACCGGCCTGCCGATTCTCACCGACGTCCACGACGTTTCGCACGTTGGCCCAGTCGCCGAAGTTTGCGACGTCGTTCAAATCCCAGCGTTTCTCTGCCGCCAAACGGATTTGCTCGTCGCCGCCGGCCGGTCCGGCCGCATTGTGAATGTGAAGAAGGGCCAATTCCTCTCGCCTTGGGAAATCGGCAACGCCGCCGAAAAAATCGCTGGCACCGGAAACGAAAAAATCATTCTCACCGAACGCGGAAATTCCTTCGGCTATCAAAATCTCGTGGTAGATATGCGCGCTTTTCCCATCATGCGCAAACTCGGATACCCGGTTGTCTTCGACGTGACCCATGCCGTGCAATTGCCCGGCGGCGAAGGAAAATCCAGCGGCGGCCAGCCTGAATTCATCGAGTCGCTCGCGCGCGCCGGAACCGCTGCGGGCGTCGATGGAATCTTTCTCGAAGTCCACGACAATCCCGCGAAAGCTCTCTCCGACGGCTCGAACGCGCTGCCACTGGCTCAATTCCGCCCGCTGCTCGAAAAAATCCTGAAGCTCGCATCGCTCGTACGCGAATGGAATTCGAAATGAGTCTGGCCACCGCCAAGCGCGTTCTGCGAATTGAATCCGAAGCCATCGCCGGCCTGATCGACCGTCTCGATGACCGCTTCGAAAAAGCCGTCGAACTTCTATATGCATGCAAAGGAAGAGTCGTCGTCACCGGCCTCGGCAAGTCCGGCCTCATCGGACGAAAAACTGCCGCGACTTTCGCGAGCATCGGCACTCCTTCACTTTTTCTCCACGCCGCGGAAGCGCTTCACGGCGATCTGGGAATGCTCACCGCGGACGATGTTCTACTCGCGATTTCCTCCAGCGGAGAAACCGAGGAATTGGTCGAGCTGATGGAATCCGTTAAGCGTTTGGGCGTCCATGTCATCACACTCACCGCCAACCCGCGCTCCACTCTTGCCGGCACAAGCGACATCGTTCTCGACATCGCCGTAAAAGAAGAAGCGTGCTCGCTGAATCTCGCGCCCACCGCATCCACCGCCGCCGCACTAGCCATGGGTGACGCTCTCGCTATCTCACTCCTCGAACGCCGCGGTTTCAAAGAAGAAGATTTTGCCGCGCTGCATCCCGGCGGACGCCTCGGCAAAAAACTGCGCCGCGTCGAAGCCCTGATGCACTCCGGCGAAGACGCGCCACGGGTGCTCCCAACCGCGAAGATGCCCGACGTGATCTACGAAATGAGTCGCAAAGGGCTGGGCCTCGCCGCCGTCACCGAGCCGAACGGCCGCGTGCTCGGCATCATTACGGATGGCGATTTACGCCGCGTCATGCTGAAGCAAAAAGAAAACGTCTTGGGATTGACCGCCGCCGATTGCATGACGAAAAATCCCGTCACGATTCCGCGCACCGAGCTCGCTGCGAGCGCTCTGCGCCGGATGGAGGAAAAGAAAATCACCTCCGTCCTCGTTGTGGATTCCGCGGGCCGCTTGGAAGGCGTCCTCCACGTCCACGACCTCTGGACTCTTCAATTGTTCTAAAGGACATGTGCAAATGGCAATACGCGAAATTGACGATGCGACGAGCATCGTCACCCCGAGGGAGCATCGCGACGAGGGACCTGCTGTCGCTCTTAAACTGAGGATTGAATGACAATTCGAGAAATCAAATACCCGCCGAAGGTTATGCGACGCGCGAAACCAATCCGCGTCCTCTTAATGGATGTGGACGGCACATTGACCCCCGGCGTGGTCTGCCTGCAAACATTTCCTGACAATAGCGTCGCGGAGATGAAAGTTTTCGACCCGCATGACGGTGCTGGAATCAAGCTGGCCAGCATCATGGGCATCCGCACGGGACTGATCACCGGCCGCGATTCTCCCGCCACCACACGCCGTGCCAGGGAAATGGGAATGGAATTCGTGATTCAAGGCCAGCCGAAGAAACTCGAATCCTATAAAGCGATCCTTATCCGCGCCGGCGTGACCGACGAAGAAGTCGCCTACATCGGCGACGACTTGCCCGACCTCCCGATTCTCGGCCGTGTAGGCCTAGCTGTCGCAGTCGCCGACGCCGTAGTAGAAGTGAAGCGCGCGGCGCACTACATCACAACTGTAGCCGGAGGCAAAGGTGCAGCCCGCGAAGTAGTGGAGCTAATTCTGAAAGCGCAGGGAAAATGGAAAAAGGCCATCCCGCAAGCTATCGCCTGAAGCGGAATCTCAAATTACCAGCGGTTAATATAATGGAGCGGGAGAAGGGAATCGAACCCTCACCTATAGCTTGGGAAGCTATCGTTCTACCACTGAACTACTCCCGCTCATCTCGAACAAATTGGAGAATAGCACCGCGCTCGCCGCGCACGCAAGCAGCGCCTCCGCCCGTCCCATATTCTCTGCGCAGGCGAGGCAACGTGCTAGAGTTGGCGGCTTGGCAATGGCAACGCGGACTGAGCAATGACGCATAAAACGACGGCATGGAGGGGAAGTGGCGTATAGAGACTTGCGGGATTTTGTGCACAAGTTGGAGAAGAAGGATGAGCTGCAGCGCGTTTCGGCTGAGGTTGACCCGATTCTCGAGATTACCGAGGTCACTGACCGCGTGGTGAAGGCAGCCGGGCCGGCGCTGCTGTTCGAGCATCCCAAAGGCTCCACGGTTCCGGCGGTAACGAATCTCCTGGGGAGCGAGCGGCGCATGTGTCTGGCGCTGGAAGCGGACTCTTTGGACGAAGTAGCCGAGCGCGTGCATTCGTTCTTAGACGTGAAATCGCCGCAGGGAATTCTGGAGAAGGTGAAGATGCTGCCGAAGCTGGCGGAAATCGGCTCGTTTTTCCCGAAGACCGTACGCAGCGGCGCTTGCCAGGAAATCGTTCGCACCGAGAATTTTTCGCTCGATTATTTCCCGATACTGAAGTGCTGGCCGCAGGATGGCGGGCGATACATTACGTGGCCGATGGTGATTACGAAGAATCCGGAAACGGGGAAACGCAACGTTGGCTGCTACCGCATGCAGGTGTATGACGAGCGCACCACCGGAATGCATTGGCAGACGCAGAAACACGGAGCCGAACATTTCCGCAGCGCCCGGGCGAAAAACCGAGAAGGAAAGCTTGAGGTAGCAGTGGCGATTGGAGCGGATCCCGCAACAGCCCTGGCTGGAATTTTGCCCGTACCGCCCGATCTGGACGAATTTCTTTTTTCCGGCTTCCTGCGCAGAGATCCCGTGGAGCTGGTGGCGTGCAAGACGGTGGAACTGGAAGTTCCGGCGAACGCAGAAATTGTCCTGGAGGGATACGTCAACCTGGGCGAGATGCAAACAGAAGGCCCTTTCGGCGATCACACAGGCTTTTACTCCCTGGAAGGATCTTTTCCCGTGTTTCACATCACCTGCATAACGCATCGGAACGATCCGCTCTATTTGACGACAATCGTCGGTCCGCCTCCGCAGGAAGACTATTTCATGGGCCACGCGATCGAACGCATATTTCTGCCGGTAATGAAAATGCAGTATCCGGAAATCGTGGACGTCGCCATGCCCGCGGAAGGGATTTTCCAGAACCTGATGATCGTCTCTATTCGCAAAAGCTATCCCGGACAAGCGCGCAAGATCATGAACGCGATCTGGTCCCTCGGCCAGGCCATGTTTACCAAGGTAGTTGTGGTGGTGGACCACGATGTGAATGTCCAGGATTCCAGTGAAGTGGTCTGGAAAGCGTTGTGCGCCATCGATCCGGAGCGCGATGTCCAATTTGTGCTAGGTCCGGTGGACACGCTCGACCATGCCGCGCGCCGCCAGGATTACGGTTCGAAGATGGGCGTGGACGCCACGCGGAAATGGGCGGAGGAAGGATATACCGGCCGGTGGCCCGACGAAATCAAGATGGACGAAGCCACAAAACGGCGGGTTGACAAAATTTGGCAACAGTTAAAATTGGTAAAGGAGGCAAAGAAGCAATAACGTTAGCGAGCCAATTTGAGCCCTTCAACGGTCCACCTTCGCCTCGTGTTTCGCCTTTTCCTACAAGGCTTTGCTCTACTTACCTGTACTTTTCACCTGTACGTTTTCGCCACCTGTTCTCTGTGCCAGGTTTTTACCAATAGCACACTCCCCGAACACGTTGCTTGACAGTGAGTGCTGCGGATGTAATAAACGGTGAAAGCGGAACGTACCGGCCGTAGCAGTACTACTGGGCTACTGCACGCAACATCGAATGAGAGCCTCACGGGGTGAGAGGCGAAAGCAGCAAGCGAAGCAGAAAAAGATTCCGAAAGAAATTCGAGAGTGAAGCCGGGTCCGACCTGCGAAGCGGGACGGAGTGAGGAGCGAGGGGCCGCGCGATGTTCAATCTGGGGAAGACAAGATCTTTAATCGGCCTGGACATCGGCTCGAGTTCGGTGAAAGCAGTCGAGCTGAGGAAGTCGAAGTCGGGCTACGAGCTGGTGAGTTACGGGATCGAGACTCTGGCGCAGGACACGGTGGTAGACGGCGCCATCATGGACGCCCCGTCAGTCGCTGAGAAAATCATTTCGATATTCGACAACCAAAAGATCAAAGCGAAAGATGTGGCCACATCGGTTTCCGGGCACTCGGTAATCGTCAAGCGCGTAAGCATGCCGCTGATGACTGAAGAAGAGCTGTTCGACCGGGTACAAGCCGAAGCAAGCCAGCACATTCCCTTCGACATCGCCGACGTAAACCTAAGCCACCAACTATTGGAAGCCACCGAAAACCAGATGGACGTTTTGCTGGTGGCGGTGAAGAAAGACAAAATTCTGAACCACACCAACGTGCTGGCGCAGGCGGGCAAGGTACCGGTGGTGGTGGATATCGACGCGTTTGCGCTGCAGAACTGCTTCGAAGTGAACTACGAGCCGGATGCGTCGCAGGTAGTGGCGCTGCTGAACATCGGGGCCAGCGTGATGAATATCAACATCGTGCGCGGCTGGACACCATTGTTTACGCGCGACGTTTCGGTGGGCGGCAACCAGTACACCGACGCGCTGCAGAAGGAACTGGACCTGAGTTTTGAAGATGCCGAGAAATTGAAGATGGGCGGAACGCTGGCCGGTGTGAGCGAAGAGCAACGCACGGCGATTCTGCGATCTGTTTCCGACATCTTGATTCTGGAAATCCAGAAGACTTTTGACTTTTTCCGCGCGACGGCGAGCGGAGAAAATATTCGGCGTATTTACGTCGCCGGGGGTACTTCCCGGGTTCCGGGCTTGCTCGACCTGTTGAAGGAAGAATTTGCCATGCCGGTCGAAGAGCTTGATCCATTCCGCAAAATTGCAATCAATTCAGGGCGTCATGATGAGAGCCAGATTCGCGAGTTGGCGCCGCGCCTGGCAATCGCTGTGGGGCTGGCGCTGAGGAGCTTTGACACGCCATGATTCGCATCAATTTACTCGGCCAGAGCCGTCCGAAGGCCACCAAACAGACCGTGCCGCTGGAAGCGACCGTCCAGATCATCTTCTTGCTGGTGGCGCTGGGACTGGCGGCCATCGTACTTTCGGTCACCTATTTCCAACAGAAACGAGAACTGGACGCGACGAACGCTCGCATCGCCGCGCTGCGGGCCGAGAAGCAGAGTCTGCAGCAGGTGAAGCAGGACGTGGACCGCTTCGAAACCCAGAAGGCCGTGCTAGAGCAGCGAATCAATGTGATTGAAACGCTGCAAAAGAATCGCACCGGCGGGCAAGAATTGCTGGAGACGGTGGCGAACACCGTCGTGAGAGTGGATGCACTTTGGCTGACCTCCATCGAGCGCAAGGGAGACAGTCTGGATATTGCGGGCGAAGCAGGTTCGATCAATGCCGTGGCCAATTTCATCACGCAGCTAAGGCGCTCGGGCTACTTCGACAAGATTGAGATCAAAGAGGCAAAAGAAGACGACATTCTGAAGTCGGTTCAAACATACAACTTCACGATGACGGCCAACATATCTCAGTCTTCCGTCCCTGAAGCGGTGCCGCAAGCCAAGCCCGCAGCCACCACGCCGCCCCCGCAGCCTGCGGCTAAGGGGAGGAGCTAGAAATGGCAACCGCCTTCAGAGATTGGCCCTGGCCGCTGCAAGCTTTGTTTTATCTGGCGCTGACAGTGGTAATCATCGCGGCTGGCTTTTACGTGCCGGGTTTGCCGCTGGCTTCCGTGCGCGCGCAATTGCAGGACGCGCAGAAACAGGAGAAGCCGCTGGAGCAGGAAGTAGCGAACCTGCGAGTTTACAAACAACGGAAAGCCGAGCTGCAATCACAAATGGACGCGTTGGAAAAACAGCTGGCTACCCTGCAAACAATCGTGCCCGAAGAGAAGCAAATTGACCAGTTCATGCTCATGATTCAAAGCGCGGCAACGAGTTCCGGCGTTTCTCTGCGCAGAATGAAGGCCTTGCCTGTGGCCACGAAGCCTTATTACTTCGAATTGCCGTTCGAAGTAGAAGCCGACGGCCCTTACTTTTCCGTTCTGGACTTCTTTTCCAGGCTTGGACGGCTTTCCCGGATCATCAATGTGGGTGACCTGAAGCTGACCGGTCTGGGAGGCAAACCAGCCAACAGTACCTTTCGGATGAACCCGGGAGCATCAGTGACAGGGATATTCACGATCACCACCTTCTTTACGAAGGCGGCAGACCAGCCGGCAGCGCCAACGCCAACGCCGACTGCCGCACCGGTAAGGCGGTAGGCAAAGACAATGACACTAGTGAAGACAACCGCGAACTTGATAGCAGTTCTGGCGATGTCGTGTTTCCTGGTCCCTGCGACTTGGGGACAGACGGCAGCTCAGCCGCCGGCACCGGCGCAGGCACCGAAGGCCTCCCACAAGAAAAAGCCGGTAGCGGCAGCGCAAGGCGCCAAACCAAAGCAGACTGCCAAGGCTGACGCGAAGGCCGAAGAGAAGGCCGACGCCAAGCCGGAAGTGGCGGGGAAGCGCGATCCTTTTGTACCGCTGGTCAATGACAAGAAACCCAGTGGGCCGCCGTTGCCTCCGGGGAAAGCGGGCTTGGTAATTGCCACGGTACGCGTGGACGGGACTGTAAAGGCTGCCAGCGGAATGCTGGCGGTCGTGACGAATCCGGATCAACGAACTTATTTTATCCGGGAAGGTGACCGTCTGTATGACGGCGACGTAGAAAAGATTGGCTTAGATGGAGTGACCTTTAAGGAAAATTCCAAAGATGCATTCGGGAAGCCGGTCGAGCGATTGGTTACCAAGCGAATCTACCCGAGCGCAGGAGAGCAGCAATGAGGATTATGCGGAGGGCGTTGGGCTTGACTGCGCTGGTTGCAGCAGCCTTGATACTGACGAGCGGAGCGCTGCGGGCCAGCGATGGGCCGGTAGTGCATGTGAAGGCGGTGGTAAAGAACGGAACCGTGACGCTGGAAGCTGAGGCGAACGGCCCCTTCGAATACACCACCTATCGCCCAAGCGAGAGCCTCTATGTGCTCGATCTGAGCGGGGTGTCGGCAGCGGACCCGGCCGGAGCGCGGATGGTGGCCTCCGACTTGGTGAAGAGTTACCGCACGCTGACGTACACCGCGGGGAAAAAGCCCGTGGTACGCCTGGAAATCCTGTTGAGCCAGGGCGTGGAGCCGCGCCTTGAGCGCAAGGACCCGCAACAGCTAACGCTGCTGGTATCGCGCACAAATGATAGCGCGGGGAAGACTGCGTTGACTGGACCTGCTCCTGCGGTGACACCGATCTCGGTCCGGACCTCGGAAACGAAGACTCCTGGCACGACCACTCAAGCTATTCGCGAGGTAAAGCTTGCGCAGAACGGCGATTCGACCGACGTGAATGTGCTCGGCACCGGGAAGCTGACTTATCACGCGATTCGATTGCAGAATCCGGACAGACTCGTCCTGGATTTTGCGGGCGCGCAGCTGAGGACTTCTGAAAAACAGATTGCGAGCAACCTGGATCCGGTGCGTGAGATTCGATTGGCGCAATTTTCGCCGCAGGTTTCGCGTGTCGTTATCGATTTGAGGCAAGCATCGCCGTACAACATTACCAGCTCAGACACCGGCATCACCGTGGAATTCACGAGCAAGAGTTCGAAGGGTGAGTTTGGAGGCGCGAAGTCAACGCCGGAGACTCAGCCCGCAGATGTGACCACAACGAAGCTGGCTCCGCAGGCGGTTCCGGCTCCGGTCACGATTCTGCCAGCGGCCTTTACGCAGCCCACCGCAGCGCTGGCGTCACCTTCCGGTACGCAGACGGAGATGGCGGCCAAGCAAGTTGCCACGGAGGGTGCAGCCACTGCGTCGAATTCGAGCGCAGCAGTTGAAACCCCTGCGTCATCTGCTCCGGCTCCTGCAATTTCGACGGTATCCGTGCAGCCGATAACAACTGTAGAGCCCCAGACGCCGGCTCCGTCGGGAAAATATTCCGGTGAACCCATTTCTGTAAACTTGAAGGACGTCGATCTGCGCGACTTCTTCCGGCTGATTCACGAAATCAGCGGATTGAATATCGTTGTAGATCCGAGTGTGAAGGGCAACCTCACAATCGTCCTCGACGATGTGCCGTGGGATCAGGCCCTGGAAATCGTGCTGAAGAACAACGGCCTGGATAAGCAGCTTGAAGGAAACGTGCTGCGCATCGCGACGAAAGATACTTTGAAGCGGGAAGCAGACCAGAATCGTGAGTTGGCTAAGGCACAGGCAGAGGCAGCGGACGTGGTCACCACGACGCGCGTCCTCAGCTATGCAAAGGCCCAAGACCTGGTTCTTACGCTCAAGAAATTCCTATCCTCGCGGGGCGACATTCTTGCGGACGTGCGGTCGAATACGTTGATTATCCGGGACATTCCGAGCGTTTTGCCGGTGATGGATAACCTGCTGCGGCAGCTGGACCGGAAATCACTGCAAGTGGAAATCGAAGCGAGGGTGGTCGCGGCGAATCGGTCGTTCACTCGGGATATCGGAACGCAGTTCGCGGCAGCAGTATCCGCGGGCGGCGGCCAGAGCATCCTTGGCGGAGCGAGCACCGTTGGCACGAGCCCAATCGTACGTAATTCGCCACTCCCGCTGCCTCCAATCATAGTCGGGTCGGGCGCCAGTGCTCCCACGAGCGGCTCAATGCCGCTGATCACCAACTTGGGCGCCACAACTCCGACGAGCGCACTGAGCTACGCCTTCTCGTCCTCGAACTTTGCACTGGATTTCATTATCAGTGCGGCAGAGGAAAGAGGCATCGGCAAGCTGATCTCAAAGCCGAAGCTGATTACGCAGAACAACCAAAAAGCGACTGTGAAGCAGGGTACGAAAATCCCGGTTCAAACGATCGTGAACAATACGGTCTCGGTGCAATTCGTGGATGCCGTACTCGAACTTGACGTCACACCGCAAATCACGTCCGAAGGCACCATCTTCATGGATGTGACGGTGACGAATGACCAGATTGACCAAGCCATTCCGCGCGTTCAAGGCATTCCCGCTATTGACACGCAGGAGGCTAACACCAAGGTCCTGATCGCTGATGGTGGCACCGTGGTTATCGGGGGCATCATCGTTTCATCGCAGAACACCACTGTCGACCAGGTACCTCTGTTCGGGAGTATCCCGGTCGTTGGCAACCTGTTCAAGCACACCAATGTGAGCTCGAGTTCCCTGGAACTCTTGTTCTTCCTTACGCCGCGTATTTTGCCAAGCTAAGCGACGGCAGGAAACTTGAGGGTACTGCGGCCAAGGTGAGGCCCAAACCGGTGCAAGTGAATTCAGGCCGGAGCCGAATCGATCGGCTCCGGCTTTGCTTTTCCAAGCTGCAAGTTGACGCATTCCTCGTCACACACCTTCCCAATGTTCAATACCTCTGCGGGTTCAGTGGTAGCGCCGGAGCGCTGTTGGTAGAGACTTCCCGCTGCACTCTAATTACCGATAGCCGATATGCCTTTCAGGCGCGAGAAGAGGTTTCGGGCGCCAACGTGCACATCGCTAAGCATGGGCTGCTGCACGGGGTTGCCGAAGCGCTGGGGAGGCATCGCAAGCGGTTCCAGGTAGGTTACAGCCCTAGCCATGTGACGGTGGCACAGCAGGCCACCCTGCAAGCGTTGGGAGGGCCGCAGACACGCTGGGTGAGCGATCGGGACGCAGTAGAAAGGCTCCGTGCGGTTAAAGACCCAGGTGAGCTAGTCCTGATGCGGGAAGCCGCGAAGCTTATAAGTGAGGTCTTTGCTCGGGTGCTGCCGGAAATTAACCCGGGGATCGCCGAACTCACTCTGGCAGGAGAGATCGAGTACGCCATCAAACAAAAGGGAGGAAGTGGAACCTGTTTTGAGACGATCGTTGCCTCGGGGGCGCGATCTGCTTGGGCCCACGCCCGGCCCACTTGCAAGCCGCTCAGGAAAAACGAATTGGTCGTCCTGGACCAGGGTGCTATACTCCGCGGTTATTGCAGCGACCTGACTCGGACGGTCTTTCTCGGACGCGCTCCAGCGAAGGTAAGGCGCTTGTACAATGCCGTGCTGGAAGCACAGGGAGCGGCTCGAGGCGCGATCCGGCCGGGCGTGAAGGCTGGAGAGGTGGACGCCGCGGCGCGGCGGGCGCTGAAACGCCATGGGCTGGCTCGGTATTTCACGCATAGCACCGGACATGGGCTGGGGATCGAAGTCCACGAAATGCCCCGGTTGGCCCGAGGTGAGAAAACGGTACTCGAAGAGGGAATGGTCGTAACGATAGAACCGGGCGTTTACATCGAGGGGCTGGGCGGCATACGGATTGAGGATGATGTCGTGGTTACTTCCAAGGGTGCCATGGACTTGACGAGCGCAACCAGGGAATTCTTAGAACTCTAAATGGCGAAAAAATCGACTCCAGATTCTCAGTCCGGCTCGCGCGCCGGGGGCGTGGACCTTCAGGAAGTTGAGCGGCTGCTTGAGTTCATGGAAAAGCATGGACTCGAGGAGTTCGAATACGAGCGCTCGGGATTCCGGATCCGTCTGAGGAAACCATTCTCGCAGCCGACCGGCTTCAGCCGCGCGGTTTCGGCGCCGGACATTGTGGTGGCCGGCCCTTCTACTCCAGTTTCCTCCGCTCACAGTCCGACCACAGGCGCGCCGGTCGCCCGAGAAGCATCGGGAGAACAAGGCCGTGCAGGTTCCGAAGACGTTCACGTGGTGAAATCGCCGATTGTGGGCACGTTTTACTCCGCTCCGACCGTGGGCGGCGAGCCATTCGTGACGGTGGGTTCTCGCGTGGAAGCCGGGCAGGCGCTGTGCATCATCGAAGCGATGAAATTAATGAACGAGATTGAATCGGACGTGGCGGGAGAAGTGGTGCGGATTTTTGTCGAAAATGGCCAGCCGGTGGAATATGGCGAATCGCTTTTCGGCATTCACACGCACCGGAAGAAATAAAGTTACTCACTCCAGGCGAAATGTTCCGAAAAATTCTGATAGCAAACCGTGGCGAAATTGCGCTGCGCATACTCTCCGCCTGCAGGGAACTTGGCATTCGAACTGTGGCGGTTTATTCCGAGGCGGACCGTCACGCATTACACGTCCGGTTTGCAGATGAAGCCATTTGTATCGGCCCTCCGCGCAGCAGCGAAAGTTACCTCAACATTCCGCAAGTAATCAGCGCCGCTGAAATCGCCAATGTGGACGCAATTCATCCGGGCTATGGCTTTCTTTCAGAGAATGCCAACTTCGCGGAAGTTTGCGAAGCGTCGCACATTACTTTTATCGGCCCGACGCCCGACGCAATCCGGCTAATGGGTGAGAAGGACAAGGCGAAAGAAGCGATGGCGGCAGCAGGGATTCCGGTGGTTCCCGGCAGCGCGGGCGTGGTGCCGGATGAAGATTCCGCAAAGGATATAGCGCGCAAGATCGGCTACCCGGTAATGATCAAGGCGGCCGAGGGCGGCGGTGGCCGCGGGATGAGGATCGTCCGCTCGGCCAAGGAACTCATTCCATTGTTCCGGACGGCGCGTACGGAGGCCGAGCAGGCGTTTGGCAGCCCCAACGTCTATATGGAGAAGCTCATCGAGCGGCCTCGACACATCGAGTTTCAAGTTTTGGGCGACCGGCACGGCAACGTCATTCACTTAGGCGAGCGCGAGTGCTCTCTGCAGCGTCGCCACCAAAAAGTGCTCGAGGAATCGCCGTCCGTCGTTGTGGATGCGGAGACCCGGCAGCGCGTCGGCAGGCAGGTCGTGGATGCGCTAAAAGCGATCGGCTATTCCAGCGCGGGAACCATGGAATTTTTGCGCGAAGAATCCGGAAATCTATATTTCATTGAGATGAATGCGCGCATTCAGGTGGAACATCCCGTCACGGAGATGGTGACCGGAGTAGATCTGGTGAAATCGCAGATTCGAGTGGCTGCCGGCGAAAAACTCGAAAAAGTGCTCCCTCCCATCGAATTTCGAGGGCACGCCATCGAATGCCGCATCAATGCGGAAGACCCGGATACTTTTACGCCCTCGGCCGGTAAAGTCACGGCATTCCGCGTTCCCGGCGGGCCGGGGATTCGCGTCGATACGGCTTGCTATGCAGACGCCGTAATTCCGCCCTATTACGATTCGCTTATCGCCAAACTCATCTCGCATGGACACGACCGGGCCGAAGCCATTGTGCGAATGCAGCGCGCGTTGGATGGATTTGTGGTCGAAGGTGTGAAGACGACTATCCCATTGCACAAACGCATCCTGGCTGACAAAAATTTTGTCGCCGGGAAATTCGACACGCACTTCCTTGAGCGCATGACGGCAGTGGAAACGAAATAGTTCTTTGGGAGGCGACGGTTGATCCCACCGCTTTACGCCATCCTGGATGCCAGCCCCGAATTCGCAGCCGAGTCCGCCTTACACATTCCTGAAATTGCCGATCGATTGGTAGAAGCCGGCGTGGAGCTTTTTCAATATCGGGACAAGCACGGGTCTGCGCGGCGAATCCTTGATAGTTCACAGGCGCTCGCCGCCCGCTTTGCGCCGAAGGGCGTTCGCGTAATTGTCAACGATCGCGCCGACATTGCCGCCATGGCCGGCGCAGCCGGGGTTCATGTGGGACAGGAGGATCTTCCCGTGGATGAAGCGCGAAAAATATGCGGCGCTCCTCTGTGGGTAGGAGTTTCGACACACACACTGGAGCAATTGCGCGCCGCCGAGGCGACTTCGGCGGATTATATTGCCGTGGGGCCCATCTTCCCGACCGGGACAAAGGCAAATCCCGACCCGGTGGTCGGACTTGAATTTTTGCGCGCGGCCCGGCAGCTCACGCGAAAACCACTTGTCGCCATAGGCGGCATCACAGTAGAGTCCGCGGGTGAAGTGTATCGGGCCGGAGCGGATTCGATTGCGGTGATCCGGGACTTAATGGCTGCGCGAGATCCGGCGCACCGAGCGCGCGAGTATCTTGCAATAGCCAAACGGTTTCTACCCGCGCGAGACGCACGCAACTGAGAGCTTAAGCGAATGGCGCAACAGGTGGAGACGATCGGAGCGGCGGGTACGAGCAAGCAGCCGGAGCTTGTAAAAGGGCTTGGGCTGTTCGACTCCACTATGATCGTTGCCGGGTCGATGATCGGATCGGGAATTTTCATCGTTTCAGCGGACATCGCGCACCAGGTAAAGAGTCCCGGACTTTTGATTACAGTGTGGCTGGTTACCGGGCTCATGACGCTTATCGGCGCTCTCAGTTACGGCGAGCTTGCCGCCGCGATGCCTCACGCCGGCGGGCAATATGTTTATTTGCGCGAATCACTCGGGCCGCTTTGGGGATTTCTTTACGGCTGGACCATGCTACTGGTGATTCAGACCGCGACGATCGCAGCTGTGGCCATTGCCTTCGCAAAGTTTACCGCGGTAATCTTGCCGTGGCTTTCCGCTTCGGACTGGATCTGGAAAATCGGGACGTTCGGTCCTTGGCAAATGTGGTTCGGGTCGCTGGGTCCGTACAACGTCGGGATCAACCGGCAGAATCTTCTGGCCATTGCTTCGATCGTTCTTCTCACCTGGATCAATACACGCGGCTTGCGTGTGGGAAAGATAGTTCAAAACGTATTTACAGTGGCGAAAGTCGGTTCGCTTGCGGCGCTGGTTCTGCTTGGCTTCTGGTTTTCGACTCAGGTCGCGCGCGCAACTAATTTCACGGATTTCTGGCGAAACGCGGGTTTGTGGGTAATGCATCCGTATCCGCCTGACCATCCTATCTGGACGATTGGTACGCTGACGCTCGTGGGGGTAGCCATGGTGGGTTCGCTTTTTTCCGCGGACGCCTGGAATAACATCACCTTCACCGCCGCCGAGGTGAAAAATCCCAGCCGGAACTTGCCGCTTTCGCTCGCGCTTGGTGCCGGCATGGTGATTTTGCTCTACACGCTGGCGAATGTGGCTTACTTGAGGGTGTTGCCGATTTCCGGCGACCCGCATGGTGCGACGACTCTGGCGCGCGGAATTGAATTTGCCGCCGATGGCCGTGTGGGCACGGCTGTCGCGGAAGTAGTTTTCGGACCGGCCGGCGCGATTGTGATGGCGGTCGCGATCCTGATCTCGGGCTTTGGTTGCAACAATGGATTGATTCTTTCCGGAGCACGGATTTACTACGCAATGGCGAAGGACCGGCTATTCTTCCAATCAGCCGGGAAAGTGAATCGCCATCACGCACCGGCCGCCGCGCTCATCGTGCAGTGTATTTGGGCATCCTTCCTCTGTCTTTCCGGCACGTACGGGCAGTTATTGGATTTTCTGATTTTTGCGGTATTGATTTTCTACATTCTTACACTCGGGGGGCTATTCATTTTGCGCTGGAAGCGTCCGGATATGGAGCGGCCGTATCGCGCTTTCGGATATCCCTTTCTGCCCGCGCTCTATCTGGTGATGGCGGTATTTATCGAAATTCAATTGTTGCGTTACAAGCCTCAGTACACCTGGCCGGGACTAATCATTGTTTTGCTGGGTGTTCCGGTGTATTGGTTGTGGAAGTTTGCGCCCGTAAAGTCAGCCGATGTGTAGGTAGGCAGCGCATCGGGGCGGTGACCTGGATTCGATGAGAGGAGATTGCGAATGAGCAATCCGCTGTTCAAGAAGAAGCCGATGGACTGGCTGCTGAACGAAGCCAAGGCCACGGGCGAGCATACGCTGAAGCGCACGTTGGGCCCGGTTTCTCTGACGGCCTTGGGAGTGGGCGCAGTTATCGGCGCGGGCATTTTCGTGCTCTCCGGTCTCGGCGCACACTATGCCGGCCCGGGGCTAATGCTTTCCTTTGTTATCTCCGGCCTGGGTTGCGCCTTTGCGGGGCTTTGCTACGCTGAATTCGCGGCCCTGATTCCTCTCGCTGGCAGCGCATACACCTATGCTTATGCAGCACTCGGCGAATTAATCGCGTGGATTATAGGTTGGGATTTGACGCTTGAATATGCCATGGGCGCCAGCACTGTTTCCTCGGGCTGGTCGAATCACTTTATTGAGTTTCTCCAAATTTTTCATCTGAAGATGCCTCTATGGCTGGCCTACGATCACTGGACCGCGCTGGTCACTGCGGAAAATGTTATCGCGCGGCAAATGGCACACGTTTCGGATCCTTCCCTGGCGGTGGGCAGCCAGTCCTTCCTAATGCGAGTTGGTGACATCATCACCGCGCAGTCTCCAGAATTGCTCCAGCGCGCCCACGATATGGTGGCGGCGCCCACCCTGTTTGGCGTGGAAATCGGATTCAATCTCCCGGCATTTTTGATCGCTCTGGTCATCACCGCCGTCCTGGTAATAGGGATTAAGGAGAGCGCCAACTTCAACGCCACCATAGTCATCGTCAAGGTCGGCGTTGTGCTGTTCGTAATTCTTCTTGGAATGCATTACGTGAGTTCCTCGAACTGGGGACACGATTGGGGCAGTTTTGCGCCCATGGGATTCAGTGGGATTGGCCGGGGAGCAGCCTACATATTTTTTGCCTACATCGGCTTTGACGCGGTATCTACCACCGCGCAGGAAGCCAAAAACCCGCAGCGCGATCTGCCTATCGGCATTATCGCCTCGCTCATTTTGTGCACCGTCCTTTACATCCTGGTCGCTGCGGTGCTCACCGGTATGGTGCCGTGGAAGGAGATCAATATCGAAGCACCGCTGTCGGTCGCGTTTCTCGATCGCGGCTTGGTCAAGGCCTCCTATCTGATTACTGCTGGTGCCTTGGCGGGACTTACCAGCGTGATGTTGGTCATGCTGCTCGGTCAGACCCGCGTGCTGTATTCGATGGCCAACGACGGTCTGCTGCCCCGCAAATTCTTCGCCGCGATTCATCCCAAATTTCGCACGCCCTACAAGAATACGATCTTGGTCGGCGTCATCGCGGCGGTCATCGGCAGCATCACTCCGATTAACATAATCGGAGAGATGGTCAATATCGGCACGATCTTTGCTTTCATCATCGTCTGCATCTCGATCATGGTGCTGCGCAAGACGAATCCCGAGCAGCCTCGACCGTTCCGAACGCCGTGGGTGCCGCTCGTTCCGGTGCTGGGGATCCTCTTCAACGGCTACATGATGTACAAGCTGGGCTGGGTTAACTGGGCGCGTCTGATCATTTGGCTCGTGATTGGTCTGGTGGTCTATTTTGGGTATAGCCGGCACCACAGCCGGGTTCAAAAGAATGACCGGAGCGCGCTCTAGCTGTTTGATTGGGTTTCAATAATATTAGACCTGCGCGACCGGCGGCAGACCCTGACTCTGCACATTCCGGTCTTTATCTTTCGTCTGCCAAGATATACTACCTGTCGGGATCTCTAAACTTGCCCCCATCTTCTCCACGCCGTTTCATCGTGTCGCTCCGCAAGACTTCGCCGCTTGATCGGTTGGCGCTTGCGATTCTTCTTTTGGGAATAGTGGTGCGCGTGCTTGCCTCGCTGGGAACGCTTGTTCCGTATTCAGGAGTCCTGGGCTTCCTGAGCTTTTTGGCCATCATTTATCTGGTGATCCGCCTGATTCCGTGGTTTCGGACGCGGGTGATGTGGCCGCTGCGCAACCGGCTGATCGTGGCTTATGTTTTCATCGCCGTCGTCCCGGTCATTTTGCTCTTTTCCATGGCCGGCGTAGGGCTGTATGGCCTGTATTTGCAACTCGGAGCTCACCTTCTTCACGACGATTTGCAGGCGCGTATCAGCACCGTTGCGGCGGACGCGGACGCTTTTTCCGCGGCTGTAGAGCAGGAAGCGGCGAAAGGCGGCTCGACTCAGGATGAATCGATGCTGGCCAAACCGGATGTGGCGCGTCTGCTCGCAGCAGAGCGGATGGAAAGTCCCGACCTGCGCGTCTATCTGAATCGCGGCACGCATTTGATCGAGAAGGGTGACGGTCACCGTTTCGCGGGCCTGGTGGAATGGGATCAGAAGTCGCTGATTGCTTGCGCACTCAAGCGCGACGGCCCTGGCGGTCCAATCATGATTCTGGTGGTGGAACCGGTGAATTCCGCGTTTCTCGACAGGCTTTCTTCGAAACTTGGTCCCATTCAGTTACTTTTTCTGCGCCTTGCGGGAGACAAGCCGAGTTCGCGCGCTACCTTTAATTTCAATGGACGCGAGTATATTCCGGGGGAGCAGGTGTCCAGCCGCCTCCGGGTTCTGCCTCCGCCTGCCAATTTTCTAGATGTGCCGGTGGCCGGCGCTTCGACAATCGAACTCACCCATATGGAGGCTGACAAAGATCAAGGCCCGGTGGCGATTTTCGCGTCATTTTCTCTTCGGCCCTCCGCCGTGAACCGGGAACTCTTTACCTCCGTGGGACAGGTAGGACCGTTGCTCGTAACCGCGCTGGTAGCTGCGGGGATAATTTTTCTATTACTGGAAATCACCGCGCTGATTACGGGGGTAGTGCTGACGCGGACGATCACAACTTCGATCGGCGATCTGTACGAAGCAACGCTTCACGTTCGGCGCGGAGATTTCAGCAAACGCGTTCGCGTTCGACAACGAGACCAACTCGGCGCGCTGGGCGAATCCTTCAATGAAATGACCAGCTCGATTTCGGAGCTGATCGAAGAGCAGCGCCAACGCCAGCGGCTTGAAAATGAAATATCCATCGCGCGAGAAGTGCAAGCACAACTTTTTCCGCAATCGTTGCCCTCGCTTCCGGGGCTTCAATTGGGCGCGATCTGCCGCCCTGCGCGCGTGGTGAGCGGCGACTATTACGATTTCATCCGGCTGGGTCCGAACCGGCTGGGTATCGCGCTGGCCGACATCAGCGGAAAAGGAATTTTTGCCGCTTTGCTGATGGCCAGCCTGCAAGCGGCGTTGCGCAGCACGGCGATGCTCGACGGCCAAGGCGGGACGTGCGATTTGGTGGCAAAGCTGAACCGGCATCTATTCAGGAACACGTCTGACGATCGCTACGCCACATTTTTCTATGCCGTCTATGACGAGCAGGCGCGGACGTTGACCTACACCAACGCGGGGCACCTCGCCCCGTTTTTCGTTCACGACGGAAACGTCCAGGAGCTGGAAGAAGGTGGCACCGTGGTTGGACTCTTCGAGGAATTTCCATTCACGCAGGGAGTGATTAAAGTTGAGCCGGGCAGTCTGCTCGTGCTGTTCAGCGATGGGTTGACCGAGCCGGAGAACGTCTACGGTGAAGAGTTTGGGCGGCTGCGCGTGCGGGCTGAGGTTCTTCGACAGGCGAATCTTCCGCCGCAGCGCCTGGCGGAAAACCTAATCGCCGCAGCCGAACAATGGGCCGGAACACCGGAGCAGGCCGACGACATCACCGTGGTCGTCGCGCACATGGGATAGCGTGCGCGGGAGAGATTTTCATTATACTGGCAGGTCATCGAAAGGCAGGTAGAGTTTGCCTCTAAACGAACGAACGGCTCTCATTACCGGCGGCAGCCGGGGAATTGGAAAGGGGATAGCGCTGGGGCTGGCGCGCGAAGGCGTACGCATCGCCATTTCGTACAGGTCGAACAAGACTGCTGCGCAGAATACTTTGCGCCAATTGCAGGAACGGGGCGCGGAATGTTTTGCCATCGAAGCCGATTCAGCGGATCCGGCGAAGGTCCAGTTTCTCGTGGACAAAGTTGTCGAGCGTTTCGGCCGGTTGGATATTTTGATCAACAATGTGGGGGAATTCAATTGGAAGCCGGTGGCGGAAACGTCTGTGGAGGAGTGGAAGGACGTCTTCACCTCCAATCTCTTCAGTGTGTTCTACGCCAGCAAAGCGGCTCTGCCGGAGATGCGGCGCCATCACTGGGGACGCATTATCAACCTCGGAGCTTTGGGCGCGGAACGAAGTTTTGGCCAGGGAACCATCTCCGCATACGCAGCGGCAAAAGCGGCGGTCGTTTCGTTTTCGCGATCGCTGGCAGTGGAGGAAGCCAAACACGGAATTACAGTGAATGTGATTAATCCCTCCAATATCGACGAGAGGGAACTGACCGCCGAAGAAGCTCGCCGCATGCACGACGCGCGCTCGCCCATAGGACGTCCTCCCTCCGCTGAAGATGTCTCCACGGCTGTCAGATTCTTTGCTTCCGACGGCGCGGATTTCATCACCGGGCAGGTGTTGAATGTCAGCGGGGGTTGGATGCTGTAGCGCCGGCTGCGGAGTTTGTAGCGGCTGTCTTCACGCTTGCATTCTCTGTTTTCCGGCGGGAGCTAAGCTCGACGGGTTCCAAACCATGAAAATTCTGACGACAGCCGAAATGAGGGAAGTGGACCGTCTGACGACGGAGCGCTACGGCGTTCCCAGCGTCGTCCTGATGGAGAATGCGGGAGGAAGCGTCGCGCAGTTCGTTCAGCGACGTTTTTCGGAATTGGGGCCACGCACGATATTTGTTCTTTGTGGTAAGGGGAATAATGGCGGGGATGGCTTCGTGGTCGCGCGACAACTGCTTGAAATGGGTGCCACGCCGGAAGTGATCCTGTTCT
>JBEKSN010000038.1:0-27396 GCA_049517055.1 Candidatus Acidiferrales bacterium | reverse complement strand
CTGAAGCGGCTGCCGCGGCACCTCGCCGTAATCATGGACGGCAACGGCCGCTGGGCGCAGCACAGGCATTTGCCGCGCGTGGCCGGGCATCGCGCAGGCGTCAAAGCTGCGCGAGAAATTATCGAGTCGTGCGCGCGCCTGAAGCTGCCTTACCTCACCCTGTACGCTTTCTCGCTGGAAAACTGGCGGCGTCCGCAAGCGGAAGTCGATTTCTTGATGCGCCTGCTGCGCGAGTACTTGAAGCGGGAGCTGCCTGCGATTCACAAGAATAATATCCGCCTGCTGATCATCGGCCGCTCGGAGCAGCTCCCCGACGGCGTGCGTAAGGACATCGAGTACGGGATGCGCATGACCGCGCGTAACACAGGCATGAAGCTGGTCGTCGCGCTGAATTACGGAGGGCGCGCCGAGTTGGTGGACGCATTCAACGCCATGCTCGAACACGTTCGCTCAAACGGCCTCTCGGCCTTTCAGGCGGACGAGCAGACGGTTTCCGAACATCTTTATACCGCCGGGCTGCCCGATCCGGATCTGCTGATTCGCACCAGCGGGGAAATGCGCGTAAGCAATTTTCTGCTGTGGCAGATCGCTTATGCCGAAATTTACGTTACCGAAACGCTGTGGCCCGATTTTTCTTGCGCTCGCTTGCTGGAAGCGCTTGTTGATTTTCAAAAGCGCGAACGCCGCTACGGCGGCCTAAACTCGGCGCCGGAGCCGGGCGATTCAGGCAAGATGGCAAAACGTTCCGCAGCGCGGGGACGAGGCTGACGCCGAATGCTCCTGCGCATTTTGACCGCCGTTGTGCTGATTCCCGTCGTTGTCGCGTTAGTTTGGTGGGGACCGCCCGCGCTACTCGCTGCTCTGGCCGGTGTTGTTGCCATACTTGCCCTGATTGAATTTTTTGCGCTCGCGAATCGCGTGGGGTTGGTCGGCTATCAGAAGTGGACGATGGTATGCGTCGCCGGGATTTTCTACGCGCAATATTCGCAGGGATTTTTGGAGACGCGCACGATTAGCGAGGGCGTGTCACTGGTTCGAAACGCAGTCGGCGGCGTATTCTCAGTGGAGGCAATACTACTCGTCTTTGTTTTCGGCTGTGTTTCTATCGGACTTCTCACGCGCCGCCCGCTGCACGAAGTGCTGCCTTCCATCGCCGTCAGCGCCACAGGACTTTTGTTCATTGCTCTCCCCTTCAGCTATCTGATTCGCTTGAACGAGATCGAACACACCGGGCGGCAGCTCGTGCTTTTCGCGCTCTGTCTTGTTTGGGCGGGCGATATGCTCGCGTATTTTGTGGGCCGCGGATTTGGCCGCGTTCCTATGGCTCCGGCGCTCAGCCCCAAAAAAACGTGGGAGGGCGCGCTAGGCAACATACTGGGCTCGCTTCTTGTGGCTGTCTTTTTTGCGCGCTGGATGCACATGGACGAAGTAACCTTGATGGTGATCGCGGGACTCGCGAACATCGCCGGCCAAATGGGCGATTTGATCGAGTCGGCCTACAAACGCGGCGCCGCGGTGAAAGACTCCGGAGGCTTGCTCCCAGGGCACGGGGGCGTCCTCGATCGCATCGACAGCCTCATCCTCGCAGCCCCGGTCGTATGGATTCTTTATCAATGGATTGCGATGGCACGTTGACCACAAAACGGCATGCAGGAATGTCCACGCCGGCGACACGGGCACGCTCCTCTTCGGAGTGATCAAATTAGATACGCTTCGGGTTCGAGGCCCCGCCACGAAGCCGTACGGAGGAAGGCATGTCAAAATCGCGAAGAGAATTCTTGACCGAGACATCGCTAGGTCTGCTGGCGGCAGCTACTCCATTGGCCGCAGCCACTCCCTGTCTCGGCCAGGAACAGCAACCTGGTCTGCCGGCCGGCGCGCCTCCTGCATTTGGCACTGCGCGCCCCGTGGGACCGCAGGTATCACCTGCCACGTTTGGCGAAGCGGAAAAGCTCGTACAGGTGGAATTGAACGAAGCAGAGCGCGCCTTGGCAGCGAGCAGTTGGCGCGTCAGCATGGCGCCGCTCTACGAGCGGCGCACCGGGCCGCACAAAGTGGAACTGGAACCGGGACTCGCACCGTACTCGCTCTGGAATCCGGTGCTGCCCGGACAAAAGGCGGGCCCTACCGACGATCGATTTATCCGCAGCCATGCCGATCCGGGGCCACTCCCTGCAAAGGATGAAGACATTGCCTTCGCTCCTCTGTTGCAACTGTCGCGTTGGGTCGAACAGCGAAAACTGAGCTCTGAGCGGCTCACTCGCATCTATCTGCAGCGGATGGAGAAATTTAATCCTGAACTGCGCTGCGTTATCACGCTCACGCCGGAATTGGCTCTGGCGCAAGCGAAACGGGCCGACGAGGAGATTGCAGCGGGGAAGTACCGTGGGCCCCTGCACGGCATTCCCTGGGGTGGCAAGGATCTTCTGGACACCGCCGGAATTCCTACCACGTACGGGGCTGAGCCTTTCAGGAACCGCGTCCCCGCCAAGGATGCTGCCGTAGTGCAGCGCCTGAACGAGGCCGGGGCGGTGCTCGTAGCTAAGCTTAGCTTGGGCTCGCTAGCGCTCAACGACGTTTGGTTTGGTGGCCAGACGATGAATCCCTGGCTGCTTGAGGAAGGCTCCTCTGGATCGAGCGCGGGGCCTGGTGCCGCCACTGCGGCCGCCCTGGTGGGCTTTTCTATCGGCAGCGAGACCGGCGGCAGCATAGTGTCTCCCTCGATGCGCTGCGGTGTAACTGGCTTGCGGCCGACCTATGGCCGCGTGGCACGAACCGGCGCGATGACGCTCTGCTGGTCGCTCGACAAGCTCGGCCCCATGGCGCGCAGCGTGGAAGACACCATGCTGGTGCTTCACGCTATCTCAGGACCTGACGCCGGCGACCTATCGAGTGTTCCCAGCAAGCTTGATTTCGACGCGGGCGCTTCCGTCCAGGGGCTGCGTGTCGGCTACTTCCCGGATTGGATGAATCACAATCCTGCAACCGATGTTGACCGCGCCGCTTTGGAAACAGTAAAAAAAGTTGGCATGATTCCGGTTGAGGTGTCTATTCCCAACTGGCCGTATGACTCGCTCGACCTGATTCTCTTCGCGGAAGGGGCCGCTGCTTTTGAGGAACTCACATTGAATCACGGTCTGGACCAGCTTAAGGTTCAAACGTTCGACGCGTGGCCCAACCTTTTCCGGCAAGCCCGCTTTCTCTCGGCGGTGGACTTTGTGCAGGCTGACCGGCTGCGGCGCAAAGTGGCCGAAGAAATGGCGCGAGTACTCTCGGAAGTAGACCTTCTCCTGGTTCCGTCCTTGCGCGACGAAATGTTGACCATCACCAACTTTACCGGTCATCCGTCTCTGACACTGCGCGCCGGTTTTGTCGAAGTATCACAAGCGCGCAGCGACTGGGCCCCGGATCCAAGCAGACCGCTGCCGAAATTTTCGCCGCCGCGCCGCGTTCCCCACGGAGTCACCTTGATCGGTCGCCTTTTCGATGAGGGTACGATGGCAAGCGCCGGCCTCGCATTAGAGCGCGCCTTTGGTGTAGCCGGTGAACGTCCCCCGGGATTCTGAGCACGCTGAGAAACTTGAGAGCAAAGAGGAGCAGAATATGACTCTTTTCGCACGCCTAGTTTCGCTGGTTGCCGTTGGATTTCTTGCCGCGGCAAGTTTGAATGCGCAGGTGCCCTCCCAGTATCCGGCGACGGAAGGCGATTATGTCGCGCACAACTTCAAGTTCAAATCGGGCGAAGAACTTCCGGAGCTGCGCTTGCACTACAAGACTTTGGGGAAGCCGGAGCGGGATGCTCAGGGTCGAATAAAAAACGCGGTCCTCATCCTGCACGGAACCGGCGGATCGGGCCAACAATTCCTGGTCGCGCAGTTCGCCGGAGAACTATATGGTCCCGGACAACTGCTCGACATCAACAAGTACTTCATAATTTTGCCGGACGGAATCGGCCACGGAAAATCTTCCAAGCCCAGCGATGGCATGCACGCCCATTTTCCGGCGTATGAGTACGACGACATGGTGTCCGCGCAGCATCTCCTCGTAACCGAAGGCTTGGGCGTGCAGCATCTGCGATTGATTCTCGGCACTTCCATGGGGTGCATGCACTCGTTCCTTTGGGGAGAAACCTATCCGGATTTCATGGACGCCTTGATGCCCCTGGCGTGCCTGCCCGTGCAAATCGTGGGGCGCAATCGCGTTTGGCGCAAGATGCTGATCGATGCGATCCGCAACGACCCCGACTGGAACGGTGGCGAATATAAAGAAGAGCCGAAGCAGGCCCTGCTCGCCGCCGAAGATTTCCTGGTAATTGCCGGAAGCGCGCCCCTCTTGATGCAGAAAACTCTGCCCACTCGCGATGCGGCGGACAAGTATGCGGAAGATGCGGAAAAGCGCGCCGCGACATTGGACGCGAACGATCTGCTCTACCAGGTGAACGCTTCGCGCAACTATGATCCATCGTCGCAACTGGAAAAGATTACGGCGCCTGTGATGTGGATCAACTCTGCCGACGACTTTATAAACCCGCCGGAACTCGGCATCGCCGAGAAGGAAAGCAAAAGGCTTAGGAATGGAACCTTTATTTTGCTTCCTATCAGCGATCAAACTCACGGCCACGGCACGCACACCTGGGCGGTTGTCTGGCAGTCCTATCTAAAGCAACTCCTGGACAAGTCAGCGCATTGACGCGCTAACGCCGGTTATCCATCAAGGCGGCATCGGGAAAGTGGTCGCACTCCCCATTCGCATATTCTTGCAAACGCCGATAAACTAGAGCTTGATGAAGAAGATCGCGATTCTCGGCTCCACAGGTTCCATCGGCCGCCAGTGCTTCAAAGTAATCGACGCGCACCCTGGGAGATTTGAAGTCGTAGCGCTGGCTGCGGGATCGAATATTGCCCTGGTCGCCGAACAAGTGGCAAAGTACCGCCCGCAGGTGGTCTCGGTTGCCACTGAGTCCGGCGCGCGCGAACTCTGCGCCACTTTGAAGAAGCGTCACGGGCGCGGGGAGGCCGCGCAGCCCGGTTTCGAAATACTTTTCGGCGCCGAAGGAATCGAACGCGTCGCCACTCATCCCGACGCGGAAATGGTTGTTTCGGCCGCAGTGGGCGTCGTCGGCCTTCCCGCCACGTATAAAGCCGTAGAGCAGGGAAAGCAAATCGCGTTGGCGAACAAAGAAGTCCTGGTAGCCGCCGGGGAAGTGGTCATGGCTGCCGTAAAGCGCCACGGCACGGTTCTGCTTCCAGTGGACAGCGAGCACAACGCCATCCACCAATGCTTGCGCGCGGGTCAGCGCAGCGAAGTCAAGCGGCTCATCCTAACCGCTTCCGGTGGTCCGTTCCGCACCACAGCTCTGGCAAAAATCGCGAAAGCAACCCCCAAGCAAGCCCTGGCGCATCCAAATTGGAAGATGGGGCAGCGCATTACCATCGATTCCGCCACGCTGATGAATAAAGGATTCGAAGTCATCGAAGCGCGGTGGCTCTTCGATGTGGGTCTGGACCAGATTCAAGTGGTGATTCATCCGCAGTCCACCATTCATTCCATGGTGGAATTTGTGGATGGTTCAATCCTGGCACAACTTGGCGCAACGGATATGCGCATGCCCATCCTTTATGCGCTAACCTATCCGGAGCGGGTTCCGTCGAAGGATTGCGCCCTCGATTGGTCCGCGTTGCGCAAGTTGGAGTTTGAAGAAGTTCCGGCGCGAAAATTTCCGTGCCTTACGCTGGCGAAGGAAGCACTGAGGCAGGGAGGGCCGCTCCCATGCGCGTTAAACGCGGCGGACGAAATCGCGGTAGCCGCATTTCTTGCCGGGAAGTTGCCTTTCCCGGGAATTGCCGCCGTGATCGAGCGCGTGTTGGAACGCATGCCGCGGGCTGCGTTTGAAAAGATAGAAGACGTACTCGCTGCCGACGGGGAAGCGCGACGGCTCGCTCAACTGGAAGTCGAGCGCAGAAAGAACTAAAATAGAGGCAAGCATGGCCAACTTTCATAGCGCAGTGATCGCCATCGTCTCGGTGACCATCGTCCTGGGCGTCGTGATATTCGTCCACGAATGGGGACATTTCGTCGCCGCAAAACTTTCGGGCATTCGCGTGGATGTGTTTTCTTTCGGCTTCGGCCCCCGGATATTCGGTGTGAAACGCGGCGACACCGACTACCGGTTGAGCGCGCTGCCCTTCGGCGGTTACGTGCGCATGGCGGGCGACAATCCGGTGGAAGAGCGTACCGGCGCTGATTACGAGTTCCTCTCGAAGCCCCGCTGGGTGCGGATGATTATCGCTGTGGCCGGCCCCACGATGAACATCATTCTGGCCTTTGTCGTTTTTTGGGGAATTTTTTGGCTTGTTGGTCTCCCTGCGGACCCTTACCTCCGGCAGCCGGCACAAGTGGCGGCAATTCCGCAAAAGGACACCGGCGCTTCAGGCGTTCAGCCAGGCGACCGCATTGTTGCCGTGAACGGCGTCAAGACCGATACCTGGGAAAAGGTAATCACTCAGCTAAAAGATGTAGCGCCTGACCAAGCCGTTACTCTCAAGGTTGATCGAGCCGGCACCGAGCAAACCCTCAGCGCAAAAATGCCGCCGGCCACGAGCACTCTTTATCCGCTGATTGGGTACCCGCCAGAGCCCGCCATTACCGACGAAATAGGGATCGGCACTCCAGCGGAAAAAGCCGGAATGAAACCCGGCGACAAGATTGTCGCGATGAACGGGAAGCCTGTCGTCACTTGGCAACAGTTGGTTGAAGCGGTGCGCGGCTCCGACGGCCATCCGATTCAATTCTCCGTCCAGCGCGACGGGAAAGACTTGTCCTTCGTCATCACTCCCGTCCAGGGAATGGGCGCCGATGGCAGCATGTTCTGGCAGGTCGGCGTTTTGCCCAAGATTCAGGCGGATTTCGAGAAGCAGCAATTTATTCCCGCAGGAAAAGAAGCTGGAATTCAGACAGCGCTTGGTATGGGCCAGATTTTGCAGGTCCTCAAGGGCCTTTTTACCGGGCGCGTGAAGCTGGGCCAACTTTCGACCGTCGTGGGTATCGCGCGAGAATCAGGCCGGGCGGCCAAGCGCGGACCCACGGATCTGCTCTGGCTGATGGCGGTTATAAGCCTCAATCTTGGCCTTCTGAATCTGCTTCCGATCCCGATCCTCGATGGTGGCCACCTCCTCATGTTGGCCATTGAAGGGACTCTCCGTCGGGATCTGAGCATCGCAGTGAAAGAACGGTTCGTCCAGGTTGGCCTTGTCTTTCTGCTGGGTATTTTCGCCTTCGTGATGTACAGCGACATCTTCAAGCTGATTCAGTATCACTAGAGACGCTACAAATCCTGCGGGAGCGCGCGTGCACGAATCTCTTACGGTGATCGCCCATATCCGCGCAAAGCCGGGCCAGGAATCACGCGTGCGGCAAGTGCTTCAAGGGTTGCTCATTCCCACTCGCGCCGAGGCCGGCTGCATTAACTACGATTTGCATCAATCGCAGGCGGATCCCGCGCTATTCGTCTTTTATGAGAACTGGGCCAGCGAAGCACATCTCGACGCCCATTCGAAGTCCCCGCACATTCAGTCCTTCCGAAAAGTCGCCGGCGAAATTCTCGCGGGGCCAGTGGAAATTACAAAATGGCAGGTTGTGATTTAGTTTCCGCTCAGCGCCATTCCCAGGAAAGCAATTTTGGTATAATGTCTCTTCATACCATGTCTGCCACGCCTGCACATCGTGTATCTACCGGGGAGCGCATCAATCACGAAGCGCCCGGAAGGCTTGAGCACGAACTGGCCTTGCGTGGAATTCGCCTCACGCGCCAGCGAAAAGTGCTTCTGCAGGTGATGGAAACCGCCCGGCGGCACCTCGATGCAGATGAAATCCTCGAACGCGCTCAGAAAATTGATTCGGGAGTCACCCGCGTCACCGTCTATCGAACCCTCGATCTGCTGAAGCGCCAGGGATTGATTGACGAGCTGGATCTTCTTCACCTGCGAGGCGACCGCCACTTTTACGAGAGCCATGGGCCGCGCGATCATATCCACGTGGCTTGCATGGGCTGCGGGAAAGTCCGCGAGTTCGAAAGCGAGCTGTACGAGGAATTGAAGCGCCAAATCTCCCACGATTGCGGCATCGAAATCACCGTGTCCCGCACGGAAGTAGGCGGCCTCTGCGCGGACTGCCGCAAAAAACGCAGTTCGTAGCTGTCGGCTTACAAGCCGGGTATCTTCGATTTACAACCTCAGGTAGCAGGGCGCGGGAAAATTAAAACGGCATCGAGCCGTATTGCGCTTCGAACTCCGCCAGCGGAACCATATCAATGGCATCCCAGGGACATCCTTCCAGGAACGCTCCATCGGGACCTTTGCTGGTGCAAAGTTTGCAGCCGATACAAAGCAGGGGATCAACGAGGATTTTGCCGAAAGGCTCGTGCTCCGGGTCCGGAACCCAGAACATGCATTCCGCCACCGGACAATACTCTACACATGCGGGAGAGCCTGAGCATCCGGTGCACATGTCGTTGATGACAGCTACGATGTGCGGTTTACGCTTCCGGCGAGTGTTAGTTCCTTCCGAAATAGGCTCGTACTTCGCGACCTCGCCGTTCAAAAATGGCGCAACTTCCGGAGTTATGTCAGGCACTCAGCCTCCCGCTAACTGGTTGCTGCCCTCATTTTCGTCGGACAGGGCAGGGAAGTCAATCACCTAAGAGCCCTGGTGTTAATGCATCGTTTCAAAACTCACGGTCGATTATGGCCGGGAGTTAGCGCACGCCGATAGGATCTGCGGCAGCTACGGGATGACAACCAGCCGAGAGCGTTGCTCTCGTTGCCAGGCATTTGCAATGTCGGAAAGAGGAACTCGCTCGGTGTCGATTCGCAATTTGCCGTTGGCACCGTGCGCCATCACTTGTTGGAGGGCCTCCGTAAGGATGTCTCGGGAGGGTATTCCTGCAGTCCCAACGATCGTCAGGAGCGTGCTTCGCAGCGTCGCTGCCGGAAGCGAGATTGTCGCTCCAGCGGATTCGCCCACCTGAACAAGCCGAGTCTCAAACGCCGCCATCGCAAATTCGCTGCGAGTGAGGGCAGCGAGTAGCGCTTCGGTAGGGCGGCCCCACAGATAGTCGATGACAACTTGGAACCCAGTCTCGCCAGCCTCGCGAGCGAGCGCTACGGCGAGATCTTCGCCGCGCTTATCGATCTGGATGGTCGCATCCGCGCCGAGCTCGCGCAGGGTGTTCAATACCTCTACATTGCGTCCCGCGGCGATCACACGGCCTGCACCGAGGAGCTTAGCTATCTGTACAGCGAGTTTCCCGGTGACACCGGTCGCGCCAAGGATCAGGACAGTTTCCCCCGCGGCCAACTTTGCGCGCGACTTCAGAGTAAGCCACGCCGACACGCCCGGGTTGGGGAGCGCCGCGGCGATGTCGTCAGAGAGGCCATCGGGTACTGGGAAGCACTGCGCTCGGCGCAGGACAGTGCGCTCCGCCATCGCGCCGTATGGCCGCCGGGGTCCGCCGAAGAAAACGCGAGTTCCATCGCCGAGTGAGCCAACTCCGTCAATGCCACACACGACGGGCAGTTCGCGAGGGCTGGCATAGTGCGACCCGCTGGCCATCTGTTTGTCGATGGGCTTAAGTGAGGCGGCGCGGACATGAACGATCACTTCGCCTTCACCGGGAATTGGCTCTGGAAACTGCCCGAATCGAGGAGGCTTCCCGAGCGTATATAACACCGCGGCATTCATGCTACTTCTCCAGCGTTCGGACCAAGTTTTCGGTGAATTCGCTGGTGCTCGCCATACCGCCGACATCGCGCGTAAGCGACTTATGTTCGCGGTAAACTTTGTGCAGCGCGTCTTCGACCCGTTTCGCCGCCTGCATTTCGTCGAGATATCGCAGCATCATAATCGAGCTCATCAGCAGCGCGGTTGGATTCGCTACGTTCTTGCCGGCGATGTCGGGCGCGGTTCCGTGTACAGCCTCGAAGACTGCTACTGTCTCGCCCATGTTTCCGCTCGGCACCACGCCCAGTCCGCCAACAAGCCCTGCCGCCAGATCGCTCATGATGTCGCCATAGAGGTTCGTCAGCAAAAGCATGTCGAACTGGCTGGGATTCAGAACCATTTGCATGCAGGCATTATCGACGATGATTTCCTTGTATTCGATTCCGGGATATTCCGCAGCGACCTTGCGAACAGAAGTGAGGAACAGCCCGTCGGAAAGCTTCATGATGTTCGCTTTATGAACGGCGTGAATTTTCTTGCGGCCGAACTTTGTTGCGTACTCGAACGCAAAACGCGCCACACGTGTGGACGCGCGTTCCGTGATGATTTTAAGGCTCTCAACCACCCCTGGCACCACCGTATGCTCCAGCCCGGCGTACAAATCTTCGGTGTTCTCTCGAATCAAAACGATGTCCACATTTTGAAAGCGCGATTGCACTCCCTCGAGGTTCTTCACCGGACGGAGATTGGCGTAAAGATCGAGCGCCTTGCGCAACCCAACATTGATACTCGGAGCGCCGGTGCCGACCGCAGTCTCCATGGGTCCCTTCAGCGCCACGCGGTTCTTGCGAATGGACTCAAGAACGCCTGCATGCATGAAGTCAATGCCGCGCCGCTCAATTTCTGCGCGCGAGGCAATTTCTTCCCACTCTATTTCCAGTCCGGCAGCCGCGAGTATCTGTTTCACGGCCCTCGATACTTCCGGTCCGATCCCGTCTCCGGGAATTAATGTGATTGTGTGTTTCATCGTAGAGTACTTATTTTAGGTGGCTATGCGCTGCCAAGTCCACAGTGTCGCTCGGTTCAGGTGCCTAACAGATGCGTTACCGAACGGTGAGTCGTGCTGAAGGAAGTTCGAAAGGATGTGGTAAGGTGCACGACGATGCGGGCAAAACTCAACTGGGCCGTTCTTCCTATCTTCAGCGGCCCGCTCAAAGGTTATCGCTGGCTGCTCGCCACGCGTTCCAGCTTCTTCTTCGGCACATATGAGCCTGCGCAAACCGCCCTCTTCTGCGAACTGGTAAAGCCGGGAGACGTCGTTTACGACGTTGGCGCACATTTCGGATATTACACATTGCTGGCTTCGAAGCTCGTCGGTACCGAGGGGCGCGTATTAGCCTTCGAACCTTCTCCGCCAAATCTAGCCCGGCTCTACCGGCACATCGAATTGAACCGGTGCTCGAACGTTCAGGTACTGGAACTTGCTGTCAGCGACCACGAAGGCGTTGCGCATTTCGAGACCCGCACAGGGTCCGGGCTGGGACACCTTGCGGCCGACGGTCCCGTAGAAGTCAAAGTAACGAGGCTGGATGCGCTACAGGGCTACCCCCTACCGAACGTCATGAAGATCGACGTGGAAGGCGCCGAAGTGGGCGTCTTGGAAAGCGCGACTTCGCTCCTGGCCGCGGCCAAGCCCACCATATTTCTCTCCTTGCATGGAGACGATCTGAAGAAGGCTTGCCTGGAGATACTGGCCGGTTACGGGTACACCTTCCAGGATATTGGGCCATTGGAGATCCTTGCCCTGTCTCCGAAGGTGTGCTCTTAAATCAACATCCACCGGAATCCAGTCGCGGGCTGCTGGAATCTGATATAATGACTTTGGAATAGTAACGCACGATTCATTCGTGCGAAATCTGTGGAGGACTAAGCAATGGTTCAACTTACACCAGTGGCAGTCACAAAAGTTAAAGAGATTCTTCAGCAGCAGACTCCTGCGCCGGCCGGTTTGCGCGTGGCCGTGGTTGGCGGAGGCTGCTCTGGCTTCAGCTATCACATGGCATTCGAAAATCAGGTAAACGAGAACAGTGACAACGTGTATGAGTTTGAAGGCTTGAAGGTTCTCGTCGATCAAATGAGCGAGATGTATCTCGAAGGCGTTCAGATCGACTACATCGAAACGATCGAAGGTTCGGGCTTCAAGTTTAACAATCCGAACGTGAAAAGCACTTGCGGCTGCGGCAGTTCCTTCAGCGTCTAACGATATCGCGGACGTCTCTCTTGGCAGGGGCGTCCGCTTCTCCTCGCGCTTGTAATGACCTCAGACCATCGAAACCACTGCTTTCACTGCATGCCATTGAAAAGCTCGCTGTCGCCTCGTATGCTTAGTGCCGGAATATGAAAATTGCTCTGGCCCAGTTCAACCCTACCGTAGGCGACTTCGAAGGCAATTCAGCCCGCATTCTCGAGTTGGCGCGCGAAGCCCAATCTCGTGGAGCCGAATTAGCCCTCTTCTCCGAACTCTGCCTTTGCGGCTATCCGCCTCAGGACTTGACCGAGCGCCCCGCTTTCGATGAACTCAATCAGAAGGAACTCCTTCGCCTCGCCAAGAGAATTCCTTTGCCATCGCTCGTCGGCTACGTCGGCGGAGCGCAAGACAACACTGGGAAACCCGTGGCCAATTGCGCCGCTCTTATCGCCAACGGGAAAATTCTCTTCGAACAGCGCAAAATGCTGTTGCCCACGTACGACGTGTTTGACGAGTCGCGTTATTTTCAGCCCGCTCATACCCAGCACATTTTTCCTTTCGACACGGAAAAACTTGGGATCACCATTTGCGAGGACGCTTGGAACGACAAAAGATTCTGGAATCAGCGCCTCTACGATCGCGATCCCGTTGCCGAAATAGTCGGGAAGGGAAGTACCCTGCTTTTGAATCTCTCCTCTTCGCCGTACACAATTGACAAACGCTCTCTGCGCCACGACATGCTGCAAGCGATCGCCAAGGAATATCGCGTACCGGTCGTGTATGTAAACCAAGTTGGCGGCAACGACAGTCTGATTTTTGACGGTTCGAGCGTCGCGTTCATGCCCGACGGCCGCGTCGCAGCCCGCGCGAAATCGTTCGAAGAAGACCTCGTTCTTTTCAACAGCGTCACCGGTGAGGGCGACATCCGTCCGCTGGTCGAAGATGAATTGGAGGCCGCCTTCCGTGCGCTAGTAATCGGCACACGCGACTACGTCCGCAAGTGTGGTTTCAAGCAAGTCGTTGTCGGTTTGAGTGGCGGAGTGGATTCAGCCCTGGTCGCGGCCATCGCCACGGACGCCTTGGGTCATGAAAACGTGCTCGGCGTTGCCATGCCCAGCCCGTATTCCTCCGAAAATAGCATGCGTGACGCGCGCCGTCTCGCCGAGAACCTTGGCATCAAGTTCCTCGTCCTGCCGATCAATGAGACTTTTGATAGCTATCGCAAGACTCTCGCGCCCGCGTTCACTGGCACTCGCGAGGACGTAACCGAGGAAAACATCCAGGCGCGCATTCGCGGAAATCTGTTGATGGCACTTTCGAACAAGTTTGGGTCCATGGTCCTAAGCACGGGGAATAAATCCGAGATGGCCGTTGGATATTGCACGCTTTAC
Organism: Candidatus Acidiferrales bacterium; assembly: GCA_049517055.1. GTDB lineage: Bacteria > Acidobacteriota > Terriglobia > Acidiferrales > UBA7541 > Palsa-295. The sequence goes on along the minus strand of JBEKSN010000038.1, from coordinate 14,040 downwards.
GGTGACATGGCTGGTGGCTTGGCGGTAATTTCTGACGTGCCTAAGTCCATGGTTTATGCGCTTTCAGACTTTGTGAACCGCAAAAGGGAACTGATCCCTAAGGAAACGCTCACCAAGCCGCCTTCTGCCGAGTTGCGGCCCAATCAGAAGGATTCAGACACCCTACCGGACTATGATGTCCTGGACCGTATCCTCAAGGCCTATGTTGAGGACCTGCGCAGCCCCGAGGAAATTGCAGACCATTACGGATTCCAGCTTGACCTCGTCCGTGGCGTAGCTCTGCGCGTGGATCAGAACGAATACAAGCGCAAACAGGCCCCGCCAGGTTTGAAGATCACCTCAAAAGCCTTCAGCGTAGGTCGCCGTTTCCCTCTCGCACAGAAATTCTCCGTCTAGGGCAGAGTTGGCAGGTGGTCGGCGAGCAATCCTCGGAGAGACCTTAGCCCTTTACCCAGAACTACCGGCGGACTTTTCTTTTGGGCCTTCGCTCGCGAAGAACTACAATCCTTTGTCTTTGGTGGTATATATTCGCGAAGTCAAAGCGGAGTCTTTGCGTTCAGATTCCATCTATAAGGAAGCATATGAAAACACTTCTTCGATTTTGTGTTGTAACTCTCGCCGCCATTCTAATCTCAGCAGTCTCCGGTTTCGCGCAGGCACCTCCGGCACCGGCGGTAGCGCCATCATCCGACCAGACTCAAATCCTTCAATCAACCGAAGCCTTTGTGCGTAACCTGTTCACCTGGGGGCCGGAATTCAAAGTGCGCCTGGGACCGATGTCCCCGTCCGTATCGCCGTACTTCTATGTTGTCCCCATTAACGTCACCATTAACGATCACACCGATACCGGAACGGTTTACGTTAGTAAGGACGGAAAAATATTTCTCCGCGGCGACATGTATGACATGTCTTCCAACCCTTTCGCTGACAACCTCGCGCACCTAAACATCGAAGGTAACCCTACACAAGGTCCTGCGGACGCCCCTGTCACCATCATCGAATTCAGCGATTTTGAGTGTCCCCATTGCCGCGAACTATCCCACACCCTGAAAACCATCGAGACGCAGTATCCCCAGGTCCGCGTGGTCTTCAAGGATTTTCCCCTCACACAAATCCACCCTTGGACCGAATCTGCAGCCATTGGAGCCCGTTGTGCCTATATGCAATCGCCCGCAGCATTTTGGAAGCTCCATGACTCCATCTTCGAGAATCAGGATTTGATCTCGCCAGAAAACGTCTGGGATGAGCTCACGACGTTCGCCTCAAAAGCCGGACTCGACACCCAAGCCTTCAAAGAATGCATGTCCTCGCCTGAGGCAAAGAACGCCGTCGAGGCAAATCGCGCCGACGGCGAAGCCTTAAACATCTCTAGCACCCCCACCGTTTTCGTCAATGGCCGCATGCTAGTAGGCGGCGATAAGGCCCCGCTAGAGCAGTACATAAAGTACGAACTCGCCTCGCCCCCACACAAATCCCCAGCAAAATAGCCCCGCACCTTGGCCCATCACCCACCCCGCCCCCCCGCGTTCATCCGCCCCTCCTACAAGAAAGAAACATAATATCCATTCTCGAACTGTGCCCCTAGGCGCCGTTGTACTGCTAACTGAGAGGTCGTGTCAATAGGTATTTTGCGATATTTGGGATCAAGGCGAAAATGGGCGCACAAGACGCAGTTTGTGGGTACGGCGACGACTGGACATTGCAGTCGGAGCAATGCCTTCGCTCCGCGAGTCAGCGGATGCCGCCAACTACATTGCTCGGCGGGATTAACGTAATTTATGCGGTGTTGGTTGCGTGACTAGCACTTAGACCAAGACGCTGCTTAGCGATACACTCTTCAAACCGGGCAATTACTGTACGAATTCCTGCTGGGTTCTGTTCGCCGCGGTCTTCTGAAGCTACTATCGAGGGCGGACGATTCGAGCAACCGAGTAATTCGATCGCCAGAATCAGCTTCGCTGCCCGTGTCGTACGCCTAGGCGGATGCGACGGCTTCTTCGAACGAAGAGTATCGAGTTGACTCGCGCCTTGAGAGGTAACTCTTCCGGGGCTCATTACCAGGGCTTGCCGAAATGCTGGATGAAGGCGTCGATCAGGATGGAGGTGTCCGCGGCGCATTGATAGGGGAACCAGAAGAAACCGGACTGCCCCCAGGTAGTCCCCCAGCTATTTTGGACCTTGAAGGCTCCGAGCGACGCGCCGGGGCATTCCATCGCATCGTCGTAGCCACAGAAAAACACTTCGTGGCCGCCTAGGGCCGTTTCTGTCTGCTGATTTGGCACGGGCATCAAGCCGCTACCGGCTGTCGCGTCAGACTCGAAGGAACTGAACACGTTGAATCCAGCGATGAAGCCGTAGCCCGAGGCGAGGCACGCTTTCATGTCCTGAACATTCGTGATGGCGTGGTACGCGCCGGAGCGATACAACAGCGCCTGCTGCGATTCCCCGCTGCTGGGTGGATTCGCAAAGGCGGTCGGGTTGTAGGGATCGCCCGCTTCGAGGCAGACGCCGAATTGGTTGAGCGCTTTTACGCAAGTGCGCCCGGTGGATCCGGTGTCGCCTTTGTTGCGGTCGCCGTCCAGCGCGCGTTCCTGGTAATACAAATAGAGCGGGCTGAAAACGAGTTCCTGGTTTTTGTATCTGCGCCACAGGAACTCCGACATCGCGGTGCCGGCGAAGGCGGTGCAAGCTCCCAGATCGCCCTGGTCGCGAATCGGTCCGCACCATTCGGTGAGGTCAATCACGGAAGGAATCACTTTCGGCAGCGAGATCGAGGCCATGCCGTAATCCCTGGCGTCCGGTTTGCTTTTGAGTGCGCCATATCTCCGGCCATTCGGTGAAAGAGGCAGAGTCATTTTCTGTTCTCCGTTTGTCCACAGTGGTCATCGCGTTCACTACGGCAGAGGCACGCCGAAGATGCGAACGTGCGGGACGGGAACTTTGATCGGTGCCGTGGGGTAAGCTTGCTGGATGGCCACGATGCGCACGTCGTTGTTGAACGATTTGGCGAATGCGTGCGGAGTGGGAATCGCAACCTTCACACTTCCCGGCTGGATTCCTGCGGCCTGCAACGAAGCGCTCAGCTTGGGAAAAAGCGCGGCAGGCGCGGGTGCCGGCAACACAGCGATGAGCGCGAGGATTACGGTCTGCACACTGGCGACTGCGGAATTCACTGCCGCAACCACTGTGGCGTTTGCAACGTGAACGGCGCTGAGGATTGCGGCGATGTTTTGCTGCGCGTCGGCGACGGCCGCGTCGAGCTGTCCCAGGACGCCTGCGGGAGCTGAGGCCAGGTCGGTTTGATACTGCGCGACCAGGCTATTCGCCAAGGTCAGATCCGCCTGGACTTGCCCGGAAGCGTTTTTCACCGTGGCGAGAACGGAGGCGCTGGGAGCTGAGTTCCCTTCCGCGGCGGCAACGATGTTCAAGATGCTGCCGGCGATCTGGACAGCTGTAGGAAGCAGCGCGATTACTTTTTGAATGTCCGCTTCCACTTGCGTTGAATTGCAGCCGCCGAGCGTAACTGTGCTTATTACCAGCGAGCCGCAAAGAACTCCAATCAGTACTGCGTCTGCTGCCTTACGTAGGGTTTTCATTTCGTTTTTCTCCTGGATTGAACTGCGTGCGAACGAACGGGTTTCGTTAGATTGAGGATTCAGACAGGCGTGCGTGATGCGGAGGAATTCCCTTCCGATGTGAATGCAACGGAGAATCTCAGCTAAGAACCTGGCGGTGGATCGTTCCGATAACTTGGCTTACGTCAGCGCGGTGATCCGCCGGCATCGTGCAGAAGCACCACGTCGGATTCGTCGTGCTCGCGGAAAACGCCGAGGTTCTTTCCGTCGGGCGAGAAATGAAAGGCCTGGATCAGATCCGTTTCGAAGGCAGTAATTTGGCGGCCGCGGGAGCCGTCGAGCGGTTGGAGCCACAAGTTGTCCACTCCGTTTTCACGAATGGGATACACGAGCGCGCTTCCATCGGGAGTGAATTGTGGATTCACGGCAACCCTCGGATCGGGGTCGAGCAACCTCACGGGTGGATTCGGTCCGGCATCGAGTGGAATCAGCGCAATTTTATTGGTGCCGGAGCCGTTCGACTCGATCTGGCTAAGAAGGATCGCAAGCCACTTCCCATCCGCTGAAGTACCGAAGCCCGGCGACGAGAAAATAGTGTGCGGAACGATCGTTCCCGGCACAATCTCAGGGGTTCCACCGTTTATGGGCACGCGCATAATGTGAGAGTTGACCCAGTCTTCGTAATACACCCACTTTCCGTCCGGCATGCACTTTGCGGAAAGGTCTGCGCTGCCATAGGTGAGTTGCTTCAGGTTGGAGCCGTCGGGAGACATGCGCCAAACGTTGATCTTGGCAGCGGAGTGGCCGTCCCATTGGAGTATCACGTCGGATCCATTCGGACACGCGATCGCCGCCGCTATTACAGCGCCAGGGTCACTAACTATGGTCGTCTTGCTCGCGCCGTCTGGTGAGATTCGCAGCAAAGTGCCGCCGTCGGCAAAGTACAGGTCTCCGTTTGACGCCCAGTTAAAGACGAAAGAGTCTTTGAGCTGCGCCAAGGCCGGGGCCGGAGGACTACCGGCGAATCCGCTGGCCGGCAACACATACAAAGTTCTCGAAACTTTTTGTTGGACAGTAGCCAACGCCTTTCCGTCGGCCGACAGTGTCAGTGTCCGATAGCTATTCGTATCCTTGGTGATCGCACGAAATTCGGTTGCTTTTGCGGAGAGCAGCCCGATCTGAGCCCGCGCAAGAGGTGTCCCGTTGTTCTGATAGGTAACCAACAGGCCGCGGCCGTCGGGCAGCCATACCAGGTCGTTGAGCTGAATTTTATCGAAAGGTACAATCGCCTGCACTTTGGCGGACGTCACATCCCGGAACTCAATGTTACTCATCGGCTCGCCGGGGCCGGGCCTAAGTGTAGCGATCTGTTTGCCGTCTGGCGACCAGGGTACGGATACCGGAGCAAACGTGCTAGGCCCGCTATAAGACATCCTTTCGTTCGTGCCGTCCGCGTTCGCGATGAGCACTTGAAACTTTCCAAGCTCCGGATCATTTCCCCGCGAGTAGGCTATTCTTCCGTCGGGAGAGAAGCTGATCGCGCTGTCGATGTTTCGCACAACAAGTTGCGGTGTGCCACCCAGCACCGGAGCGCGGAAAGCGTTGTACCCGGTATGCGTGTTGTCTATGGCCTTACGGAAATAAATGTAATTGCCATCCGGAGAAAATGCCAGGGTCTGGTAATAGGCCTCGGCGGGCGTAATCACTTGGGTGTCACTATTGGTCAACACGTGCCGGAGCCAAAGGCTCTGTTTGCCTTTGTCCTCCAGGACGCTCAGCAGATATTTGCCGTCCGGAGAAATGGCCGCTTCGACTGATTTCCCGTTGTTTGTGACTTGCGTGATGGTGAAGTCCGCGAACGGCGCGGGGCCGGCGCGGTGGAGCAGTGCATATAGACCATAGGCCGCTGCAGCCAGGACCACGATCGCGATCAACGCTCCGGTGGCAAGGCCTATCTTGTGCTGTTTCGCAACGGCTACGACAACAGAACTGCTCGAGGTCTTTTCACCGGATGCCTGCGCAGACAGACCCGAAGATGAAGAAGGCGCCGCCGGTTCAGAAAGGACTGGTTGAGTTCCGCTTCCTGCAATAGACACGCGTCCGGAAGTGCTGTCTCGTTTCAGGCGCTGCAAATCGGCGCGCAGTTCGGAAGCATGCTGATAGCGAAGCGCGCGGTCCTTTTCAAGGGCCTTGTGAATTATGCGATCGAGTTCCGGCGGAAGCTGCGGGTTCAACCGGCCCGGCGGCACCGGATCTTTGTGCAAGATCGCGTCGAACATCGCTCCCGACGTTGCGCCATAAAAGGCCATGGCGCCCGTGGCCATCTCGTAAAGCACCACGCCGAAGGAGAAAAGATCCGAACGCGCGTCGAGATCTTCGCCCAGGGCCTGCTCCGGCGACATATAGGCCACCGTGCCCATCGCCGAGCCCGGGCTACTCAGCAGCTCTTGCTCGGACGCAGTGGGAAGCGCCGACACAGTGATGCCGGGGACCACGCGGTGCGTCGCCACAACCTTGGCCAAGCCGAAATCGAGCACTTTGGCTTGCCCATGCCGAACGAGGAAAATGTTCGCGGGCTTGACATCGCGGTGAACGATTCCCTTCCCGTGCGCAGCGTCCAGCGCAGTGGACACCTGAATCCCGATTTCCAGCAGTTCGTCCACCGGGATAGATCCTTGCGCGATGCGGTGCTTCAGCGTTTGGCCTTCCAGAAATTCCATTACCAGGAAATGCTGGCCCTGGTCTTCGTCAATGTCGTGAATGATGCAAATATTTGGATGGTTCAGTGCGGAGGCCGCGCGTGCTTCGCGACGGAAGCGCTCGATGGCATGGGGATCGCTCGCAGTATCGTCCGGCAGGAATTTCAACGCGACCAGGCGGCGGAGTTTTGTGTCCTCGGCGGAGTACACGACGCCCATTCCGCCGCCGCCGAGCTTTTCCACGATGCGGTAATGCGAAACCGTTGTTCCACTAAGTGGGCGCGAGTCCGCCATTAACCGAGCATCTTAGGTTGCGCGTCGCAGCAAGTCAACGAACGCGTCCCGCTGGTGTTCAGCTTCTGGCTACTGGGCGGAGATGGTGAAACCCTGCGGCAGGCCGGCAGCGATAACAACCGGTGACGAGGATGTTACGGGCGAAGTGATTTGCGGCTTGCCTGTTGAGTCGATGTAGTTCACCACCATCGTGAAGGTGTCCGAGCCGATAGGCAGTTGGCTATTAGCGGTGTCGGTGCAAGCTTGTGGCTGTGACGCGCCGGAGCACACCGTGACCGGACTGGTTTTCAGCGGCACTTGCGCACCCTGAGCGTTCAGATAGCCCCATGTAAATCCCGTGATGCAGCCGGAAGTGATACTCGCGCCGCACTGCATATAGTTCGTAAAGTTGTACCTGAAGCTGGCGGTGATGAGCCAGTCTTTATTGACTGGCGGAGGCGCCGGCGGGGTTACCGGGACGGTCTTGGCGCAGGAAGCCAACCAGAGCGACGTGGTCAAAATTGTAAGGAGAAAGATTCTGCGCGTGTTTTTCATTTTTCACCGGGGGTGGAATTGAAGGATCCGTGACCACAACTCCAAATGTGACGGGGTTGGCTGGCGACGGATTGGTCACCGAAGGAACTGCTATGCCGGAAAGACTGGAAGTTTGGGGACTGCCGGCGCCTGAGTCCGAAACACTAAGCGTAGCGCTGCGCGAACCGACCGCTGCGGGAGTGAAGGTAACGTTTATCAAGCAGAACGAACCGTTCGCGAGAGAACTTCCGCACGACGTCGTTTGGGAAAAGTCCCCTGCGTTCGCGCCTGTAAAGGAAATTGAAATACTCGTGACAGTCGAGCCGCTGCTGTTGGCCAGTGTGAAAACGGCGGGGCTGTCCGAGCTGGGCTGGCCCACCACCGTGGTGGCGAATGTGTAGGACGTCGGAGTGAGCGTCACAGCCCCGCTCGCCGAAGATTCATACGCGCCCATATCCCAATTCCCGGTCGCCGGCCGCGCCACTCCGTTTGCGTCTATATCAAGCGCAGCAACGCCGAGCGAAGTCAGGTTCGTACCCTTCTGCCACGCCGCCGAACCACTGTTCGTCAACTGGTATGGTGGCACGCTCGAAGTATTCAGCAGCGGATTCGCCGTCGTGCTGTTCAAGTCTGGAGCGCCCGCCGTCGTCTGGCACCCGCTGGTGCAAGCCTGCCAACTTGCCAAAGCATAATAAGTACTAACCGCATGAAACGGAGTGGTCCCCGTCCCATACACATCGTTGTAGTTGCTGAATCCCAAGGTGCTGCCGCCGTCGTTGATCGTGAACAGAGAGAAGCCCTGGCAGACATTGTTCTGTTGGATCGTTCCCGCCCCGAGATATTGAATGCAGGAATTTCCCTGACTGCAAGCTGAAGTAGAACTCCCGTAGATCGTGTTGTTGGCCGCGAGGCCGTTCAGCCCGTACATGGCAATAGCCGCGGTTCCGTAAATCGGCTGGCAGGTGATGGAGCCAATCGTCCCGGTAAAACCGCTGCGGATCACATTATTGAAGACGTTCGCGCCCGTGATTCCTGAGCCGTTGGTGCAGCCCGAGCAGCCTCCCGCGATGTAGATGGCGGTGTTCGCGTGGATGCCTTGAAAGCTCGCGCCGGTCAAAATCGTATTGTTCGAGATTTGCGGGGCGGGCATGGTTGTACCCGTGCTGTTGGTCGAAATGTGAATTGGATCATGGTGATTCTGGTCGGAGATGTCGTCCCAGTTCTGCCCGCCCGTAATATTGTTGTGGTCAATCACGAACCCGGTGATGGTCGCATTCGAATTGTTGTCCGCTGTGAAAACTCCGTGGTCCAGATTGAACCCCGTGTTATAGGTGATCTGGTCGTTCGACGACGTCGTTCCCGAATTGAAAGTGAACGTCAGTCCCCAATGCGCATCGTTCACTGCGTTCCCTGTGATGGTGGAATTCGATCCGCCATTTATCCAAATGGAATAAGTGTTGTAGCCGCCTTCGTCCGTGCAGTTCACCAGTGGATTGCTTCCGGTGGTCACCCAGACGCAAGTATGCACGTAAATGTTCGTCGTTCCGTTCGCCGACGCCGTCACCGTTCCGCCAAGGTTGTTTCCGTCCACCGTAATGTAGTTGTTGCCGTTGGAATAAATCGCTCCATTCGTGCCCCAATAGGGTGCGGTCAAAACCGCTCCAGCGGTGAATTGCAACGTGATGGGATGCCCGGATGTCCCGCTGCCCTGAAACGCGAGGAAGCCGCTTGCGCCAGCCGATGCCGTAATCGTTCCGCATATGGGCACCGTCGTACCAGGACTAATTTTCCCTGTAGTGAAGGATCCAGCCCAATTGCTGCTCGAATTAAAAAAAGTGTACGGCAGTGCATCCGCGCAATCCGCTCCCGTGCCTGCCCCTTGCGCGGTCGCCGCAATATAAATGCTCTGCGTCTGTGCACTCGCGATGGGCGCCAGGATGAAACCGAGTGCTAGAACGGGCAGCGCTAACGAAATGTTTTTCATCATCGAACCTTTGAAAGGCCGCGCCCTACCGCGGATACATTGTCGACTGTGATTGCGGAACATAAAGAACGTGTTGGATTGCCATAATTCAGAAACGAACTATCGGCAGCGGAAATGTGCCGCGCCGCAGCGCAATTTACGCCGTTGCTCCCGATTGCGATGATCTGCTGAAAGATTTAATAGCGCTGGCTTCGTCCGTCTGCACGTCGAAAACTTTGTGCAGCATGCTCATTCGCAACATGTCCATAATTTTGGCGCTTGGATTCAACAGCTTCAATTGGCCGCCGGCCTTGCGCAGGGACGTGTGGCTCCGCACCAGCTCTCCCAGCCCCGCGCTGTCGATGTGCTCCACTTCGCGCAAATCCAGCAGGACCAGGATATTCCCTCGCACGACCAGATCCTGAACAGCGTCACGAAGTACCACATTGCCCACCCCCAGAATAATTCTTCCGCGTATTTCCAATACCGTGACGCCGTTACCAGCCGGCCTGGTCACCGCCTCCATTTTTTCCGACGGCGGCGTCAATATCGGCGGCGTTGCAGTCCCGGCGATACCCATGCGATCGAATATCACGCAGGCTGTTTTTGCAGTTTCGTGCGATTCCGTCCTGACCACAATCAGCGACCGGTCTGTTTTCAGAATGTCTAGAAAAACCTCCGCGTCTTCAGCCGACTGTTTGTCCCGAACGACATCAGCGTCAACATTCTTCGTCAACTTCGCGCCGGCTGCAGCCCCGGCCTTTTTTCCCAGCAGTCCGAGCAACGCAGCAGCGCCCGCGCCCAGGGCGAAAACTTCGCCCGCGCCGGGAATCAGCGCCCACGAGGCAGCCGCCATTCCCGCTCCGAAACCAACCGCTCCGCCTGCAATACTGCCGGCAAAGCCGCCGATCTTCTTGCCCAGAGCCACAGCCTCAGTTTCAGAGCGCGTCAAATAGACGATCGCGTCCTCCGGCACGCCGTTCTCCAGCAAATATCCCAGCGCGTTTTCTGCGCGTTCTCGCGAAGCGAATACTCCAATGGCGGTTTCCAAGCGAGCCTCCTCCAGAATCCCAAGTTCCCTTGCGGCTGAGAATTAGTCCCGGAGTCCCAGGTGAATCCGAAGAACAACATTGTACACCTGCTTTAGCTCGTTGAAGCCGCGCTAAGAAACCGAATTTACTGCGGGGTGGAGGTTTGTTCGAAAGGGCGATCTACACGCCAAGGTCGATGTCACTCACCATTACCGCAGCGAGTTTGTAGAAACGCAAGTGGCCGGCGGCCAGCGTGAAGACGTTGCTTCCGTCCGCGGCCCACGCCGGCGGCGGAATCGAGATGTCGTAATACGAAGTCGCGCCGCTGGTGATGTCCTCATGCTTCCCCGTTGCCACCGCTTCGCAGACATCCGCGCAATCCTGGAACGACGGGTCGCCCTCCGCCGGCCATTTCCCGGAGTTAGGGTCCGCCGCGTTGAAGCTCGAGAATTGCCACGGCTTCAGAATTACCGAGCGAATGTCGTGTCCCCACCACGAAGGGTCGTTCGCGCGATTCTGAATCACCTGCGCCACGCCGCGCTTGCCCAAAATTCCTTCGCCGCGCGCTTCGCGCCACACGCACAGCTTCATCAAATCGAGCGCGCTGAGCTCGCTATATGCTGCAGCTTGCATTACGAAACAGGCCCATCAATTCTCGGCGCACCGCTCGTATGTGCGGCGCCAGATTCGGAAATTCCAGCCACTGCGGTGCTGGAAGAAATGGTCGGACCGCTCACACCGGGAATCGTCACGTTAGCGTTGCCGCGTGAGTCTGTTCGCGCTGCTCTTTGCTGTCTTTCCCGGTCAGCGTTGCCATCAACGCGCCGGAAAATCCGGAAAACGTCGAGACCACGACCATGCTCACGTTCCCCGTATCGCCGTGATGCAAAACGTGAATCAGCAGGCCCAGCAGTCCCGCGAAGCACACAAACAGGACAAGCAGATTCCCGCCCTTGGTGGCCAGCGAATCAAGGAATTTCTGCCAGGATTGCATCGCATCTCCCTGGAACACTCAAAGTGCGTCGATTCTCGTGTCGTCGTCGTGAAGTTCGGTGTACGGTTGGCTTTTGTAGCGGCGGCCCTCAGGCTGGCGCATTGTTGCTTGGTGGAACCGAGCCTCTGCCGCCCCTGCAAGCGGCCATTGCACAACCAGCGTCGCTCGGGTTTCGTAGCGCCGGGCCCGTCTCGTGAATCCCAAAGGGATTCACCCTGAGTTCTTTGCGAAGGGCCGGCTCTTTTGACTGTTGCTGCCCGCGCGCCAAACGCCGGCGGGATGCCGACCGTACAAGTGCTCCGCCAATCAGCGATTCGTGCTGTTCATCGTGCGGCCGAAGGTCAGCTCCGCCCATTTGGCGGCAACGGCGGCGTCCGTGTTGGTATCCGACCCGGAATTATTTCTAGTGATGGCAAGGACGAAGTTGTTCCCCGCCGAGCAGCCCGTCGTGTTCAACGCAGTAAGCAGCGTAAGATATTCCGCGCCGGACACGGCCGTGCTGCCAACGGTGGACGAGACCGTTTGCGCCGCGTTCAGCACCGGATCGTCGGTCACCGTGCCGGTCAGCGAATTGCATCCGGTTTGCACGCTCCAAGCGGTGAAATGGCCATTAGTGGTGTCTGTGGTCGTGAACGCAATTTTCAAATCCACGTTCACGCCAAAGTTCCAGTCCACCGGAAGCTCGAGCTCGATGTATGCCACGTTGCCGCGCGCGAATTGCAACACGCCTTTGCGTGTGTGCGTTCCCTGGCAGGCGGGCGTGGGAGCGTTGGTCGTACCAATCTGCCAGCCGTTTCCCGCCGTTGCGTTGTTGCAGCCCGCGGCCATGAAGAAGAGTTTTGTAGGCACGCTCAACGCGCTGTTTGGTGATTCGGCGTTTGCGGACAATCCGCCTGGGGTGGTCACCAAACCGAGAAAGTTTCCCGTGCCGTTCACGTTGAGGTTGAATCCGCCGTTGCTCGCCGTGTTTACCGTGGCATGCGCTCCCTGCACGCTCATGTTGCCGGTGTCGGTGATTGTCGTCGCGCCAGAATCCTGGCTCAAAATGGACGCGCTGAACGCTCCGATATTGTTGAATTGAATCGAGCCCGAGGGCGACGCCGGATTTCCCGCGCTGCCTCCGCATCCCGCCGTCGGAGAACTCGGCGCGCACGGCAGAACGACGGTCGAAGTGTACCCGGCGATCATCGGCCCCGTGATCACTTCCGTGTACGTTCCCGCGACGCCGAAATAGCTGTAATTGCCAAGGCCGTCGGAAACGAGCGGCTGCGTGATCGGCGTCATCAGCGTGGGATCGGAATAAATCGCGGCGGTCGGGGAACATGCGGGCGTGCTGCTGTAAGCCGGCAGCACCATACCGGTGCAGACCCATATGTTTGCGCCGGCGATGGCCTGCCCCGTGTCGCCCTGCACCACGTTGGCGCGCTGCGATCCCTGCGCAAATACCGCCGGCGCACCCAGCGTAATCCAAGCAGTAGCGAGCAAAATCAATGCGAATATACGGGTAATTGTCAGCATTTGACGTGTTCCCTTTTAATGCGGCGAAATATCAATGCCGGGGGTTGTGCAAATCGATCCAATTTATTGGCGGGCGGTCCGACACGTCAATTCCCTGCCGCGCGCAGATTTTTTCGAGCAGCGCGTACGTGTGCGGCAAATGTATCTTGGCCATGTCCTCCACAAACGCGCGCATCATTTCGTCGTTGCGAATACGCCGGTAAATCCAACGAATGAACATCACCAGTTGCACCAGGGACGAGAGCGCCACGGTCCACCAATACGGGTCATCGACTATGCGAATAATTTTGACCAAGGGGCAGTACCGAGAATGAAGAGCATTTCGCGCGTGACCGAGTTGGGGAGTTGCGACGAGCGATCTACCGCTTAGGACTTTGCCGCGGCTGCGCGTTTCTTTACCAGATAGACGGCGATGAAGTACACCGCAAAGCTCGCCGCCAGTACGATGCCCGACAGCTTCAAACTCAAGGTAATGGCAAAGCACAGCACCGCGACGCCCATCAGCCAGATAAACATTTCTCCAGCGAATGCCTGCCCCCAGCGCGCTTGCCCGCCGCCGGACGCCACGCGCGGCGTCAGCGCCGGCCAAAACCGCGGCACCGCTTTCAAATAAGCGCGATAGGATTCCCCCTGCGTACGAAGCAGCCCGTCTTCCTCGCGGAAAATCAGGCGATACATAAAGAACCACATCCCCAGGACCATAAAAAGCCACCCTGCGCGGCTAGCCATGGTCCCAATGCCCGCAGCTAGCGGCAGATTCGCGAGGTACAATGGATTGCGCACGTAGCGGTACGGCCCGTCGGCCACCAAACCTTCGGAATGCTGGGCCATGTCATGAACCACTTCCGTCTTCAGATATGCAGTGGCCCAGGTGCGAATCAATGCGGAAAGAAAAACCAGCATCGCGCCGGCTCCGAAAATCAGCCGGCCCAAATCATTTTCGCGCGCGCTTTCGGGATCGATCGATGGCGCGGCCAGATGCAACAACCACACCGCGAAATTGACGTGATCGAACCGGTATAGAAAGAACCCCAACCAGATGATCGCGCCGATAATCCAGAAGCGCTGCTCAAATTCAAATTTTGTCGCGCGCATGGCCGGATAGTGTGTCACACCCCGCGACGCCCAGTCGATACCGACCCGCAGATTTTCGTAACGCCGGCCCGTCTCGTGAATCCCAAAGGGATTCACCCTGAGTTCTTTGCGAAGGGCCGCCTCTTTTGACTTTCTCGATCAGCGGGCAAACCGCGGCGGAACGCCTTCGCACAGTTCTCTACCCAAACAAGGAACCGATGCCGGAGCCCAACCCCACTAGCCCGCCTAGTCCTCCGACGGACGATCCGCTCGACGCGCGTTGCCGGACGTTGAGCAGCTCCGCGGGTACGCCCATGGCTTTGCCGAGAAGATTCGTGTCGATGCCGTACGTCTGTGTGAGCGCGTTCAGCCCCGCCTG